>NZ_BAAAYL010000001.1:2778507-3087230 GCF_039536205.1 Streptomyces sannanensis | reverse complement strand
CCAGCGTCTTGCCGGCGCCGCACGGCAGCACGACGACGCCGGAGCCGCCGTGCCAGAAGCCCTCGACGGCCTGCTTCTGGTAGGCCCGCAGGGACCAGCCGTCCTCGGCCAGCTCGATCGGGTGCGCCTCACCGTCGACGTAACCGGCGAGATCCTCGGCCGGCCAGCCGAGCTTCAGCAGCACCTGCTTGATCTGCCCGCGCTCGGACGGGTGCACGACGACCGTGTCCGGGTCGAGGCGCGCCCCGACCAGCGGAATGATCTTCTTCGAGCGGAGGATCTCCTCCAGGACGGGGCGGTCGGTCGTCGTCAGCACCAGCCCGTGCGCCGGGTGCTTGGTGAGGGTCAGCCGGCCGTACCGGTCCATCGTCTCGGCGACGTCGACGAGCAGCGCGTGCGGCACGGGGTAGCGGCTGTACTGCACCAGCGCGTCCACGACCTGCTCGGCGTCATGCCCGGCCGCGCGCGCGTTCCACAGCCCCAGCGGGGTCACCCGGTAGGTGTGGATGTGCTCCGGCGCCCGCTCCAGCTCGGCGAAGGGCGCGATGGCCCGACGGCACTCGTCGGCCTGCTCGTGGTCGACCTCGAGCAGAAGCGTTTTGTCGCTCTGCACGATGAGGGGTCCATTCACGCCTGCGCCCTTTCGTTGCGGGAGTGGCCAAACATCCAGTGTGCCGCATGGTTGCGGGTGCGCGGCGAGGCGCGGGTGCGCGGGTGGTCCTGGAGCTGGACTGACGGCGGTCACACCGCGTCGTCGGCCAGTTCCGCGACGCCCGTGATGCGGTGCAGTGCGAACGTGCGGACCTCGTCCGCCGTGTGGTCGTAGCCCGTGACGAAGCCGCCCTCGACGCGGACCGGGGCGATCACGCGCTGGCTGGCCGCGCCGTCCGCGTTGACGTAGCCGATCCAGACCGCGGAGCCCGTGAGGGCCGCGGCCTGGACCGTGGCGAGGGTCTCGGCGGGGGAGGTACGGGGCAGCTCGCCCTCGTGCGCGCGTGTGGGCGCCTCCTTGCGGGGGACCGTGGCGGCCAGGTCGCCGGCCAGGATCGCCTTCACCGCCGCGCCCAGCAGGGTGTCGTCGGGCACGGGCGGGCCCTCCGGGACGGGGACCGGGGCGGTGCGCGGCGAGGTGCGGTGGGCGTTGGCGCGGGTGATCAGCACATCGCCCTCCGTCGACTCGGCGGCCGGCGCGAAGCCCATCGCGCGCAGCCCGTCGAGCAGGGTCGCCGGGTCGGCCTGGGCGGCCAGGACGGTGGGTGCGAGGCGCCGCAGGCGCAGACCGGCGGAGCGCTTGTCGGCGAGGATCTCGCCGAGCACGGCGTCGTCGTCGCAGCGTACGTACGCGGAGGCGGCGCCGATGCGGAGGTGGCCGTGGCGGCGGGCCACGTCGTCGATGAGGTAGCTGAGCGGCTGCGGTACGGGCGTACGGCTGTGCGCGGCCAGGAAGGCGTGCAGATCGGCGGCGGCCTGCCCGGCGTCCAGGGCCCGGCGCACCGACGCGGGCGTGAAGCGGTACACGGTCGCGCCGCCCTTCGACTCGACGTCGGCGAGGACGGCGAGCACCCCGGCGAGCGGCTGCTGCAGCGGGCCGGGGGCGACAGCGGTGAGGTCGGCCTGGAGGAGGATGTGGTCGACGGGCTCGGGGACGAGCGGCGCGAGCACCTGCGCGGCCCGCCTCCCGGCGGCGGCGAGCTCGGCGTCGGTGGGGGTGCGGTGCGGAAGGGAACCGGCGTCGGCGGCCGTGGCAGGTGTCAGGGAGTCCAGGAGCGCCCGGCCATGGGCCGACAGGGCGCCGCGGCCGGTGAGGCCGAGCAGTTCGGCCTCGTCGAGGGTCCAGCGGGCGAGCCGGGAGCGCAGGTCCTCGTGCGCGGGCCGCGCCGGGGCCGCGGACGTGGTCGTGCCGCGCGGAGGGCGTTCCCAGGCGAGGCGGGTCAGCAGCGTGTCGCGGTCCGGGGCGGAGCCCTCCGGAAGGGCGGCGAGGAAGGCGAGGACGCGGCGGCGGACCTCGGGGGCGGCGGAGCGGTCCAGCTCGGGGCCGAGGGCCGACAGGGTGCGGCCCTTGGAGTCCTGGCCGCCGACCAGGCCCGCGGTGCGGGTGGCGGTGAGCCAGGCCGTGGCGAGGCGCGACCAGCGTTCGGCAGCCGGGAGGTCGAGCCAGTCGTCGTACGCCGGGGTGGGGGCGTACCGCTCGTCGGCCTCGCTGTCGGAGGCCACCAGCCCCGCCGCATAGGCGAGTTCCAGCCAGAAAGCGACCACGGGTTCGGGGACGTCGAGCAGGGCCGCGGTGCGCTTCAGGTCGCGGACGCCGAGGCCGCCGGCCCGGAGGACCGCCGGTCCGCCCTCGTTCCACTCCGCGAGCAGCTCCTCCACGGTGGACAGTGCCGTGAGCGCCTGCCCGGCCGCCGTGGCGTCCACGATCCGCGGGGTGTGCGACGCGGCCGCCGTGACGGCGGGGGGCACCGGCTCCGGCACCCGGTGGGCCCGCCCGGCGCGCAGATGCAGGGCGGCCTCGCGTGGCAGGACGACCGTGCGGGGGCTCGCGGGCAGCAGCAGGCCCCGGTCGCGCAGCCACCGCACATGCGCGGGCGGGTCCGCCGACACCTCCCCGTACGGCGGGCCCCAGACCAGCCGGTCCAGTACGGCCACCGCCTCCGCCGGGGCGTCGGCCAGCAGCGCCGCCATGCGCTCGCGGTCGGTGAACAGCGAGGTCACCGCCGCGACCGCGGAGACCGGGTCGTGCGTGGCGGGCAGCCCGAGGGCAGCCAGGATCTCCTGGACGCGGCCCGGCGACATCCCGGCCGCCGCCTCCGCGACGGTCGGCCCGAGTCCGGTGGGGGTGGGGTGAGCGGGGGAGGGGGCGAGGAGTTCACGGGCGGTGCGTACGAGCCGGAGCCGCTCGTCGTCGCCCCACACGAGAGCCTGCGCACGGAGCACGCCGAGTGCCCGGGGCAGCGCCGCCTCGACCTCGGGGTCGCCGTCGTCACCGGTGAGGAGCGTGCGCAGGGCGGTGTACGGCGTCGGCTCCGGGGCCACCGCCAGCGCCTGCGCCGTCTGCAGCGCGAACCGGTCGAGCCGCTCCACGGCCCGTACGACGGAGGCGCGGGTGCCGGCCCGGGTGGCGAGCTGGGTGAGGTCGTTCGGGACCGGGCTCAGCAGATCGGGCCGGGCGCGCAGCAGCGCGGCGAGCGTCGCCTCGTCCCGGCCGCGCAACGCCTCCGCGAGGGTGCGCGGTGCCTTTGCGGCGGTCCCGTCGGTCGTCCCGTGCACGTACGCCTCCCGCTGCGGCTCACTGCTCCCCATCCGCCCCACGTTAGACGCTACCTTCGGGGCAGGGAGCGGTGGAGGGATCGCGTGGGGATCGAGAGTGACCAGCTGGTCTACGACTACCTGAGCCGGGTCGGCGACCTGGCCCAGCAGCGGCAGCTGCCGTCGGCCGTACGGATGCGGCTGGTGGCGACGCTCCGGGAGGAGATCGACCGGCGGCGGTCGAAGTCCGGCCCGGACAGCCCGGCGGCGGTGCGCCGCATCCTGGGACGGCTCGGTACGCCGGACGAGGTGGTGTCCGCGGCGTCGGAGGGTGCGGAGTACGTCCCGCCGGCGCCTTCGTCCGGGCCGCCGGTGGAGCGTACGGGCCGCATCCCGCGTCCGCGCAGGGAGGCCGGGGAGCCCCCGCCCCCGCCGCCTGCCGCGTCGCCTCCGCATCTGGCGGGCGAGGACGAACTGGGCCCCTCCGGCAGCGAGCCCGACTGGTGGCGCGTCGAGCCGGTGGACGAGGTGGCCGGGGTGGGCGGTTTCGTCGGCGGAGTGGAGGTCCCGGAGATCCTTAAGCCGCCGCGCAAGGAGGAGCCGCCGGCGGAGGAGGCCGCGCAGGCGGCTGCGCGGCGCCCGTGGTGGCGGCGCGTCCGGAAGACGGCCCCGGCTCCTGACCCGGCCCCTGCCCCGGCTCCGGCCCGGGCCAATCCGTTCCTGCTGCTCGCCGCCGTGCTGCTGGTGGCGGGGGCGTTCCTCGGCTCATGGCTTGCGCTGGCCGGCGGCTGGCTGCTCGCGTACGGCTCGCGCCGCCTCAGCCGGGCCCAGATGAAGCTGGCGGTACTCGGTCTGCCGGGCCTGTCCCTGGCGGGCGGTGTGGTGTGGGTGTGGGGCCGCGTCGAGGGCCGCTGGGGCGCGCCGGTCCCGGAGGGCGGCACGGCGGACGCGCTGGCGGACATGTGGCCGGTGGTCGTCCGGGTCGCGGCGGTGCTGTCGGCGCTGTTCCTGGCCTGGCGCGCGAAGCGCTGACGCGTCACGCCCGAGCTGGTTGCCGTGCTCCCCGGGCGGGGGCGTCACCCGGCCTGGGTGTGGCGCGCGTCAGCGCCTTGTGGGGCGTCATGACCGGAGCCCGTCCGGCGCTTGAGGACGGACACACCGGCCAACCTCGACGGCCCGCGCCGCCGCGGAGGCGGCCTGGCCGGAGGCCTACGCGGAGGCTCGTGCCTGACGGCGTTGCGCCGCGATCGAACGGAGTACGCCGGCGCCTGCGATCAGGAGGCCGACGCCCATCAGCATGCTGACGAGGTAGGCGCCGATCGGAAAGGGGTCGGTGCCCAGGAAGAGCGGGGCCACGGTGATCAGTGTGGCCACCGCGCCGATGAAGAAGACGATCGCACCGATACGAACAAGCCGATCGCCGGCGCCGCTGGGAGAAGGCTGGGTTTCGTTACTCACCCGGCCAGGGTAGTTCCCAGCGCGTAGGAACCACCGGGACGTCTTGTCACCGGCCCTTGGACCATTAGCCTTGGTCGTGGCGGGTCCGATGACGGCCCGCTGTAGTGCTATTGAAGCCCCGACGAGTTACGAGGACGAGGACAGACGTGCCTACCGGCAAGGTCAAGTGGTTCAACAGCGAGAAAGGCTTCGGCTTTCTCTCCCGTGACGACGGCGGCGATGTCTTCGTCCACTCGTCAGTGCTGCCCGCCGGAGTCGATTCGCTCAAGCCCGGCCAGCGGGTGGAGTTCGGTGTGGTCGCGGGCCAGCGTGGCGACCAGGCGCTTTCTCTGACGGTTCTGGATCCGACCCCGTCCGTCGCGGCCGCGCAGCGGCGCAAGCCGGACGAGCTGGCATCGATCGTGCAGGACCTGACGACGCTGCTGGAGAACATCACGCCGTCGCTGGAGCGCGGCCGTTACCCCGACAAGGCCCACGGCAAGAAGATCGCGGGTCTGCTGCGGGCGGTCGCCGACCAGCTGGACGTGTAGTTCAGACGTAGTTCAGTGCATCGCGGCCGAGGGGCGGTACCAGTCCCTCGGCCGCGGCGCGTGTGAGGAGCCCACGCACCGCCGCGTATCCGTTTTCGCCGAGCGAGGCGGTGAACTCATTGACGTAGAGCCCGATGTGCTGGTCGGCCACCAGCGGGTCCATCTCCTGGGCGTGTTCCATTACGTACGCCCGTGAGGCCGTCGGGTCGTCCCAGGCCATCAGGACGGACGTACGGGCGGCCTCGGCGATCCTGCGGAGCACGTCCTCGCCCAGGCTGCGCTTGGCGATGATCGCGCCGAGCGGGATCGGCAGCCCGGTCGTCCGCTCCCAGTGCTCGCCCATGTCGGCGAGGCAGTGCAGCCCGTAGTTCTGGTACGTGAACCGCGCCTCGTGGATGACGAGCCCGGCGTCGACCCTGCCGTCCCGGACCGCGGGCATGATCTCGTGGAACGGCATCACGACCACGTTCCCGACGGGGCCCGGCAGCACGTCCGCGGCCCACAGCCGGAAGAGGAGGTATGCCGTGGAGCGCTCGCTGGGCACGGCGACCGTCTTGCCGCTGATTCCCCCGGACTTCGTCTGGGAGGTACCCCCACAAGTCCCCGGCTCCCGGGTGAGGACGAGCGGGCCGCAGCCGCGGCCCAGCGCCCCGCCGCAAGGCAGCAGGGCGTACTCGTCCAGCACCCACGGCAGCACCGCGTACGAGACCTTCAGGATGTCGAACTCGCCGCGCTCCGCCATGCCGTTGGTGATGTCGATGTCCGCGAAGGTGACGTCGAGGCGGGGCGCGCCGGGGACCAGGCCGTGTGCCCAGGCGTGGAAGACGAAGGTGTCGTTGGGGCAGGGCGAGTAGGCGATCTTCAGCTTCATGGTGCCTCTTCGAGGACGGGGAGGAGCTGCCGGCAGGCGTTCCGCAGGGCGTCGAGCGCCTCTCCGATCCGCCATGCGGCACGGTCGCGCGGGCCGACCGGGTTGGAGATGGCGCGCAGTTCCAGTACGGGGACGCCGTGCGCGCCGGCCGCCTCGGCGACTCCGAAGCCTTCCATGGCCTCGGCGGCGGCCCGCGGATGGCGGGCGGTGAGGGCGGCGGCGCGGGCGGCGGAGCCGGTGACGGTGGAGACGGTGAGGACGGGCGCGTGGAGGGCGTTCAGCGCCTCGGCGGCGCGGGCGGACAGCGGGGACGGGACGTGCACCGCTCGTCCGAAGCCGAGCTCGTCGACGGGCAGGAAGCCGTCGGGGGTCTCCGCGCCCAGGTCGGCGGCGACGATCGCGTCGGAGACGACGAGCGAGCCGACGGGCGCGTACGGCTGGAACCCTCCGCCGATCCCGGCGGACACGACGAGGCCGTAGGGCTCCCCGGCGAGGGTCCCCACGGTGAGCGCGGCCGCCGTGCCCGCCGCGGCGGCCGCGGGCCCCACTCCGGCCGCGAGCACGTCGACGGCGAGGAGGCGCGGTGCAGGGCAGGACGGATCACCGGCGGATCCCGCCGGGACCGGCACCGGGTGGTGGGACAGGGCGTATCCGCCGGGCAGGGCGCGGGGGACCGGGTCGGCGAGGCCGGTGAGCCCGGCGGCGACGGAGTCGGCCTCCGCCGCCACGGCGGTCACCACGAGGACCCGCATCACGCGCGTCAGTCGGTGGCCTTCTTGAGCTCGAAGTGCCAGACGCCGGTGAGCTTCGTGCCGTTGGTCTCGACGATGCTGACCTGCACCTTGTCCGGGGCCGGCTGGCCCAGCTGGCCGCCGACGAAGAAGGCGCTGCCCGGGATGGTCCGGTAGGTCAACTTGTACGGCTGCTGCTCGGCCTGCTGGCCGCCGATGAAGATCGTCCAGCCGTTCTTCGCGATCTCCGGGTCGACGCCGAAGCGCACCTTGTCGTCCGCGTGGACCTCGATCGACTTCTCGGCCGTCTTGTTGAGGCAGGACTGGATCTCCGAGGTCTTGATCGCCTCGCCGTTGTTGTAGCAGGCGGCCTCGGTGTGGACGGACGCCGTGCCGACCGTAACGGTCGCGAGCGGCGTCGGCTTCTCGCAGGCGGAGAGCAGGAGAAGTCCGGCGGAGACAGCACCAAGAGCCACGCCGGCCCGGCGGCCCTTACCCGAAAAGAACGTTACGGTCATGCGCGAAAGGCTATCGGTCGCCCCAGCTCACGCCACGCGGGGGTGCGGCGTGCCGCGCCGGGCGGCGGCAAGCAGCCCCCGTACGGACAGCAGTACCCCGGTCGCCAGGATCGTCGACGCCACGGCCATGCCGGCTACTCCGTTCAGCGGCAGCACCATCGCGATGCCGCCGCCCACCACCCAGGCCATCTGCAAGGTCGTCTCGGAGCGGGCGAACGCCGAGGTGCGCACCGCCTCCGGGACGTCCCGCTGGATCACCGCGTCCAGTGACAGTTTCGCCAGTGCCTGCGACAGGCCCGCCACCGCGGCCAGCCCCGCGATCACCGGACCGCTGAAGAACACCGCGGCGCAGATCGCCGCGGCCAGCGTCAGCGACAACACCGTGGCGATGATCAGCTCGGGGCCGCGGGCCCTGAGCCATGCCCCGACGGCCGTGCCGAGGGCGTTGCCCGCCCCGGCCGCAACCGCGACGAGGCCCAGCGACACGGCGGCGCTCTGGCCGGGCATCGGATGCTCGCGCAGCAGGAAGGCCAGGAAGAAGATCAGGAAGCCGGAGAGCATGCGCAGTGCGGAGTTCGCCTGCAGGCCGTGCAGCACCGAGCGGCCGACGGTGCGCAGGTTCGGTTTGAGCTCCCCGTGCGTCAGCAGGCGCGCCGGGCGCTCGCCCTTCGCCGAGTCCACCTCGGCCGGCATCGAGAACGCCAGAAACGTTCCGGCGACGAAGACGACGAACGCACCGCAGAGCGGCCACTGCGGACCGATCCAATGAAGTCCCACCGCCACGGGTGCCGCGATCCCGGTTGCCAGCAGGCCGGCCAGGGTGACCCGGGAGTTCGCCTTCACCAGCGAGAATCCGCGCGGCAGCAGCCGCGGCACCACCGCGCTGCGCAGCAGCCCGTACGCCTTCGACGCCACCAGCACGCCCAGCGCCTCCGGATACAGCTGCAGGCCGCCCGTCGCCACCACGGCCGACATCATCAGCGCCAGCACCGCCCGGACCAGCATCGCGCCCGCCATCGCCGCGCGGCGGCCGTGTCCCAGGCGGTCCAGCATCGGCCCGACGACCGGGGCCAGCAGGGTGAACGGCGCCATGGTCACTGCCAGATAGAGCGCCACCCGGCCGCGGGCCTCGTCCGTCGGTACGGAGAAGAACACCGTCGAGGCCAGCGCGACTGTGATCATCACATCGCCGGCGCCGTTGACGGCGTGCAGCTCGATCAGTTTGCCCAGGCCCGATTCCCCCGCGCCATTCGCATGCGTGGCCCGGCGGATGCCCCTCGCGGTGCCGGTGATGGGCATGTGCAGGGCACGGCCGACTGCCCTCCCGGCCTTCCGGAGGGCGCCGGACCGGTCGGACGGTCCGTCCGACGACCTTGCGGCTGCCACCCCGTCATAGTGCCCCAACCCCGGTGTGCCCGAACCGGGATTCGTACGGGCAGGTGGGCGCCGCGCGGCGCAGGGGGTAGCGTGACCGCTGCGCCGTTCCCGGATCCCGGATCCCACGGCCTCACGCCCTTCCGCCATCCCGCAGAATGGAGGGGAGTAGGTGTGCCCGAGGTCAGGTCGGGCGCGGACGTCGACGCGGCCCTCCGGTCCGCTCCGCCCGCGGCCGCACGCGATTCGGGCGGCGCACCCGTGAGACGGCGTAGGAGAGAAGCGAGACCTGTGAGTGCTGCGACGACGCGAAGCCGTACCCCTGACCGTCTGTGCGTCGAGGCGGTAGACCTTGCCCGGGCGGCAGCCGAAGAGGCCGCGGCGCCCGGCATCGTCGGCGAGCACACCCGGACGGTCGCCGAGGGAGACCGGGTCGTCACCCACTTCTTCGAGTGCCAGGAACCCGGCTACAAGGGCTGGCGCTGGGCCGTGACCGTCGCGCGGGCCTCCCGCGCGAAGGTCGTCACGGTCGACGAGACCGTCCTGCTGCCCGGACCCGACGCTCTCCTCGCGCCCGAATGGGTGCCGTGGAGCGAACGCCTGCGCCCCGGCGACCTGGGCCCCGGAGACCTCCTCCCCACCGAGGCCGAGGACCTCCGCCTCGAAGCCGGCATCTCCGGCGAGGACGCGCCCCCGCCGAACTCCGTCGTCTCCGAGGACATGGCCGACCACCTCGACGCCGAGGACGCGGAGATGGTGTCCCGGGTGCCGTCCCGGGGCTCCATCGCCGCGCTCGCCGAGGAGCTCGGCATGCGCCGGGCGCGTGTGCTGTCCCGGTACGGCCTGCACACCGCGGCCGACCGCTGGGAGGAGTCCTTCGGGGCGAGGACCCCGATGGCGCAGGCGGCTCCGGCGTCCTGCCAGTCGTGCGGCTTCCTGGTCCCGCTGGCCGGGTCCCTCCGGCAGGCGTTCGGCGTCTGCTCCAACGAGTTCTCCCCGGCGGACGGCCGCGTGGTCTCCCTCGCGTACGGCTGCGGCGCGCACTCCGAGGCCGCGGTCATGCCGAAGACTCCGCGTCCGGCGCTGCCGGTCCTGGACTCCATGCGCGCCGACGTCCTGGCCCTCCGTCCGCCCACCGACACGGGCTCGGTCTCGGAGGCCCCGGACGAGACGACGGAAGAACTCGGCCACTCCTGAGGTCGCGCGCGACGCTCTCCGCCCAGGTTGGCCTGGGGCCACCCCCAGCGATAGCTGGGGGAGTGTCCGCCTCACGCTCCCCCGGCTGCCGCTGGGGGTGGTTGCTGCCGGTTGCCGGGTGCGAGCGCTGACGCGTGTCACGCCCGAGCCGGGTGACGTCCCACGCGGGGGCGACTGGACGGTGGGCGTTACGCTCCAGCCCGTCCTGGGGGCGCCGCTGGGGGCACCCCTGGGGGCACCCCCAGCGGCAGCTGGGGGAGGCATCTGGGGGAGGCATCTGGGGGAGGCAGCTGGGGGAGGTAGCGGGGGGAGATTGAGGACGGACACTCGGGTCCGCCGGGCGGGGGTGGCACGCTTGCGCGGTACCTTCGGGCCGCACCGGAAGCGGAACGGGTGCAAGCTCGTCCTTAGGGGCCAGGCAGAAGGAGACAACGGCGTGAGCGTGAAGGCGACGGCGGTCGAGGGGGCCGATCCCTTCGGGACGGCGCGGCTGCGGCGCGGGGTGCTCGACGCGTGGGGCGCGGGCCCCGCACGGTTCCGGGAGGACGCGAACGCCGAGGAGGACCTCGCGCTCGGCGGTTACCGGGACCGCCTCGTCGTCGAGCTGGCCCAGAACGCCTCCGACGCGGCGGCCCGCGGCAGGGTGCCCGGCAAGCTGCGGCTGACGCTGCATCCGGCGGGCGTGGACGCCCCCGCGGTGCTCGCGGCGGCCAACACCGGCGCGCCCCTGGACGCGGCCGGTGTGGAGTCGCTCAGCACGCTGCGCGCGTCCGCCAAGCGGGAGGCCCACGAGAGCACCGTCGGCCGGTTCGGCGTGGGCTTCGCGGCCGTGCTCGCGGTCAGCGACGAGCCGGCCGTCCTGGGCCGGCACGGTGGCGTACGGTGGTCGCTCGCCGAGGCCCGGGAGCTGGCCCGGCAGGCCGCGAGCGGCAGCCCCGGCCTGGGGGACGAACTCCGGCGCCGCGACGGGCACGTCCCCCTCCTCCGGCTGCCGCTGCCCGCGGAGGGCACCGCCCCGGAGGGCTACGACACGGTGGTCGTCCTGCCGCTGCGCGACGCCGCCGCGCAGGACCTCGCCGAGCGCCTCCTCGCCGCGATCGACGACACGCTGCTGCTCACGCTCCCCGGGCTGGAGGAGGTCGTGATCGAGACGCCGGGCACCACGCGTGTCCTGCGCCGCTCGCAGCACGGCAGTTACGTCCACGTCGAGGACAGCAGGGACGGCGTCAACCGCTGGCGCACCGTCAGCCATACCGGCGCCATCGCGCCCGCCCTGCTCGCCGACCGGCCGGTCGAGGAGCGGCTGCGCCCGCAGTGGACGGTCACCTGGGCCGTACCGGTGGACGCGGAGGGGGCTCCGCAGCAGCCCCGTACGGCACCGGTCGTGCATGCGCCGACCCCGACCGATGAGCCGCTCGGCATTCCGGCCCTGCTCATCGCCTCCCTCCCGCTGGACACGGCGAGGCGCCATCCGGCGCCCGGCCCCCTCACGGACTTCCTTGTGCAGCGCGCCGCCGACGCGTACGCCGAGCTGCTCGGCGGCTGGCAGCCGGTGTCGACCGGCACGATCGACCTGGTGCCGGGTCCGCTCGGCAAGGGCGGTCTGGACAGCGCGCTGCGCGCGGCGGTGCTGGAGCGGCTGCCGCGGGTCGCGTTCCTGGAGCCGGCCGCGCCGTCCGAGGACCTGGTGGCGCTGCGCCCGTTCGAGGCCGAGGTGGTGGAGGGCGCGGGCGCGGACGTCGTACGCGTGCTGGCGGAGGTGCTGCCCACGCTGCTGCCCGCCGGGCTGGAGCGCCGCACCGAGCTGCGCGCGCTGGGCGTGGCCCGTCTTCCGCTGGGCGACGCCATCGACCGCCTCGCCGGGGCCGAACGGTCCCCCGGCTGGTGGCGGCGGCTGTACGAGTCCCTCGCGGGCGTGGACCCGGACCGGCTGTCCGGACTGCCGGTGCCGCTCGCGGACGGGCGTACGACGATCGGCCCGCGGCAGGTGCTGCTGCCCGGGCCCGACACCCCGGAGAACCTGGCCAGGCTCGGCCTGAAGGTCGCCCACCCGGACGCCGTGCATCCGCTGCTGGAGAAGCTGGGCGCTCTCCCCGCCACTGCGCGCGCCGTGCTGACGACCCCGCAGGTGCGGGCCGCGGTCGCCGCCTCGCTGGAGGAGGGCGAGCTGTGGCTGGAGGACGCGCCCGACGCGGAGGAGCTCGCCGACATGGTTCTCGCGCTCGTACGGGACGCGGGTCTGGAGCCCGGCGACGAGCCGTGGCTGGGCGCGCTGGCCCTGCCCGACGAGGACGGCGAGCTCGCGCCTGCCGCCGAGCTGGTCCTCCCCGGAAGCCCGTTCGCCCGCATCATGCGTGAGGGCGAAGTCGCCCTGTGTGACGTCGAGCTGGCCTCCCGCTGGGGCGCCCAGCCGCTCACCGCCTGCGGTGTGCTGGCCAACTTCGCGCTCGTACGGGCCACCGATGTCGTCCTCGACCCGGACGAGCTCGAGCCGCGCGACGGCGACTTCCCCGAGCCGGACGACGCGGGCCTGCTCGACGCCGTCGACGTGTGGTGCGAGGACCTGCTGGACCAGCTGCCGGACACACCGGTGCCGCCGGTGGCCACCGAGATCGTCGCCGTGCGGGACCTGGACCTGGTCGACGACGACGCCTGGCCGCAGGCCCTGGCCCTGCTCGCGCAGCCGCCGCTGCGGGACGCCCTCACCCAGCCGGTGCGGATCCTGCTGCCGGACGGCACGACCGAGACCGTGCGCCCCTACACGGCCTGGTGGCTGCGCGGGCATCCGGTGCTGGACGGCCGCCGCCCGGCGGGCCTGCGGGCGGCGGGCTCCGATCCGCTGCTGATCGGTCTGTACGAGTCCGCGGACGCGACCGGCTTCGAGGACGAGCAGGTGCTGCGCGCCCTCGGTGTGCGTACCTCCGTGGCCGCTCTCCTCGACGAGCCCGGCGGTTCGGCGGAGCTGCTGGCGCGTCTCGCCGACGAGGACCGCCCGGTGTCCCCGGCCCAGCTGCACGCGCTCTGCACCGCGCTTGCCGATCTCGATCCGGACCGGGTCACCCTGCCCGACGAGTTGCGGGCGGTCGTCGACGGCCGTGTCCGGGTCGTCGACGCGGCCGACGCACTGGTCGCGGACGCCCCCGATCTGCTGCCGCTGGCCGCGGGGCTGCCGCTGCTGCCGGTATCCCCGTCCCGCGCGGCGGACCTCGCGGAGCTCTTCCAGGTGCGTCGGCTGTCCGAGGCGGTGGAGGCCGAGGTGACGACGGTCGGCGCCGAGCACGAGGTCCCGGACGCGGTCCGCTCCCTGCTCGGACCGGCCACCCCGGACACGTACATCGAGCACGAGGAACTGCGCGCGGCCGGTGTCGAGCTGGACTGGCGCCGCACCCCGGACGGTGTGCTCCACGCCGCCACCCTGGAGGGCGTCGCCGCGGGCCTGGCCTGGGCGGCCGGCCAGTGGCCCCGCCGCTTCGAGGTCGCGGCGCTGCTGGAGGACCCGTCGCGCACGGCGGAACTGGCCCGCGACCGCTGGTTCGATTGACCGGCTATTGACCCGGGTTTTGCCGAACCTGCCTGTGAGCTTGGTTTATAAGCCCCGGCACCACCCCCCGCTCACGCGGGAAAGCGGCGGTCGACCCAGCGCCAGGAGAACTCCAGGAGCGCTGCGGCGGCCGCCGCTGTCGCTACCGCCGTCCAGGGCATGACCGTGCCCACCAGCTTCAGCGCGAAGAAGTGCTGCAGCCAGGGCACGGCCAGCACCAGCAGGAAGGCCGCGCCCATCGAGGCGACCAGCAGGACGCGCCACCAGGTGTAGGGGCGGGCGATGATCGCCAGAACCCACATGGAGACCAGGAAGAGCGTCAGCGTGGCGACGCTGGTCTCGGCCTGGAGCGAGCCGGGGCCGGTGTAGTAGCTGCGGGCCAGCAGATACGTGGCGAAGGTGGCCGCCCCGGCGATGACGCCGCCGGGAATGGCGTACCGCATGACCCTGCGGACGAAGTGCGGCCGGGCGCGCTCCGTGTTGGGGGCCAGGGCCAGGAAGAACGCCGGGACGCCGATGGTCAGCGTCGACAACAGGGTCAGGTGCCGGGGCAGGAAGGGGTACTCCACCTGCCAGCACACGACCAGGACGGCCAGCAGCACCGAATAGACGGTCTTGACCAGGAAGAGGGTCGCGACCCGGGTGATGTTGCCGATGACCCGGCGGCCTTCGGCGACCACCGAGGGCAGGGTGGCGAAGCTGTTGTTGAGCAGCACGATCTGGGCGACCGCCTTGGTGGCCTCCGATCCCGAGCCCATGGACACCCCGATGTCGGCGTCCTTCAGGGCGAGGACGTCGTTGACGCCGTCGCCGGTCATGGCGACCGTGTGGCCGTTGGACTGCAGGGCCCCGACCATGTTGCGCTTCTGCTGGGGGGTGACCCGGCCGAAGACCGTGCCCTTGTCCAGAGCGCCGGCCAGTTCGAGTCGTTTCTCCGGCAGCCGGCGGGCGTCGACGGTGGCCGAGGCGCCGGGCAGGCCGAGCTTGCCCGCGACCGCGCCGACCGAGACGGCGTTGTCGCCGGAGATGACCTTGGCGTGGACGTTCTGTTCGGCGAAGTAGCGCAGGGTGTCCGCCGCGTCGGGCCGCAGCCGCTGTTCGAGGACGACCAGGGCGGTGGGCAGGGTGTCCGCCACCACCTCGGGGTCGTCCAGTTCCCGTCGGGTGCCGGCGAGCAGCAGGACGCGCAGGCCCTGCTCGTTGAGGTGGTCGATCTCCTTGAGGACCGGATCGTTCTCGGGCAGCAGCACATCGGGCGCGCCGAGCAGCCAGGTGGACGCGTCCCCGTCGGGTTCGAGGAGGCTGGCGCCGCTGTACTTGCGGGCGGAGGAGAAGGGCAGGGATTCGGTGCAGCGCCAGTCCTCGCTGTCCGGACAGGCGGCGATGATCGCCTGGAGGCTGGCGTTGGGCCGTGGGTCGGATTCGCCGAGCGCGCCGAGCACTTTCCGTACGTATGCCTCGTCGGAGTCGCCGAGCGGCCGTAGCTCGGTGACGTCCATGCCGCCCTCGGTGAGCGTGCCGGTCTTGTCGAGGCAGACCACGTCGACGCGGGCGAGGCCCTCGATGGCGGGCAGTTCCTGGACCAGGCACTGTTTGCGGCCGAGCCGGATGACGCCGATCGCGAAGGCGACGGAGGTCAGCAGGACGAGTCCCTCGGGGATCATCGGGACGATGCCGCCGACGGTCCTGGCGATGGAGTCCTGGAATCCGCTGTTGTGGACCACCAGCTGGCTGATGATCAGGGCGATGGCGGTCGGGACCATCATCCAGGTGACGTATTTGAGGATGGTGCTGATGCCGCTGCGCAGCTCGGAGCGGACCAGGGTGAAGCGGGACGCCTCCTCGGCGAGCTGTGCCGCGTAGGCCTGGCGGCCGACCTTGGTGGCGGTGAACGCGCCGCCTCCCGCGACCACGAAGCTGCCGGACATCACCTTGGCGCCGGGCTGTTTGAGCACCGGGTCGGCCTCACCGGTGAGCAGTGACTCGTCGATCTCCAGTCCGTCCGCCTCGGCGATCTCGCCGTCGACGACGATCTTGTCGCCGGGGCCGAGTTCGAGCAGGTCGCCGAGGACGATTTCGGAGGTGGAGACCTCGGCGGAGACCCCGTCGCGTCGCACGGTCGGTTTGGCCTCGCCGATGACCGCGAGTCCGTCGAGGGTCTTCTTGGCGCGCAGCTCCTGGATGATGCCGATGCCGGTGTTGGCGATGATGACGAAGCCGAAGAGGCTGTCCTGGATCGGCGCGACGATCAGCATGATCAGCCAGAGCACGCCGATGATCAGGTTGAAGCGGGTGAAGACATTGCCGTGGACGATGTCGGCGGTGGAGCGGGAGGAGCGCACCGGGACGTCGTTGACCTCGC
Organism: Streptomyces sannanensis; assembly: GCF_039536205.1. Classification (GTDB taxonomy): domain Bacteria; phylum Actinomycetota; class Actinomycetes; order Streptomycetales; family Streptomycetaceae; genus Streptomyces; species Streptomyces sannanensis. The sequence goes on along the minus strand of NZ_BAAAYL010000001.1, from coordinate 3,071,402 downwards.
CGCGGGCCACCCGTTCGGCGACCTCGGCGGTGGTCAGTCCCGGCGCGCGCGCCGGGACCGGTGGATGGACGGGGTGCACGGGGTCGAGCTCCGATCCCGCGTCGATGGTGGGTCCGCCGCCATGGGTCATGTTCTCGACGTTACGTGTGAAGGCGCTGGTTCACCCCCCGAGGGAGCGCAGGATCAGGCCTCGGTATGCGAATCGTTCCGTCGGTCCACGGGGGCTGCCGTGGCCCGGGCGCGCTTGATCGCCGCGTCCCGCTTGCGTACGTACCAGATGCCGATCAGGCCGAGTCCGCCGCCGGCCAGGCAGGTCCACAGCCACCACAGGGCGCCGCGGTCGTCGAACCAGCCGTAGAAGGGGACCTGGACGAGGAAGAGGACGAACCAGAGGATCGTGCCGCCGGTGATGGTGGCGACGACGGGCCCCTCCAGGGGCTCGGGCGCCTCGTGGTTGGGGGACCCCTTCAGGGAAAAGCCAGCCATGCACACAGTCTAGAAGATCACTGAAAATCTCGGTTCTGGCCTCGCGCGCACTGGTGTGGGGCCAGACTGCTGTGTGTGCAGGGGGAATGGGCTGGGGAGACGGTCGGGCCGGATGCGTGGGAGACCTGTCGGGAGCTGATCCCGGCCGGGAGTGTGTTCGCGTTCCTGGCCGAGCATCGCGAAGTGCTGTTCCCCGGGTCGATGTTCGCGGACATGTACCCCTCGACGAACGGGCGGCCGTCGATGCCGCCGCAGGTGCTGGCCGCGACGGTGGTGCTGCAGAGCCTGCACGGGCTCTCGGACTTCGAGACGGTGCAGGAACTGCGCTGTGACCTGCGGTGGAAGGCGGCGTGCGGGCTGGGGTTGTATGACACCGCGTTCGACCCGTCGCTGCTGACGTACTTCCGCCGCCGACTGCAGCGCTCGGGTGACCCGAACCGGCTGTTCGCCAAGGTCAGGGAGGTCGTCACGGCCACCGGTGTCCTCAAGGGCCGGCAGCGGCGGGCGCTGGACTCCACCGTGCTGGACGACGCGGTCGCCACCCAGGACACCGTCACCCAGCTCATCGCCGCGATCCGCCGGGTCATCCGCGAGGTCCCCGATGCCGAGCAGGTTGCTGCGGCGTGGTGCACCGCGCACGACTACGCCGACCCGGGCAAGCCCCGCATCGCCTGGAACGACCAGGCCGCCCGTGAGGCACTAGTCGACGCCCTGGTCACCGACGCGCTGAACCTGCTCGGCCGCCTGCCCGAGCAGCAGTTGGGCGAGGCCGCGGCGAACGCCGTCGGGCTGCTGGCCCTGGTCGCGGGCCAGGACGTGGAGCCGGCCGAGGAATCCGACGGCCGCGACGGGCGCTGGCGCATCACCCGCGGGACCGCCCGCGACCGCACGGTCTCCACCGTCGACCCCGAGGCGCGGCACATTCACAAGAACCGCACCCGCCACCAGGAGGGCTTCCGCGCCCACGTGGCCTTCGAACCCGAGGCCGGGCTGTTCACCGAGGTCGCCCTGACCGCCGGCAGCGGGGCCGACAACCACGAGGCCGCCATCGCCCGCGACCTCCTCGCCGACGAGGAAGCACCGCTCACCGTCCTGGGCGATGCCGCCTACGGCACCGGCGACCTGCGCGAACACCTCCAGGCCCAGGGCCACGACCCGGTCCTCAAGCCACCGCCGCTGAAACCGGCCGTCCCCAGCGGCTTCACCGCCGACGAGTTCACCGTCGACACCGAGAAGGGCGAGGTCACCTGCCCCGCCGGACACACCGCCGCGCTCGGCCGACCGCTGGCGAACGGCTCCCGGCAGGCCCAGTTCAAGAAGCTGTGCGCCGACTGCCCGCTCAAGGACCGCTGCACCCGCTCCAAAACCGGCCGGGTCTTCACCGTCCACGCCAAGTACGACCTGCTCAAGGCCGCCCGTGACCAGGCCGCCACCGACCCCGACTGGCAGGCCGAGTACCGCCGCTGGCGACCACCGGTGGAGCGCGCCATCGCCTGGCTCGTCGCCAAGGGCAGCCGCCGCGTCCCCTACCGGGGCGTCATCAAGAACGACACCTGGCTCCACCACCGCGCCGCCGCCCTCAACCTCCGCCGCCTGATCAACCTCGGACTCACCCGCACCACCGGCACCTGGACGCTCACGACAGCGCACGCATAAGGCAAGGGGCCGCCCGGCCCACCACCGGACAGCCCCACGCACAAGATTTTCAGCAGTCTTCTAGAAGACCGATGAAGATCTTGCTCCGACCGCCTGACTCGCCCCGGATTGCCAGTAAATGTCAATCGCCATGAACCGGTGCAAGCCGGGCGCGATTCCAAGATCTTCAGGACACTCCTAGGCGGCGTACGGATGAGACTCGCGGTCCAGTGGGTGGACGTATCTACGCGCGGAGAGTGGTGATCTTCGACTTATGAATTCATACTGCAACTGTTTGTTGTGGATCTCTTCGATCTTCGTACGAACATCCCATGCCCCCATCATTGAGGTTCCGCATGTCCCCCTCGGCCACCGCTCAGGTCGACACTCCGCAGCAGACCCCCCAGCAACAGCAGATCAGCGCTCTCGACCGGTACTTCAAGATCTCCGAGCGGGGCTCGACGATTTCCCGGGAAGTACGGGGCGGCTTCGCCACCTTCTTCGCGATGGCCTACATCATCGTGCTGAACCCCATCATCCTCGGCAGCGCCAAGGACATGTACGGGCACCAGCTCGACGGCGGCCAGCTGGTCACCGCCACCGTGCTCACGGCGGCCCTCAGCACGCTGCTGATGGGTGTCATAGGCAATGTGCCGATCGCCCTCGCGGCCGGCCTCGGCGTCAACACGGTCGTGGCCCTCCAGCTCGCGCCCCGGATGAGCTGGCCGGATGCCATGGGCATGGTCGTCCTCGCCGGTTTCGTGGTGATGTTGCTGGTCGCCACGGGTCTGCGCGAGCGCGTGATGAACGCCGTTCCGCTCGGCCTGCGCAAGGGCATCGCCATCGGCATCGGCCTGTTCATCATGCTGATCGGCCTGGTGGACTCGGGCTTCGTCTCCCGTATCCCGGACGCCGCGCACACCACCGTGCCGCTCCAGCTCGGCGCCGACGGCCACCTGGGCGGCTGGCCGGTGCTGGTCTTCGTCCTCGGCACGCTGCTCACCCTCGCGCTGATCATCCGCAAGGTGCCGGGCGCGATCCTGATCTCCATCGTCGTGATGACGGTCGTCGCGGCCGGCATCCAGCTGGTGACCGACCTGCCGGGCCAGGCCTGGGGCCTGACCGTCCCCGAGTGGCCGGGCAACCCGGTCGCCACGCCCGACTTCGGCCTGATCGGCCAGGTCAGCCTCTTCGGCGGCTTCGAGAAGGTCGGCGTCCTCACCGGTGTGCTCTTCGTCTTCACCGTGCTGCTGTCCTGCTTCTTCGACGCGATGGGCACCATCCTCGGCGTCGGCGACGAGGCGAAACTGATGGACAAGGACGGCAACTTCCCCGGCATCAACAAGGTGCTGATCGTCGACGGCATCGCGGTCGCGGCGGGCGGCGCCACCTCCTCCTCCGCCAACACCTGCTTCGTGGAGTCCACGGCCGGTGTCGGCGAGGGCGCGCGCACCGGTCTCGCGAGCGTCGTCACCGGCGCGCTCTTCGCGGTGGCGCTCTTCCTCACCCCGCTGGCCACCATGGTCCCCTCGCAGGCGGCCACGCCCGCCCTGATCGCGGTGGGCTTCCTGATCATGGCCGGCTCGATCAAGGGCGTCGACTGGAGCGACTTCACCATCGCGGTGCCGGCGTTCCTGGCCATGGTGATGATGCCGTTCACGTACTCGATCACCAACGGCATCGGTACCGGCTTCATCGCCTTCAGCGTGCTGCGGCTCGCCGCCGGGCGCGGCCGCGAGGTCCCGGTGCCGATGTACATCGTGTCGGCGGTGTTCCTCTTCTACTACGCGATGCCGGCCCTCGGCCTCACGTAGGCGCTGTACTGGCCCACTCGGGTGACCTCGTGGAAATGAGCGTCCAGGACCGCACGGTCCTGGACGCTCATTCCGTGTTCGGGCCGCGTTGTCCGCCAGGCAGGCGATTGGTCTTTAGGCTGCGTAATGAGTTATCCTAATGAACATGCCTGACCTGTCCCACGGCGACGACGACGCCGCCGTGAACGCCATCCGCTCGGCCGTCATGCGGCTGGGCCGACGCCTGAAGCACCAGCGCGTCGACGAATCGCTGAGCCCCACCGAGATGTCGGTGCTCGGCACCCTCTCCCTCTGCGGCTCCGCCACCCCCGGTGAGCTGGCCCGCAAGGAGCACGTCCAGCCGCCGTCGATGACCCGCATCGTGGCACTGCTCGAGGCGAAGGGCCTGGTCCGGCTGGAGCCGCATCCCGAGGACCGTCGGCAGAAGGTGGTCACCCAGACCGAACGCGCCGAGGTGATGCTCGAGGAGAGCCGCCGCAAGCGCAACGCCTGGCTGGCCCACCTCGCCGAGGGACTCGACGAGGACGAGTGGGCGAAACTGCGCGCCGCCGCACCCGTGCTGGAGAAGCTCGCACACCTCTGACCGCGCACGAGACAAGGAGGCGAACCCTTTTGAGTACGGGACCCGGAGCCACGGACTCCGCCCCCGGACCGAAACCCACCCGCGACACACACCACAACCGCGGAGGAACCTTCTCCTCCCTGACGGTACGCAACTACCGGCTGTTCTTCACCGGCGCGATCGTCTCCAACACGGGCACCTGGATGGCCCGTATCACGCAGGACTGGCTGGTCCTCGACCTGACCGGCTCCGCAGCGGCGGTCGGCATCACCACCGCCCTGCAGTTCCTGCCGATGCTGCTCTTCGGCCTCTACGGCGGAGTCCTCGCCGACCGATACTCCAAGCGGCGCCTGCTGCTCGTCAGCCAGGCGGCACTCGGCTTGTGCGGGCTCGCCCTCGCCGTGCTGACCCTCTCCGGGCAGATCCAGGTCTGGCACGTCTATCTGGTGGCCTTCCTGCTCGGCATGGTCACCGTCGTCGACAACCCCGCCCGCCAGTCCTTCGTCTCCCAGCTCGTCGGCCCCGACCGGCTCGCCAACGCCGTCAGCCTCAACTCCGCGAACTTCCAGTCCGCCCGGCTCGTCGGCCCCGCCGTCGCCGGTGTCCTCATCGCCACCGTGGGCAGCGGCTGGTCCTTCCTGGTGAACGGCCTCTCCTTCCTCGCGCCCATCGTCGGCCTGCTGCTGATGCGCACGAACGAACTCCACCCCGTCGAGCGGGTGCCCCAGGGCAAGGGCCAGCTGCGCGAAGGCCTGCGCTATGTCTCCCGGCATCCGGAACTGATCTGGCCGATCGTCCTCGCCGGCTTCATCGGCACCTTCGGCTTCAACTTCCCGATCTGGCTCACCGCCTTCTCGGACGGCGTCTTCCATGTCGGCCCGGGTGGGTACGGCCTGCTCAACACCCTGATGGCGGTCGGCTCCCTGGTCGGCGCACTGCTGGCGGCCCGACGCGGCACCTCACGGCTGCGGATGCTGGTCGGCTCCGCCGTCGCGTTCGGCCTCCTGGAGATCGCCGCGGCGGTCTCCCCCACCTTCTGGCTGTTCGCCGCCCTGCTCGTCCCGGTCGGCATGCTCGGCCTGACGGTGAACGTCACGGCGAACTCGTCCGTCCAGATGGCGACGGCCCCCGAGATGCGCGGCCGGGTGATGAGCCTCTACATGATGGTCTTCGTCGGCGGTACGCCGCTGGGCGCGCCCCTGGTCGGCTGGCTCACGGACACGTACGGCGCCCGGGTGGGCCTCGCGGCGGGCGGCGCGGTCTCCGCGCTGGCGGCGATCGCGATCGGCGTCGTCCTGGCCCGGATGGGCGACCTGCGGCTCCGGCTGGACCTGCGGCCGGGGTACCCGCACGTGCGCTTCGTGCCGCGCCAGAGGGAGCCACTCGCGACCGCGGCGTGACACCTTCCCCCGGGGCTGTGGGTCAGCCCCGGGGGAAGGTGCCGGTGACGAGGGTGAGACCGACGACGGTGCCGGTCATGTCGATGTCCGCGCCGAAGGTGATCGTGAGCTCGCTGAGGTAGTCGCCGTCCTTCGGCTGGGTGTAGAGGTGGCACTTCCCCTGGTAGGGGTCGGCGATCAGGTAGACCGGGACCTCGGCGACGGCGTAGGCGGTCTTCTTCGGCCCGTAGTCGTTGGCGGCGGTGTCCTTCGAGATCACCTCGGCGACGAACTCGACGTCCTGGTGGTGCCAGCGGCCGGCAGCGTTCTGCTGGGCGTCCTCGCGCAGCTTTGCCACGTCCGGCGCCAAACCGTTCAGATGGCCGGGGAAGTCGATTCGCTCGTCCGACGCCACCAGCACATCCATGCCGAATGCGTCTTCAAGAGCTCGTACGATCCGGCGGATGATCTGCCAGTGAACGTGCCGTTGCGGCGACATGTGGATGGCCCCCTCGACGATCTCGACCTTGTATCCCTCGGGGACGGGCATCCGCTCGAGCGCCCCGAACATCTCGTCAAGGGTCGGCTCTTCGTCGGTGTCGGCCATGTCGATCCTGTCGGTCTCATGGGGGTCCCCCCACGCCCGCAGGGGCGTAGGGGGAGGTCATCGTGCCGCTCTTCCCCGCTGCCGCGTGGTCGTATGCAGCCGCGCAGTACAACGATACGCACGGTGACCGGGACACGCCCGTATGTGTGGACAACGGTGGAACACTCGGCACATGAGACTCTTCGCCGCTGTCGTGCCGCCCGAGGACGCCCTCGACGAACTCGCCCGCGCCGTGGACCAGCTGCACGCCGAGCCGGGCGCGCGCCGGCTGCGGTGGACCGGGCGGCCGGGCTGGCACTACACCCTGGCCTTCATGGGGGAGGTCGAGGACCGGCTGCTGCCCGAACTGCACGCGCGGCTCGAAAGGGCGGCCCGGCACAGCGAGCCGTTCCGGCTGCGGATGCACGGCGGCGGGCGGTTCGACGGGCGGGTGCTCTGGGTCGGCGCGGCGGGTGATCTGGACGGCATCCGTCTGCTGGCCGAGCGCACCGAAGCGGCGGCGCGCCGAGCGGGCGTGTCGATGGAGCAGCACCGCCGCTACACCGCCCACCTCACGCTCGCCCGCAGCCGCTACGACGCGGATCTGCGGCCGTACGTGGCGCAGCTCAGCGCCTTCGAGGGCGAGGCGTGGACGGTGGACGAGCTGGCACTCGTACGGAGCAATCTGCCCGGCGGCGGGCAGCCGGGGGAGCAGCCCCGGTACGAGATCGTCGAAGCCTGGCCGCTGGGTCGCTGACGCGGTTGGTTACGCTCGAGTGCGTGGACCCGAAGACCAGGAACCGGATCATGGCCGGTGTACTCGTACTGATGTTCGTCGTGATCGCGGTGGCGTCCGCGGTCGGCTGACCCGCCGGCCGCGGATGCACCCGCGTCTCACCAGGCGAACGCCTCCGGCGACGGCCCAGGCCCCGGGAAGATCTCGTCCAGCTCGGTCAGCAGTTCCTCCGGCAGCCCCAGCTCGACCGCCCGCAGGGCGCTGTCCAGCTGCTCGGGGGTACGCGGGCCGATGATCGGGCCGGTCACCCCGGGGCGGGTGAGCAGCCAGGCCAGGGCGACCTCGCCGGGCTCCAGGCCGTGCTTGTCGAGCAGGTCCTCATAGGCCTGCACCTGCGCGCGTACGGCCGCGTTCTGCAGCGTCTCGGCCGACCGCCCGGAGGCGCGACGCTTCGCCTCGGCCTCCTTCTTGATCACGCCGCCCAGCAGCCCGCCGTGCAGCGGCGACCAGGGGATGACCCCGAGGCCGTAGTCGATCGCGGCCGGGACGACCTCCATCTCGGCACGCCGCTCGGCGAGGTTGTACAGGCACTGCTCGCTGACCAGGCCGACCATGCCGCGCCGGGCGGCGGTCTCGTTGGCCTGCGCGATCTTGTAGCCGGGGAAGTTGGACGATCCGGCGTAGAGGATCTTCCCCTGCTGGATCAGGACGTCGATCGCCTGCCAGATCTCCTCGAAGGGAGTGCGGCGGTCGATGTGGTGGAACTGGTAGAGGTCGATGTAGTCGGTCCCCAGCCGCTTGAGTGAGGCCTCGACGGCCCGGCGGATGTTGACCGCGGAGAGCCGGTCGTGGTTCGGCCACGGCTCGCTGTCGTCGGTGGTCATGTTCGCGTAGACCTTGGTGGCGAGCACCACCTTGTCGCGGCGCTCGCCTCCCTTGGCGAACCAGGAGCCGATGATCTTCTCGGTGCGGCCCTTGTTCTCGCCCCATCCGTAGGCGTTGGCGGTGTCGAAGAGGTTGATCCCCGCGCCGAGCGCGGCGTCCATGATCGCGTGACTGCCGGCCTCGTCGGTCTGCGGCCCGAAGTTCATCGTGCCGAGGACGAGTCGGCTGACCTTGAGTCCGGTGCGTCCGAGCTGCGTGTACTCCATGGCAGCCAAGCCAACGCCTTGGAGTGCCCTCCAGGCAAGGGGGCGCGAGCGACCGGCGCGCTCGTCACGCGGGCCAGGTGTCCACGCACCTGGTCCTGTTGGGGGAGTTCGTGGAGTTGGCGACACCGTTCACCGTGAGCCGTACGGTGCCTCCGTATTCCTCGTGTTCTATTCCGCTCGCCCGACAGTGGGCGATCTTGTTTCCCGCCGGTAGTGATCACGGGTGGCCGCTTTGGGCCAGGCGTGTTCTCGAAGATCGCCGCCGAGCGGGCGAGGGTGTCGAGGCCGTGTGGGGTGAGGCGGACCAGTTTCCGCCGGGCGTCGGAGGGGTCGTCGTCCTCGGCATCGGTATGTACACCCTGTCGACGCTGGGCAACCGCCTCACGCGAGCGGCAGGTCCTGCTTCCTGAGGGTACCGGCGACGAACACGGACCAGGCGCCGGGGGAGACGGCGAGGCCGGGGCGGGCGGTGTCCTTGGAGTCGCGGACGTGGACGGTGGTCGGGCAGGCGGCGACTTCTACGCACTCGCCCTGGCTGCCGCTGTAGGTGGACTTGGTCCATTCGGTGGCGACCTCGACGCAGGCTCCCTGGTCGCCGCTGTAGCTGCTTTTGAACCACTTCAGATCGGTGTTCATAGCGCTTGTGCCACCTGTTCGATCAGTTTCGCGGAGTGGGGCTGAGAGCCTGAGCTCGAAGAATGCCATACCGTGCGAACAAGTCGCCCAGCTCCGGTTGTTCGGTGACGAAGAAGCCTCCGCTCTGGCCTTCGATGTATCCGAGTGGCCGCCGTTCCGTTGTCTCCAGCAGCGCCATCGGGCCGTTCAGGCCGGCATGGGTCTGCCGCTCCGGAGGCATCACCTGAATCTCCACGTTGCGGAGACAAGCGATGTCGAGCACATGATGCAGTTGTTCCTTGAGAACCGGTCGGCCGCCAAGTGGGCGAGTGAGTGCGATCTGCTCGCGTACGAAGCTGACCACCGGTGCGGGCTTACGGCGATGAAGGAGCTGCTGTCGCCCGAGCCGCGTCGCCACCCGAGCCTCAACGTCCTCGTCATCGAGTGGTGGACAGTGGCAGTTGAAGACAGCTCGCGCGTAAGCCTCGGTTTGGAGGAGGCCGGGGATCACGTGGTTCTCGTACCAGTGAACAGCGACTGCTGTCGCCTCCTCGTCTTTGTACTCCGCGAACCACGACGGCAAATGGCTGACCCGCAACTCCTTCGCCGCCGCCAGAAGTGCACCCTGCGCACCCAGCACCTCGTCCGCGACGGACACGAAGCTGCCCTTCGGCGGACGCTCTCCGCGTTCCACCATGGCCACCTGCGACTTGGAGAAGCCCAGGTGCTTGCTCAGCGCCTCCTGCGAGATCTCGGCCCGTTCGCGGTAGAAACGCAGCAACGACCCGAACATCTTCGCGTTGCCGGAACCCCGTTCACCGGAGCGCACGACGACCACCTCCAAGTGCACATCCCTGCACGGTCAGTGAGATGTGCTGGTGACAGTAGCCGTCGCGGGGAAGCCTTTTGCGTATGAAAGCGAAAAGTTCACCGGACCCGGTGCCGTCCTGGGTGCCCGCGTCCGGGCATGCCCTGCGGCACGCGGGCATTCATTTCGACGCCGTGCGCATCGCCGGGTTTCTGGGTGAGCAAGTGGCGTACGAGCTCATGGTGTTCACGGACTTCCGGGCGGGGCCGATCGTGCGTGAGGCCATCGGGGAGCGGAACACGTACTTCCTGTTGCCGCCGCACACCGCGGCCGCGTACGTCTGGCCGGCGGGAGTTCGCGCGCTGAGCCGGGTCGACCGGGGCGCGGCTTTCGTCGGCGTGCCCGCGTTGTGCGGGTTCACGTGGCCGCTGGACTGGCGTTCGCGGCCGACTGTCGACGTGCCATTCGTGGAGCCCGAGGTGTTGTTCGAGATCGCGGGCCGGGTCGCCGAGGGGCCGGGGCTCTCCGGTGGGAGCGGCGCGGAGAGCCCCGGCAGCACAGGAGGAGCAGGTCAGAGTCCCCCGTAGTCCCGCACCACCCTTCGCGCCCCTGTTCGGCGGCGGCGACCGTGCGCCGGGCGACGCCCATGGCTCGTGTGGCTCAGGCGCAACCGGTATACGGCCCGCCCAGGCCCCACGCCTGGTGCATCGCGTCGGCGAAGGCGGCCGCGAGCCTGTGCTCGCCGGAGGCGTTCGGGTGCGTGCCGTCGTACGTGTCGCGGTGGAGGTCCCAGCCGGCCGGTCGGGAGGCGAGCAGCAGGGGCGACCGAGGGGTGTCCAGCTCGGCGACCGCCTTCGCGAGGAGTTCGTCGAAGCGGTCGACCTCGGCCGCGAAGGGCGCGTCGGACATGGCGCGTACGTTCGGGATGACCGGGAGCAGAACGGCCTGGACCCGCGGGTTGGCCGCGCGGGCCTCCTCGACGAAGAGGCGGACGTTGTCCGCGGTCTGCTCGGCGTTCGTGTAGAAGCCGAGGTCGATCAGGCCGAGGGAGACGAGCAGGGTGTCCGCCTTGTGCGTGGCGACCGTCTCGCGGATCAGCGGCGCCATGTGCAGCCAGCCCTCGCCCCAGCCGGCCAGGTGCCCGCGGGCGTGCTCGGGGAAGTCCGGGTCGCCGTACGCGTACGAGACGGGGGCGTCCGCCGCCTTGTCGTACAGCTCGTCGCGCGGGCCGACGATGCGGAACGGGCCGCCGAAGGACGTGGACAGGTGTTGCCACATACGGAAGCGCCAGGTGTGGTCGCCCGCGCTTCCGATCGTCATGGAGTCGCCGACGAACAGGAACCTGTGCATCCGGCCATCATCGCGGATGCCTTCCGATCAGGGCCCTGACCTCGGATGTGAGTCCGAACACGCGGACGGGATGGCAGGCTTGGGGGTATGCGTTCGCTTCTGTGCGTCTCCGGGGCCGTCGCGGCCGTGCTGATCACCGCTGTCCCGGCCACCGCCGACGACCGTGACCAGGACTTCACGATCAAGGATCCTCGGATCACGGAGTCCAGCGGGCTCGCCGCCAGCCGGGCCCACCCCGGCATCTACTGGACGCACAACGACAGCGACGACGGCCCGTACGTCTACGCGGTGGACTCCCGCAACGGCGAGACGGTCGCGACGGTCACCCTGCGCGGGGTGGGGCGCCCGCGCGATGTGGAGGCGGTCTCCGTCGGCCCCGACGGAAACATCTACGTCGGCGACATCGGCGACAACCGCAACGGCACCTGGGACCACGTCTGGATCTACCGCTTTCCCGAACCGCGGGAGCTGCGGGACACGACCGTCCAGGCGACCCAGTACACCGTCCGGTACGCCGACGGGCCGCGGGACGCCGAGGCGCTGATGGTCCACCCGAAGACGGGCCGGGTCTACATCGCCTCCAAGAACGAGGACGGCGGCGGGCTGTACGAGGGCCCGGCCCGGCTGTCGTCGTCCAAGCCGAACGTCTTCCGCCGGATCGGCGAGGTGCCGTGGGTGACGGACGGGGCGTTCTCGCCGGACGGCACGGAGCTGACCCTGCGCGGCTACATCGGGGCGCGTACGTACGAATGGAAGGACGGCGCCCTCGGCAAGGACCGCTCGGCGAACGCGCCCTTCCAGGGCCAGTCCGAGTCGGTCACCTACACGGCCGATGGCACAGCGCTGATGTTCGGCTCCGAGGGCAAGGGCAGCAGGGTGCTGCGAGTGGCGGTGGAGAAGAAGCCCGGCGACACCGACAGCGCCGGTACGCCCCCGAAGGAGGACGGTTCGCCGTCCGCCGCGGGTGCCGCCGGCGGGAACGACGGGAACTTCACCCTGGGCGTGCTCGTCCTCGCCGGGGCGACCGCGCTCGTGGTCGGACTGAAGCGGCTGCTGCGCCGCGGCTGAGCCGGTGGCGCGCTCCGTCCGGGTCGGCCTGGGGGTACCTCCCAGCGGTAGCTGGGGAGTGTCCGTCCTCAGGCGCCGGACGGGCTGCGATGCCGACGCCCCACACCGGCCGCCCGGGCGGAGGGCGGTCCCCGCCTCTACGAGCCCTCGTAGAGGCGGGGCAGGTCCACCAGGACGACCTCTCCCCGGTCCGCGGCGGCCTGGAGCTCCGGGGTGAAGCCGGACGCGCCGTAGCACGCGGGCCTGGCGTGGCTTGTGTCGACCCCGTGCGCGGAGAGCGCCCGCAGGACGTCGTGGAGGCGGTCCAGGTGGGGCACACCCATGGGCGCGTGCCAGTCCGCCGCGCCGACGGACAGCAGCGTGTCGCCACCCCGGACGACGACGTCGACCACGTGGTCCGGCAGCGTGCCGACCGTCGCGCTGGTCGGCGTACCGCCGAAGGTCGCGGGGTCGGCGTACTGGACGGCCCATTCGCGGCACAGCTGGGCGAAGTGCGGGGCGACGACCTTGTCGAGGAACACGGTCCGGCTGCGCTGCCAGGTCAGCGCGGTGCCGCCGGGGCGTACGACCGCGTGGTGGAAGAGGATCAGGGGCTCGGCGATGCGGTAGACCGTGCGGTGGACGCGGAAGGCGTCCGGGGTGGCGGTGAGCAGCCCGCAGCGGGTGAGCGCGGTGAGCGGATGGGTGACGTCGGTGGTCCGGTGACCCACCGTGTCGGCGATGGTTCCGGCGGTGTGGTGGCCTGTGGCGACGGCGGCGAGTACGGAGTGGTACATGGCCCGGTCCTGGAGATCGGGCTGGCTGGCCAGCAGCCACAGGGGGTCGCCGTGGATGCGGCGTGCCGGGTTGAGGAGCGTACGGCAGACCCAGTCGTCGAAGTCGGCCGGCCCCTTCGGTACGTCGTCGTCGACGAACTCGCGCCGGTAGGCGGGGGTTCCGCCGACGACGGCGTGGACGAGGACGGCGAGCCGGGGGTCGCGGATGCCCCAGAAGTCGGCCGCTTCGCGGTAGCCGAAGCCGTGCACCACCAGGTTGAGGTCGCAGCCCCCGGCCGCGAGGCCGCCCATGTAGGACGCGGAGCTGCCGCACAGCAGGAAGCGGGGCCGTCCGGCGCGGATGCTCAGGGCCGCGTGGAGGCGGGAGGACAGGTCGGGGGCGTTGTGCACGAGGTACGGGAACTCGTCCAGCACCACGGGCAGCGGACGCTCGGCCGCCAGGCCGAAGAGGAGGTCCAGGGCCTGCGCCCAGTCGGCCGGCCGTGGTGGGACGTCGGCGCCGGTGAAGCGGCCCACGGCCGCGCCGAGCAGCCGCAGGGATTCGGCTGCCGACGCGGGGACGGCCACGTGGTAGAAGCCGCCGGCGGCTTCGGCCAGGGACTGGAGCAGATAGCTCTTGCCCTGGCGGCGGCGCCCGGAGACGATCCCGAGCCGGGCGCCGTCGTTCCCGTCGGCGGCGAAGGCGGTGAGCTCGGCCCATTCGCGGTCGCGGTCGAACATGTCCGACGGCTTGGGCGGCAGTTGCACTTCGGACACTGCGGGCTCCTATGGGGGGTACGAAAGCGGGCGCACCCCCCGATAACGAGCCTAGAGGCGCTCGATCACGTAGTCGATGCATGCGGTCAGCGCCTCGACGTCCGCCGGGTCGACCGCCGGGAACATCGCGATGCGCAGCTGGTTGCGGCCCAGCTTGCGGTACGGCTCGGTGTCGACGATGCCGTTGGCGCGCAGGGTCTTGGCGACGGCCGCCGCGTCGACCTCGTCGGTGAAGTCGATCGTGCCGATGACCTGGGAGCGCTTGGCCGGGTCGGCGACGAACGGGGTGGCGTGCGAGGACTTCTCGGCCCAGGCGTAGAGACGGGACGAGGAATCGGCGGTACGGGCCACCGCCCAGTCCAGGCCGCCCTGGCCGTTGATCCACTTCAGCTGCTGGTCGAGCAGGAAGAGGGTGGAGAGGGCGGGGGTGTTGTACGTCTGGTTCTTCAGCGAGTTGTCGATCGCGGTCGGCAGCGAGAAGAACTCGGGGACGTGGCGGCCGGACGCGTGGATACGGGCCGCGCGGTCCAGGGCGGCCGGGGAGAAGGCCGCGAGCCACAGGCCGCCGTCGGCGGCGAAGGACTTCTGCGGGGCGAAGTAGTAGACGTCCGACTCGGTGATGTCGACCGGCAGACCGCCCGCGCCCGAGGTCGCGTCGACCAGGACCAGCGCGCCCTCGTCGGCGCCCGCGACCCGCTTGACCGGGGCGGCGACACCGGTGGAGGTCTCGTTGTGCGTGAAGGCGTACACGTCCACGCCGGCCTCGGCGACGGGCTCCGGGTGGGTGCCCGGCTCGGAGGAGATGACGCTGGGCTCGGCCAGCCAGGGCGCGAGCTTCGCGGCCTTGGCGAACTTGGACGAGAACTCGCCGAAGCTCAGGTGCTGCGACTTGTTCTCGATCAGCCCGTGGGTCGCGATGTCCCAGAACGCGGTGGAGCCGCCGTTTCCGAGGATCACCTCGTAGCCCTCGGGCAGGGAGAAGAGGTCCCGGATGCCCTGACGGACGGATCCGACCAGGTTCTTGACCGGAGCCTGGCGGTGGGACGTACCGAGCAGGGAGGTACCGGTGGCGGCCAGGGCGTCCAGCGCCTCCGTACGCACCTTGGAGGGGCCCGCGCCGAAACGGCCGTCGGCGGGCTTGATGTCAGCGGGAATCTGGATATCAGCCACGGGCGCAGGATAGTGCGTACGAGACGTCCGTCTTGTGCACGTCCACCCGGTGAGACGTACGGAACCTCCGGGGCGGTTCGGCGCCCCGGGGCGGCGAACCCGGAAGTCCATCATCCGTTCGGCCGGCCGAGCCTGCGGAACCTCATGCCATCATGGGACCTTGGGTACAGCCCATTGGACAGTGAGGTGCACCACAGTGAACGATCTCGACGTCGCCGAAGCGGGCATCGCCGCCGACGCGGCCGTCTCCGCCGCTCCCGGGAGCACCCGGACACCGCTCGGCAACCGCCTCGGCCCCGTGGCACTGGTCGTCGCGGGCGGGATCTCGGTGCAGTTCGGGGCGGCCGTCGCCGTCCTGCTGATGCCGAGGGCCGGCGCGGCCGGCGTCGTCACGCTGCGGCTGGTCTTCGCCGCGCTGGTGCTGCTCGTGGTCTGCCGGCCCAGGCTGCGCGGCTACTCGCGCGCCGACTGGGGCACGATCGTCGCCTTCGGTGTCGCGATGGCCGCCATGAACGGCCTCTTCTACCAGGCAGTGGACCGTATCCCGCTGGGTCCCGCGGTGACCCTGGAGGTGCTGGGCCCGCTGGCGCTCTCGGTGATCGTGTCCCGGCGTCTGGTGAACCTGCTGTGGGCCGGGCTCGCACTCGGCGGTGTGTTCCTGCTCAGCGGCGGAGGCGGCTTCGGCCGGCTCGACCCGGCGGGCGCGGCGTTCGCGGTCGGGGCGGGCGCCATGTGGGCCGCGTACATCGTGTTCAGCGCGCGCACCGGACGCCGCTTCCCGCAGGCGGACGGCCTCGCGCTGGCCATGGCGGTCGCGGCGGTCCTCAGCCTGCCCCTCGGGGTCGCCGAGTCGGGGGAGAAGCTGCTGGTGCCGTCGACACTGGCGCTGGGCGCGGCGGTGGCACTGCTGTCGTCCGTCCTCCCGTACACCCTGGAACTGCTGGCGCTGCGGCGGCTGCCCGCGCCCACCTTCGCGGTGCTGATGAGCCTGGAACCGGCCATCGCGGCGCTGGCCGGCTTCCTGGTGCTGCACCAGGGACTGTCGACGCTGGACGTGCTGGCCATCGTGCTGGTCGTCGCGGCGAGCATGGGAGCCGTACGGACGCAGGTGGCGAAGGCCGCGTCGGGCGCGTCCGGAAAATAATGCAAGCAGGCTTGATTGTTTTGTGCGGCGCTGCCATGCTCCCGGACACACCGCTGGTTTCCCCAGAGGGGAGCACACCGTGTTCGACCCGGCAGCGCTGTACGACGACCTGCGTGCCGAAAGTGATGAACTCGACCGCCTGGTCGAGAACCTGAGCGAGACGGACTGGGCGCGCCCCACCCCCGCGCCCGGCTGGACCGTCGCCCACCAGATCGCCCATCTGGCCTGGACGGACCGCAGCGCATGGCTCGCCGCGACCGATCCGACGTCCTTCCGCGCGGACGTGGCGGAGGCCGAGGCCAGGGAGATCGACCTGGCCGCCGCCGTCGACCAGGCCGCGGAGGCCGCCGTCCGGGCCATGACCCCGGCAGAGCTTCTCGCCCGGTGGCGGGACACGCGCGAACAGGTCCAGGAGGTGCTGCGCGCCGCCCCGCCCGGCGCCCGCCACCCCTGGTACGGGCCGCCCATGAGCGCCCCGTCGATGGCGACCGCCCGGCTGATGGAGACCTGGGCGCACGGCCAGGACATCGCCGACGCGCTCGGCGTGTCGCGCGAGCCCACCGCACGGCTGCGGCATGTCGCCCGGATCGGGTCACGGGCACGGGACTACGCCTACGCGGCGCACGGGGAGCGGCCGCCGGACGAGGAGTTCCGGGTCGAACTGACCGCCCCCGACGGGGGGCTCTGGACGTACGGGCCGGAGAGCGCCGCACAGAAGGTGACCGGGCCCGCACTCGACTTCTGTCTGCTCACCACCCAGCGGGCCCACCGCGCCGACCTCGCCGTCGTCGCCGAGGGCCCGGACGCCGACCACTGGCTGGACATCGCCCAGGCCTTCGCCGGCCCGCCCGGTCCCGGACGCGCGCCCTGCGGGAGGCGGGCGTGACCGTACTGAGGATCGGCAACGCCTCGGGCTTCTACGGGGACCGCTTCGACGCCTGGCGCGAGATGCTCACCGGCGGGCCGCTCGACGTGCTCACCGGGGACTATCTCGCCGAACTGACCATGCTCTGTGCACACCCTCGGCGGGAACGGCCTCACCCGCGAGTACGGCCTCGCCTCCCTCGTCACGGCGTCCCGCGTCGCCCGGATCGCCCCGGTCAGCCGGGAGATGATCCTGAACTACGTGTCCCATCAGACCCTGCGTCTGCCCAAGTCGTATTAGACCGACCGGCAATAGGGAGCGTGGGACAAGGAGCGAGTCGAGAGCCGAGTCTGGGCGTGCATCGTGAGGAGAGCGCAGCGGCGCTGCGCGCGACGAGGGATGTGCGTCCAGGCGAGAGCTGTCGGCACGCGACGCCGCGGGCCCTATTGCCGGTCGGTCTTAGTTTGCCGGGAAGATCGCGGCTCCCCCGGCTGCCTCCCCCCAGCTACCTCCGGGGGGCCCCAGAGGTGTCCCCGTACAAGAAGGTCCGCCGGGTCGAGTTCGTCGACGCGGTGCCGAGGGCGGCCTCCGGCAAGATTCTCCGGCGCGAACTGAGGGATCGATGACAGTCGTACACACCGCACACGAGCGCGGCATCACCACGCTCACGCTCGACTCGCCGGCGAACCGCAACGCCCTGTCGGCGCGGCTCGTCGGCGAGCTGCGGGAGGCACTGTCCGCGTGCGCCGAGGCCCCGGACGTACGGGCCGTGCTGCTGACGCACACCGGGAGCACCTTCTGCGCGGGCGCGGACCTGAAGTCACCCCCCGACCCGTCGGCGTACGTGTCCCTGATGCGCGCGGTGGTGGCGCTCCCCAAGCCCGTCCTGGCCCGGGTGACCGGCCACGTCCGGGCCGGCGGAATGGGCCTGCTCGCCTCCTGCGACATCTCGGTGGCCGGCCCGTCCGCGAGCTTCGCCTTCACCGAGTCCCGGCTCGGCCTGGCGCCCGCGGTCATCTCCATGCCCGTACTCCCGCGCATGGACCCGCGAGCGGCGGCCCGCTACTACCTCACCGGCGAACGCTTCGACGCGGCGGAGGCGGTCCGCACCGGCCTGGTCACCGTGGCCGGCGACGACCCGGACAAGGCCCTCGCCCCGATTCTGGACGCCCTCCGCCTGGCCTCCCCCCAGGGCCTCGCGGAATCCAAACGCCTCGTCACCGCCGGTGTGCTGGATACTTTCGACCGGCAGACGGACGGACTGACCGCCCTCTCCGCGGCCCTCTTCGCCTCGGCCGAGGCGCGCGAGGGCATGCTGGCCTTCCTCGAACAACGGGACCCCGCATGGGCGTTGTGACCCCACCCAAGCAGGACCGCAGCCGGGCCACGCGCCGGCGTCTGCTGGAGGCAGCCGTGTCCTGCCTGGCCGAACACGGCTGGGCGGGCTCCACGGTCACCGTCGTCGCCGAGCGCGCCGGAGTCTCGCGGGGCGCGGCCCAGCACCACTTCCCCACCCGTGAGGACCTCTTCACGGCGGCCGTGGAATACGTCGCCGAGGAACGCTCCACCGCCCTGCGCGCCCTCTTCCCCGACGACCCCGGCGACCGGCGGGCCGTCCTCGAAGCCCTGGTCTCCCTCTACACCGGCCCCCTCTTCCGCGCCGCCCTCCACCTCTGGGTCGCCGCCTCCGACGAGGACCGGCTCCGCCCCCGCGTCACCGAACTCGAAGCCCGCGTCGGCCGCGACGCCCACCGCATCGCCGTCGAACTCCTCGCCGTCGACGAATCCCGGCCCGGCGTCCGCGAAACGGTCCAGGGCTTCCTCGACATGGCCCGCGGCCTGGGCCTGGCCACCCTCCTCACGGACGACAGCGCCCGCCGCGCCCGGGTGGCGGCCCAGTGGGCCGCCCTCCTGGACGCGGCGCTGCGCTGATCAGTCGTCCAGCCGCACCGGCATCAGGATCGAGAACGTCTCCTCGTCGCCGGGCCGGCGGACCGCCATGGGTGCCGTCGAGCCGTTGAACTCGAGGACCAGCCGGTCGCGGGCGCCGGCGGCGAGGGCATGCAGGAGGAACTCGCGGTTGACGGCGATGCGGTCCTGGCCGTCGGTGCCGTCCTCGGAAACGGCCACCGCGCCCTCGGCCGTCACCGTGAGCACGCTGAGGTCGAACGGAGCGCCGTCCTGTTCACGTACCTCGCCGGTGCGGACGGGGCCGGTCTCCAGCGCCTCCCGCAGGGCCGGCACATCGACGGTGACCCGCCGCCCGCCCGGCAGCCGCACGAGACGGCGGTAGTCGGGGAACTCGTGGTCGAGGCACCGGCCGGCCGTCTGCCGGTCCCCGGCCTCCAGGGCCACCCTGTCCCCGTCCACGGTGAGTTCCACCATGAGACGTTCCGCCGCGCCGTCGCTCAGCAGCGCCCGCATGGCGTCGGCGAGCGGAGCCGGCACGACGGCCTGCGCCCGCGAACCGTCATGACCGACGGCACCGGCACGGGCGACGGCCATCCGGTACCGGTCGGTGGCCACGACCGTCAGCGCCTCGCCCTCGACGTCGAACAGGACACCGGAGAGCATCGGCAGCTCCGGGTCGGTACTGACGGCGAACCGTACGGCGTCCAGCGCGGCGGCCAGATCGGTGGCGGAGACGGTCAGCCCGGCGGTGGTGGTGTGGACCGAAGTCATCGGATTCTCCCTGCGTTCGAGTAGCGCCCGGACCGCGGAGAGCTCACTGCGGGCATCGGCAAGACCCAGCTCGAGACGGCGCAGATGCCCCTCCAGCAGCTTCCGCACCAGGCCGGTGTCGGCCCGGCCGGCCAGCACCAGCCGGATGTCGGCCAGGGGCATCCCCGCCCGCCGCAGCCGGGCCAGCAGCCGCGCCTCCTCGAGCTGCTCGGGGCCGTACCAGCGGTAGCCGCTCACCGGATCCACCCAGGCCGGAACCAGCACACCGGCCCTGTCGTAGAACCTCAGGGCGCTCACGCCCAGGCCGCTGTCCCGGGCCATCTCGCCGATGCTGCGCATCTCGCTCTCCACACCCGGAACCCTGGGCCCTCCACCAGGTCGAGGGTCAACCACGAAATTCACTTGAGCGGTGTCGGCCTCGCTCCTAGGCTTTCACCAACGAGAAGGGAGGTGGTTCGGAAGTGATTTCTTACCGGACGCGTGAGGTGGCTGCGGGCTGACGCCCGTCGTCGCACTCTGTGCCGCGCCGGCCACCGCCGGCCCAATCCAAAGCAGTCACCGCCCCGCGGGCTCGCCGGTACGTCCGGCCGGCTCCTCCTCGGAGGGACCGAGCCCGCGGGGTTCTGCGTTTCCGCGCGCCTTCGGCGCTCAGGCCCTGTCGCCGATCATGCCGGGCCGCGACGCCTCGGTGCCCGCCGCGGAGCGGCTGCGGTGACATCAGCCGCTTCGCGGCGGGCCCTCCTCCGCCTTGCGATGCACGGCACCACGAGACACCGGCCGCTCCACGGCCTGATCGATCGGACAGGACCTACGGGCAGAGCCGCTCGATCCGCCAGCTCTCGCCCTCGCGTACATACCGCAGCCGGTCGTGCAGCCGGTTCCCGTGGCCCTGCCAGAACTCCATCGTCTCCGGTACGACCCGGTAGCCGCCCCACTCCGGGGGCACCGGGACCTGCTCGCCCTCCGGGTAGCGGGCCGCGAGCTCCTCGTAGCGCTGCAGCAGCTCGGAGCGCGAGGGGATCACCGTGGACTGCTCGCTCGCCCAGGCGCCCAGCTGCGAGCCGTGCGGGCGGGTGCGGAAGTACGCGGCCGTCTCGTCGCGGCCCACGCGTGCCGCCGTGCCGGTGACGACGACCTGGCGGGCCAGCGGGTGCCAGGGAAAGAGCAGCGAGACCTGGGGGTTCGCGGCGATCTCGCGGCCCTTGCGGGAGGCGTAGTTGGTGTAGAAGACGAAGCCCCGCTCGTCGTACGACTTCATCAGCACGGTACGGGTCGAGGGGCGTCCGTCGGGAGTGGCCGTGGCGACGATCATCGCGTTCGGTTCGAAGATGACGCCCTCGCTCTCGACGGCCTGCTTGAACCAGCGGCGGAACTGCTGCATCGGAGAGAGGGCCAGACTCGCCTCGTCGATGATCTCGGAGCGGTAGTGCTCACGCATGGCGGCGGGATCGTGATGGATGTTCGGCACGCTGCCATCCTGCCGCAGCGTCTGAGTCTGCCCGGCACGGAGTGCCGTCAACCCTCCCGGGACGAAACGGGGCACTGTGCCGGATGTCACGCTTCCCTCGCATCAGTGGATACCGACAGAATCCGGATCGGGGCACTGTGACCTCTGAACAGCAGGGGATATCGTGCCTGCCTCCCCCTCGGTCGGATGACCGGCGACCGCACGGGGCATCACCGGGGGGACCGCATCAGCCCCCTTCCTGCTTCGCACCCGTCGCACACATGATGAGGAGCCGCCTGATGTCCGACTTCGTACCAGGACTCGAAGGAGTCATCGCGTTCGAGACGGAGATCGCAGAACCCGACAAGGAAGGCGGCGCCCTCCGTTACCGCGGCGTCGACATCGAGGACCTGGTCGGCCGTGTGTCGTTCGGGAACGTATGGGGACTGCTGGTCGACGGAGCGTTCAACCCCGGCCTGCCGCCCGCCGAGCCGTTCCCGATCCCGGTCCACTCCGGTGACATCCGTGTCGATGTGCAGTCGGCACTGGCGATGCTCGCCCCGGTGTGGGGTCTGAAGCCCCTGCTCGACATCGATGCGGCGCAGGCGCGCGATGATCTGGCGCGGGCCGCGGTCATGGCGCTGTCGTACGTCGCCCAGTCGGCGCGCGGCCAGGGCCTGCCGATGGTGCCGCAGCGGGAGATCGACAAGGCGGAGTCCGTCGTCGAGCGGTTCATGATCCGCTGGCGTGGCGAGCCGGACCCCAAGCACGTCAAGGCAGTGGACGCGTACTGGACCTCGGCGGCCGAGCACGGCATGAACGCGTCGACGTTCACGGCCCGGGTCATCGCGTCCACCGGCGCCGATGTGGCGGCCGCGCTGTCCGGTGCGGTCGGTGCCATGTCCGGGCCGCTGCACGGCGGGGCGCCCTCGCGTGTGCTCGGCATGATCGAGGAGATCGAGCGCACCGGTGACGCGGTGGCATACGTCAAGCAGGCCCTGGACCGGGGCGAGCGGCTGATGGGCTTCGGCCACCGGGTCTACCGCGCCGAGGACCCGCGGGCGCGGGTGCTGCGGCGTACCGCCAAGGAGCTGGGAGCGCCGCGCTTCGAGATCGCCGAGGCGCTGGAGAAGGCGGCGCTGGAGGAGCTGCACAACCGCCGCCCGGACCGCGTGCTGGCGACCAACGTCGAGTTCTGGGCGGCGATCATGCTGGACTTCGCGCAGGTCCCGGCGCACATGTTCACCTCGATGTTCACCTGTGCCCGCACGGCCGGCTGGTCGGCGCACATTCTGGAGCAGAAGCGCACCGGCCGCCTGGTGCGTCCTTCCGCGCGCTATGTCGGCCCGGGCCCGCGTGCCCCCCGCGAGATCGAGGGCTACGAGGACATCGCGCACTGACCCTCCTTCGCTCCTCTTCCGAGCACCTGAGGGGCCGGCGCGCCCGGCCCCTCAGGGGGATTAATTTCGGGGAAGCCCCTGTGTGCTGCGTCACGTTCCAGTTGAATGATCTGACGTGCGGCAGACGCACATGCGGAGTACGTCCTTGCAGGGGGTGCCAGGGTGAGTGCTTCCCGGAGCAGCAGCGAGACCACCAGTGAACTGCTTGCCGCGCTCCTCGACGGCATGGACGCGGCGCTGTGCGCGTTCGACGCGGACGGGGTGGTCACCCACTGGAACCGTGAGGCCGAGCGGATCCTGGGCTGGTCGGCCGAGGAAGCTGTGGGACGGCCGGGGTTCGCGGGGTGGGCGGTGCGTACGGCCGACGCGGACGAGGTGCAGAAGCGGCTGATGGCGGCGATGGACGCGCCGGGCCGTCAGGTGCACGAGTTCGCGCTGCTGTGCAAGGACGGCGGCCGGGTCCTGGTGCGTACCCAGTCGGCGCGGGTGAGCGGCGCGGACGGGGCGCCGGCCGGGGTGTACTGCGCGTTCAGCGAGGTGCATGCGCAGATCGACCTGGAGCGGTCGATCGCGCTGAGCGAGGCGCTGCTCGACGACGCGTCCTGGGGTGTCGTGCTGGTCGATGTCGATCTCCGGCCGACCGTGGTCAACGCGCATGCGGCGCGGGCGCTCGGCACGGGGCATACGACGCCGCTGGGGCGGCCCCTGGGCGAGCTGATCACACAGGGCGTGGAGGAGCTGGAGGGCGCGCTGCAGCACGCACTGGCCGAGGGCGCGTCGCCCGGGCCGGCCGAGCTGTGGGTGACGGTGCGTACGGCCGAGGGGGAGCGGCGGCGCTGCTGGCGCAGCGGGTTTCTGCGGCTGGCCTCGCCACTCACGGAGGAGCCGGTTCCGCTGGGCGTGGGCTGGTTGTTCCAGGACGTCACGGACGCCCGGGTGGCCATGCAGGAGGCGGACCGGCTGCGGTTCCGTACGAAGCAGCTGCACCGGGCGGCGCGGGTGGCGGCGGAGTGCGAGGACCCGATGGAGGCGGCCATGTCGTACGTCGACTTCGGTATCGCGGGCTTCGCCGATCATGCGCTGATCGACCTGGTGGCGCCGGACGGTCTGGTCCGGCTGGCGGCCACCCCGGCGGGGGCGCCCGGGCCCTGCCTTCCGGTCAACGGGCCGGCGGTTCCGCTGCGTTGCCCGGAGGGGCATCCGGCGCTCAGGGCGGTGGAGCGCCTCGGCTCGGTGCGTACGAGCGCGGGGCGGGGCGCCGACGCGGAGCGGTGGACGGCGGACCGGCACTGGCCCGCGGAGTGTGTGCACGCCCTGTCCACCGTGCTGCGCAGCCGCGGCCGGACGCTGGGGGTGGTGAGCTTTCTGCGGGGTGCGGGCCGGCCGGCCTTCGAGAGCCCCGACACGCCGTACGCGGAGGAGGTCGCCGCGCGGGTCGCGGCGGCCCTGGATCTGGCCCGGGTGGAATCCGCCGGGCCGTGACGGGTGCTTCCGGTGCGAGGGCGCGTCAGTGACGGAAGAAGATCCGGTCGTGGTACTCGGCCATGACGCGGCCGTTCCATTCGTGTCCGCCGTCGACGTTCCCGGAGCGCAGCAGCGGAGGCTGGATGCCGCGGCCGGCCAGTTCGCCGGCGGCCGTGGCCATGACGGCCTGCATCAGGGCGCTGGTGACGACGGTGGAGGCGGGGGCGAAGGGGGCGTCGACGCCCTCGGCGGTGAGTTCCGCGTCACCCACCGCGATCTTGCTGTCGAGGACGATGTCGCAGTGGTCCTTCAGGAAGGTGCGGGAGGAGTGCTGCGAGCGGGTCTCCTTCGCGTATGCCACCGAGGTGACGCCGATGACGGTCATGCCGAGGGTCCGCGCGTGCGCGGCCATCTCCACCGGGAGCGCGTTGCGGCCGGAGAGCGATATGACGAAGAGGACGTCCCCGTCGGCGGCGGGCGAGCTGTCGAGGACCGCGCCGGCCAGTCCGTCGACGCGTTCCAGCGCGGAGCCGAGGGTGGCAGGCATGACGTCGACGCCGACCGCGCCCGGCACCGCGAGCAGGTTCATCAGGGCGAAGCCGCCGGCCCGGTAGACGACGTCCTGGGCGGGGAGAGCGGAGTGGCCCGCGCCGAAGGCGAAGAGGCGGCCGCCGGCGGCCACGGCGTCGGCGACGGCGGTGCCGGCCGCGGCGATGTTCGCGGACTCCTCGTCGCGTACGCGCCGGAGCAGGCCGATCGCGGCATCGAAGAACCGGCCGGCCAGCTTGTTCTCGCTCATCCCCGGAGCCCCTTCCAGCATGCGAGCCGCTCACGCTACAGAGTGCTCCGACAAGGCACGCTTGTCAGCGGCATGCGTCAGAATTGGTGCAGGGCCAGCGCACGACACCTTGTGAACGCAGCTTGAACGGCACGGCTTGAACGTCACAGCATCGAGGGGCACGTATGTCCGGACTGATCGACACCACGGAGATGTACCTCCGCACCATCCTCGAGCTCGAGGAAGAGGGCGTTGTCCCGATGCGCGCGCGGATCGCGGAACGTCTCGATCAGAGTGGCCCGACGGTGAGTCAGACCGTCGCGCGCATGGAGCGTGACGGTCTGGTGCAGGTGGCGGGTGACCGGCATCTGGAACTGACCGTCGAGGGGCGCCGGCTGGCCACCCGGGTCATGCGCAAGCACCGGCTCGCGGAGTGTCTCCTCGTCGATGTGATCGGCCTGGAGTGGGAGCAGGTCCACGCCGAGGCGTGCCGCTGGGAGCATGTGATGAGCGAGGCGGTGGAGAGGCGTGTGCTGGAGCTGCTGCGTCACCCCACCGAGTCGCCGTACGGCAATCCGATCCCGGGCCTGGACGAGCTGGGCGAGAAGGGCGAGGTCGAGACCTTCCTCGACGACAGCATGGTGAGCCTGGCCGATCTGGAGCCGGGCGCCGAGGGCAAGACGGTGATCGTGCGGCGTATCGGTGAGCCGATCCAGACGGACGCGCAGCTGATGTACACCCTGCGTCGCGCGGGCATTCAGCCCGGGTCCGTGGTGAGCGTGACCGACTCCCCGGGCGGTGTGCTGGTCGGCAGCGGTGGCGAGGCCGCCGAGCTGGACGCCGATGTCGCCTCGCACGTCTTCGTGGCCAAGCGGTAGTGCCCCTCCCGGCAACTTGCCCCGTCGCGACGCTCCCCCAGCTGGGCGCTGAGCGCTGGGCGTACGCCCTCCCCGCGCTCGGGTGCGCCGGGGCCCTGCTCCCGGAAACCCGGGGCGAATTGTGGTCCGAATGGCAGCGGTCGGACGGATCGCGTGCCAGGCTGTGGCGTGAGGCATACGACCTGAGGGCAGCGGCCGGGCCCACCGCAGGAGTCCCGCTGTCGGGAGGGAGCAGGGAGTGCGCCCGCGAGCGGCATATGAGGAAGGCCCCGGCGCCAAGGGGCGCCGGGGCCCGACCTCCCCCGCAGTGACCCGGAGCCCCGAGCTCTCAGGGTCACTTCCCTCGGACCGATTTCCCCGAGCGGTCCGTCCCCCGTTGAAGATCTCCCCTCGGCAGCGGATGTCAATCCTTGAGTGCCGTCACTCGAACGAGCGGTGTTGAGTGGCGTACGCCGATTTTCGAATAGGGGTTCGATAGCCTGAGGTGAACCACGGTACGCAGGGACCGATCCGGGACAGAAGGGGGTGCCAGGGCATATGGCGCGACGCATGGACGTAACCGGAGCCGACGGCGTACGCCTCGCGGCCTGGGAGTTCGCGGACCCCCCGAAGGAGCGGGGCGAGGACGGGAGCGCCCCCGGCGTCCTGCTGCTGCACGGGCTCATGGGCCGCGCCTCGCACTGGGCCGGCACGGCCCGCTGGCTCGCCGAGCGGCACCGGGCGGTCGCCCTCGACCAGCGCGGACACGGCCGCAGCGACAAGCCGGTGGACGGTCCGTACACCCGCGAGGCGTATGTGGACGACGTCGAGGCCGCCGTCGAGCAGCTGGGCCTCGGGCCGGTGATCCTGATCGGTCACTCCATGGGCGCGCTGACCGCCTGGCAGCTCGCCGCCGGACGACCCGATCTGGTGCGGGCGCTGGTCATCTGCGACATGCGTGCCTCCGCGCTCGGCGCGGCCTCCCAGCGGGAGTGGACGGACTGGTTCCGGGCCTGGCCGGTGCCGTTCGCGACGCTCGCGGACGTGCGGAAGTGGTTCGGCGAGGACGATCCCTGGGTGGAGCGGCCGAATCCGGCACGCGGTGAGTTCTTCGCCGAGGTGATGGCCGAGCGGACGGACGGCTGGCGGCCGGTCTTCTCCCGGCGGCAGATGCTCACGTCCCGCGAGACCTGGGTGTACGACGCGCACTGGGAGGAGCTCGCGATGGTCCGCTGCCCGACGCTGGTCGTGCGCGGCCTGGACGGCGAGCTGGGCCGGGCGGAGGCGCAGGAAATGGTGCGGGTGCTGCCCCAGGGGCAGTACGCCGAGGTGCCCGAGGCCGGTCATCTGGTCCACTACGACCAGCCGGAGGGCTGGCGCGCGGTCGTGGAGCCGTTCCTGGAGGAGACCGCGCGGGTCTACTCCTGACGGCCACCCGGGAACTTCGATCAGGAGACCACCCGCATTCGTCCGCGAGAGCCAAGCGGTCCACGTGGAGACATGAACGTCAAAGGCATGGCCACCCGGCGCGGCAGACTCGGCAAGAGCGTCCACGACCAGTCCCTCGGCATGTTCATCCGCACCCTTCAGGCCAAGTGCGCCAGGTACGGGCGAACCTTCATCAGGGTCTCCCGCTGGTTCCCCTCCACCCGGCTGTGTTCCCGCTGAGGGTGCCTCACCGGCCCGAAAGGCCGCGCAGAGTTGCACATGCGCGCCTGGACCTGCACGGAGTGCGGAACGCGACACGACCGGGACGCCAACGCCGAGATCAACATACGCGCCGCCGGACGGGCGGAGCGTCAAAACGCCTGTGGAGAGCACGTAAGCCCCCGCATGCCGGGGCAGCACTCGTCGAAGCAGGACCCCCCCCGAAGCCCCGCCGCTCACTGCGGCGAGGCAGGCGGGAATCACCCACGTTCACGTGGGTGAGGACGTCAACCCTTGCTCACTGCCGTCAGGATCTCCGGCAGCCGCTCCGCGGTACGCGGGCCCGCCCAGCGCAGAGCGCCCCATATCAGCAGCGTGCCGTACACGGCGCCCAGCGGCAGCAGCAGCCACAGCCAGGCATGCCCGCCGGACAGATGCAGCCACACGGTCAGCGCGACCACCGGCACGCACAGCAGGAACGCCGAGACCATCCCGCCGAACATGGAGATCCAGGCGATCGCGCCCTGACCCGGCGCCACGTTCCGGTGCGCGCTGTCCTGCGGGATCGAGTACGGGAAGCCGGCCGAGGCCACCGCGCCGGTCGCCAGCATTCCGCCGAGCAGCGCGAAGGTGAGCCCGAGCGCCTCGGGCAGCGCCGCCCAGTCGTCGGCGAGGGCCGCCGTGACCACGGTGACCAGCACCGAGTACGGCACGGTGACGATCATCAACGCGATGGTCCGCGCCCGCAGTTCGAGATAGGCGTCACGTGGCGAGGAGATCGTCGTCAGCACCATCCAGAAGGCGGAGCTGTCCTGCCCGAACTGGTTGTACATCCCCATGCCCATCATCCACGCGGCGAAGCAGCCGAAGTAGACGGTCCCGGCGCCGTTGAGGACGTTGAACACCGGCACGATCAGGCCGATGGCCAGCGCGGTCACCAGACCGGCCCGGATCTTGGGGTGCCGCCACATGTACTGCAGGGTGCGCTGCACCGTCGCCCCGGTGCGCCCCTCGGGCAGCAGCCGCCCAAGTCCGCGCGCGGACTCCTTGCGCGAGGGCCCCGACGCGGCCTCGAGCGTCGAACCGTCCGGCGCCGTCATCAGTTTCACCAGTGAGCGCTGCCAGACCCACAGCAGCGCGACCAGGGCTGCGGCGGTCAGCAGCAGTCCGGCGGCGGCCCGCCCGTACGCTCCCTCGCTCGCGGCGTCCACCGCGCCGATCGCCGACGCGGGCGGCAGCCAGCGCACCACGTCCGCGACCGGTTCGAGTGTCGCGAGCCCGGCATCGTCGCCGAGCCGCTGTGCACCGAAGTTGACGACCTGGAGGCCGACCGCGATCACCAGACCGCTGAGCACCGCCAGATCACGCCCCTTGCGGGAGGTCAGCAGCCGGGTGTTGGCCGCGACGACCGCCCGCGCCAGCGCCACGCACACCAGCATCGTGAGCACCACGGCGAGCACACCCACCACGAGGGCCGCCGCTCCGTGCGCCACGGCGATCACCGAGCCGACGACCAGGCAGAGCGAGAAGAACGGCCCGATGCCCACCAGCGACGACACGAGCAGCGCGACGGTCAGCCGGCGCGGTCGCAGCGGCAGCATCACCAGCCGGGTCGGATCCAGCGTCTCGTCGCCCGACGGGAAGAAGAGCGGCATGAAGGTCCAGCCCAGCGCGAGCACCCCGGTGAGCAGCACCACGAGCGTGGCCGCGTTCTCGTTGCCGCGCATCAGGACCAGTCCGAGCAGCTCAAGAGCGGCGAGGAGGAGCGCCAGCACGGCCGACGCGATGTACGCGGCCCGGCGGCCGGAGGACCGCTTCAGACCGTTCTTCAGCAGCGACAGCTTGAGCCGTACGAAAATCGGAGTGAGGGAGGGGGCGCTCACCGGCCTGCCGCCCCGCCGCCGAGCCAGTCCAGGGACGCACCGGCGTCCCGGCCGTTCGCGCCGACCAGTTCCAGGAAGGCGCTCTGGAGGGTGGGCGCGTCACCCCGTACCTCGGCCAGCGGACCGTGCGCGCGGATCCGGCCGGCCGCCATCACGGCGACCCAGTCGCACAGCGACTCGACGAGCTCCATGACATGGCTGGAGAAGACGACGGTCGCCCCGGAGGCGGTGTAACGCTCCAGCACTCCGCGGATCGTCTGCGCGGAGACCGGGTCGACGCCCTCGAAGGGTTCGTCCAGGAACAGCACTTCGGGGTTGTGCAACAGCGCGGCGGCCAGGCCGATTTTCTTGCGCATACCCGTCGAGTAGTCGACGACCAGCTTGTGCTGAGAGCCCGCCAGATCGAGAACGTCCAGCAGCTGGGTGGCCCGCTTGTCGGTCTCGGCGCCTGGCAGCCCCCGCAGCCGGCCGATGTAGCCGAGGAGTTCGCGTCCCGAGAGACGTTCGAAGAGCCGCAGCCCCTCGGGCAGTACACCGATCCTGGCCTTGACCTCGACCGGGTCCCGCCACACATCGTGGCCGGCCACCTCGACGGTCCCCTGATCCGGCCTCAGCAGCCCGGTGACCATCGACAGCGTGGTCGTCTTGCCCGCACCGTTCGGCCCCACCAGACCGATGAACCGGCCCGCGGGCAGCTCCAGATCGATGCCCGCGACGGCGATCTGCTCACCGAAACGCTTCCACAGCCCCTGTATGCGAACCGCGGGCGGCGTCACCTCCGGTGCTGCGCCCGTTCCTTCGACTCCCTGGCCCCGCATGGTGCTCAACTGCCTTTCGGATGTTCCCCGCTTTTACGGGAACACCCTACTTTCGGCGTGACTTGGCAGCTGCGGCCTCCCGTCCGCATGCGTACGCCAGCGGGCTGATCAGCTCCTCCGCGTCCGGCAGCCAGCGGTTGGCCGGAGTGGGCCGGCGTGCCCACTGCACCGCGCCACGACCGCCGATCCGGGTCGGCGGCGCCGCCACGTAGTCGCCCTCGCCACGTGCCATCAGGTCGATCGCGGACACCGTCCAGCCCAACTTCCGCACCAGCTCGGGCGCCTTGGCGGCGGTGCCGGGCAGGACGAAGAACAGCATCCGGCGGTCCGGGGCGCAGATGACCGGGCCCAGGGTCAGATCCATCCGCTCCATCCGGGCCAGCGCCAGGAATCCGGCGGCCTCGGGCACATCGACCGCGTCGAAGGTACGGCCGGCCGGCAGCAGGACCGATGCCCTCGGCTGCCTGGACCACAGCCGGCGCGCGACGACCGCGCTGCCGGTCACCTGCGTCGCCCAGTCCGGCCGGGCCGGGTGCGCGCCCGGCACAGGGCACCCGGTGTCGCCGCACGAGCAGCGTTCCGTACCGTTCTCCGGCTCCAGCCAGGTGCCGGGGAACACATCCCAGTGCCGCTCTTCCACGTACCGCACGGCGCTGTCCAGCAGTTGGTCGCCGCGTTGCTTGGGGATCCGTGCGGACTCCGTGACTCCGATGGTCTCTTCCACGAAGAACTCAACTCCCGCCATCACCTGGGGTTACGGGCGTGCGGCGGGCCGGGCCGGGAGTGCCGATCCCGCATGCGGGGCGCATGGATGCATGGCCGGGGGCGCGCATGCGGGGGCGCCGCACAGGGCGGGTAGCCACATGCGTGGAAGCACGTGTAGAGCGGCACAGGAAGTCATCTTCCACGAACCATCCGACGCATCCGCATTTCTCCGCTTTTCCAAGGGCAGTGATCAGACAGTGATCATTGCCGCCTCAGGGGGTAGTCATGGCAGCCAGGCCTCTCGTAGCCCGTCAGCCCAACGAACGGCTGCAGGCACTCATCCAGGAAGCCGGGTGCTCCAACGCCGGGCTCGCCCGCCGCGTCAACATGGTCGGCGCGGAACGCGGACTCGACCTCCGCTACGACAAGACGTCCGTGGCCCGTTGGCTGCGCGGCCAGCAGCCGCGCGGCCGGGCACCGGGGATCATCGCCGAGGCGCTGGGCCGCAAACTCGCGCGTACGGTCTCGATCGAGGAGATCGGCATGGCCAACGGCAAGAACCTCGCCTCCGACGTCGGCCTGCAGTTCTCGCCCACCGTCCTCGGAGCCATCGAGCAGGTCTGCGAGCTGTGGCGCAGCGACGTCGGCCGCCGCGAGATCCTCACCGGGGCCACGGTGGCCGCGTCCGCGCTCGTCGAGCCCAGCCGCGACTGGCTGATCACCGGCGCCGACGCACAGGTCGCCCGGTCCGCGGGCGCGCGGGTCGGGGCCTCGGACGTGGCGGCGGTACGGGCCATGACCGACGCCCTCGTCGAACTGGACCACCGGTTCGGCAGCGGCCATGTCCGCCCGGTCGTCGTGCACTACCTCAACAGCGTCGTCTCCGGGCTGCTGTCCGGCTCGTACCGCGAATCCACCGGCCGCCGGCTCTTCGCGGCCGTCGCCCGGCTCACCGAACTCGCCGGTTACATGGCCGTCGACACCGGCCGGCCCGCGCTCGCCCAGCGCTACTACATCCAGGCGCTGCGCCTCGCCCAGGCGGCCGGCGACCGCGGCTACGGCGGCTGTGTACTGGCCGCTTCGATGAGCCACCTCGCCGCACAGCTCGGGAACCCGCGCGAGATCGCCCAGTTGGCGAGGGCCGCGCAGGAAGGAACGCGAGGCCGGGTCACCCCGCGTGCGGAGGCGATGTTCCACGCCGCCGAGGCGCGCGGGCACGCGCTCATGGGCGACGCCCGCGCCTGTCAGGAGGCGGCGGGCAGGGCCCTGGCCGCGATGGACCGCGTCGACCCGGACTCCGGTGACGACCCGGACTGGATCGCGCACTTCGACCGGGCCTATCTGGCCGACGAGTTGGCCCACTGCCACCGTGACCTCGGCCAGGCCGACGCGGCGGCCAGGCGCGCCGAGGAATCCCTTGGTGCCCACCCGGAGTCGAGGGCGCGCCGCCGCACGATCGGGCTGATCCTGCTGGCCTCGGCCCAGGTTCAGCAGCGCGAGGTGGAACAGGCCTGTCATACGGGCCTGCGGGCCGTGGAGTTGCTCGCCACCCTGCGCTCCAACCGCGGCGCGGACTATCTGGACGACCTCCGGCTACGCCTGGAACCGTACGCGGAGGAGCCCGCGGTGCGGGAGTTCGGTGCCCGTGCCGACATGCTGGTGGCGTGAGAGCACCACCTGTTATGTACCCGTACCCGATGGGCGTGGCAGATCCGCTGAGCCACCCGGTAGCGTGAACCGACGATTCCGTAGGTTCACAAGTAGGAGTCCCGGTGACGCAGAGCGGACAGGGCGAGGACCCGCAGATATCCGCGGTGCCTCCCGCCCACGAGGGTGTCGTGCTGCCCGCGGACGGAAGCGGTTCCTGGGGCCCCGCCGCCCCGAGCACCCCGCCGGGCGGCCAGGCCTGGGGCCAGTCCTGGGGCCCGTCCCCGATGCCGCCGCAGGCGCAGCCGGGCGGACAGGGCTATGCCGGTCAGCCGGCGCAGTCCGCGTACCCGGGGCAGCAGCCCTACCCGGGACAGGGCTGGCCCGAGCCCGCGCAGGCCGGGAACGCGCCGGCCGCCCAGCCGCTGCCGCCGGAGGTGCCGGCCGGCGGGCCCGTGGATCAGGGCGCGACACAGTACATACCGCCGGTCGCGGGAGGAGCGCTGCCGCCCGAGGCGGTGGGCGGTACGGACTCCGAGGCGACCCAGTACATGGCGCACCCGTCCGCGCCTGCCGCCGGAGCGCCGGCGCACCCGTTCCCGGCGGCCGGCGACGCGCAGGCGACGCAGTACCTGCCGCCGGTGGGCGCGGCGGGCCCCGGGAACGCCGAGGCGACGCAGTATTTGCCGCCGGTCGGCGCGGCGGGCCCCGGGAACGCCGAGGCGACGCAGTACCTGCCGCCCGTGGGCGCCCAGGAGGCGGCCTACGGGGAGCGGCAGCCGCCCTCCGAGTTCGACAGCCTCTTCCGCAACGAAGGGAGGCCGCAGCAGCCGCAGCAGCCGCCGCCGCCCCCGTACGAGCCCCTGCGGCCGCGGGGCCGGCGCGCCGAGCCCGAGCCCGAGCGCGCGGGGCCGGCGCGCAAGCCGGCGCACGCGGTGCTGATCAGCGCGGTGGTCGTCGGATGCGCTGTCGTGGGACTGCTCGCCGGCGCCCTGATGAGCGGCGGCGACGAGGACAAGAACGGCACGCAGCCGGTCGCGGCCACGAACGCGCCGGAGGCCGAGCAGAAGTCGGCCACGCAGCCCGCCGAGGACCCGGCCAAGGCCCAGGCCGAGGAACTGGACAAGCTGCTGGAGGACAGCAACAACAGCCGTGCCTCCGTGATCAGTGCCGTCCAGTCGATCAAGGCCTGCGACAACCTGGACGACGCCGCCGGCGACCTGCGTGACGCCGCCCGGCAGCGCCGCGATCTGGTGAACCGCCTCAAGGACATCAGTGTCGACAAGCTGCCGGACCATGCCGCGCTGACGGCCGACCTCACCAAGGCCTGGCAGGCGTCCGCGTCGGCCGACGACCACTACGCCGAGTGGGCCCATCAGGTCGACGGAAAGAAGGGCTGCAAGGACGGCAAGGCGCGCAACACGCAGTCCGCGGCGGAGGGTAACCGCGCCAGCGGTGAGGCGACCGCCGCCAAGCAGTCCGCGGCGAACCGGTGGAACGCGATCGCCGAGAAGTACGGGCTGAAGAAGCGGACCGCCACCGACCTGTAGGGGGTCGAAGAGCGGGGAGGCCGGCCCTTCCTGGGCCGGCCTCCCCGCTGAACCGGTCTCAGTCGACCGAGGAGTTCGTCAGCGTGTCGGTGACGTCCACGGCCTCCATCGTGTCGGACACCAGCTTGCCGTTGCGTACGACCTGGAAGGTGACGCCCGGGTTGACCATGCGCGGGAACTGCGGCACGCCGAGCAGGTCCTTCATGTGCCAGCGCAGGGTCGGGGTGAGTCCGCCGGTGCTGACGCCGGGCCCGTTGTCGAGCGCCTTGGCGAGGGCGCGTGCGTCGATCTCGTCGGAGTCGACCGCCTCGATGGCCGCCTTCAGCACGGTGTACGCGATGTACGTGGTCTGCACGCCCACGTCGGCCGGGTCGATCCGGTTGTCGCCGAAGGCGTGCTCGCGGATGAGCTCGTGCATCCCGTCCCAGCGCGGGTCGCCGGAGTCCGGGTACCAGCCGGTGACGTACGCGCCTTCGAAGGGGCCGTTCGCCCCGCCCGTACGGTTCACCAGGGACTGGTCCACACTGCCCAGGATGGAGGCGACGTGGACGTTGTCCGCCTCGTTGCGGTCCTTGAGGCGCCGGAAGGAGTCGACGAACGTCTCGGTACGTTCGCCGAGCACCGCGCTGACGCAGCCCTCCGCGTCGCTCCCGGCCGAGCCCGCGTGGTCGAGTGCCCGGTCTGCCTGCGAGGTGTAGTCGCCGGCGTCCTCCGGTGCCTTGATGTCCAGTGCGGGCTCGCGGCCGGCCTCCTTCAGGCCGGAGTCGAGCAGGGTCGGCAGGGCGTCGCCCGCCACCGAGTCGGGGCGTACCAGCGCGACCGCTGCGCAGTTGCGTGCCAGCTGCTTGCCGCTGCCGGCCATCAGAGCCACCTGGCCGCCGTTGACGGGGTAGGAGAGGCTGCTGGTGAACTCCTCGTCGGAGAGGCCGTAGCCGCCGATGTAGGGGATGCCCGCCGCTTCCAGCGGAGCCATGAAGGACCGGCCGTACTGGCTGTAGGAGCCGACGACCGCGACGGCCTTCTCGTCGACGGCCTGGCGGGCGCACGTGGCGGCACCCACCGGGGTGTTGCGCTCGTTGCAGGTGATGACGCGGAGCTCGTGTCCGTCGATCCCACCGTTGGCGTTGGCCCAGCGGCCGTACGCCTCCGCGAGGGCCGGCATGCCCGGCTTGTTCGTGGCGTTGGTGCCCTCCGGCGCCCAGGTCATCACCGTGAGGGTGTCCCTGGAGCCCACCGAACCCCCGGGGAGGACACCGCAACCCGTGAGAAGGGAGGCCCCCAGCGCCGTACACACGGCGATCGCCGTCGAGGCCGAGAAAGGACGAGTGCAGGAGGAACGAGGCCAACCGGTCATGATCAGGGAGATTTCCGCGCCCCGTGGAACGGCGGAGTGAGCTTGATCCAACTGGCGGTGACATCGAGGTGAATTGCGGGGGGCCGTCCCATCCGCGTATTCGGGGAACGTACGATCGACGATTGTGCAAAGTCCGGAGACCTCTTCCCGTCGCGGCCGTCGCTCCTCCACCATGGGCGGTATGCCGCTCAACGACATGCCGTGGTGGCGCTGGCGCGCGAATGTGCGTTCCGCGCTGCACATGCTCTCCGACCCGGTCTTCCAGAAGGAGTGCTGGGTCACGCCGCGCGAGGGGTACGGGGACGTCACCGATGCCGTGTACCGGCTCGTCGAGGACACCTGGCTGGACAACTGGTCGGCCGAGAAGTACGTCGGCACCATCTTCCGTGACTCGAACGAGGCCGCACTGGTGGATGTCGCGGTCATGCGGGTGCTGCGGATCATGCACCAGGTGGGGGCGGACGCCCCGGTATCGGCGTACATGGAGCATCACGGCTGGCCCGAGGCCGTACGGGCCGCCCGCGACGCCCATGTCCGGCTGGCCGCGAACGACGGCGAGGACCCCGACGCTCCGCCGCGCTCGCTCGACGTGCTCCGCATATTGACCAGGTCGAGCTGACCGGTCGCGGGTTGTGGCACTCTACGGAGATGACCGTGTCGCAGCCCGCCATCTCCGACCAGTACATCCTGACCCTGTCATGCCCGGACAAACAGGGCATTGTGCACGCCGTGTCCAGCTACCTCTTCATCACCGGCTGCAACATCATGGACAGCCAGCAGTTCGGCGACCATGACACGGGGCTGTTCTTCATGCGGGTCCACTTCAGCGCCGAGACTCCGGTGACGGCGGAGAAGCTGCGGGCGAGCTTCGCCGCGGTGGGCGACTCGCACCAGATGGACTGGCAGATCCACCGGGCCGACGACAGGATGCGCATCGTCCTGATGGTCAGCAAGTTCGGCCACTGCCTGAACGACCTCCTCTTCCGCGCCCGGACCGGGGGGCTGCCGGTCGAGATCGCGGCCGTCGTCTCCAACCACACGGACTTCGCCGAGCTGGTCGGCTCGTACGACATCCCGTTCCACCACATCCCGGTGACCAAGGACAGCAAGGCCGAGGCCGAGGCACAGCTGCTGGACATCGTCCGCGGCGAGAACGTCGAGCTGGTGGTGCTGGCCCGCTACATGCAGGTGCTGTCGGACGACCTGTGCAAGCAGCTGTCCGGCCGGATCATCAACATCCACCACTCCTTCCTGCCGAGCTTCAAGGGCGCAAAGCCCTACCACCAGGCTCACGCGCGCGGTGTGAAGCTGATCGGCGCGACGGCCCACTACGTCACCGCCGACCTCGACGAGGGCCCGATCATCGAGCAGGAGGTCGAGCGGGTCGGCCACGAGGTCACCCCCGAGCAACTGGTCGCGATCGGCCGGGACGTGGAGTGCCAGGCGCTGGCCCGCGCGGTCAAGTGGCACGCGGAACGCCGCATCCTGCTCAACGGCCGCCGCACGGTGGTGTTCGCTTAGGTCCTGTCCGGCCGGTCATGCCGGGCTCGCGGCGGGCACCGCAGCCGCTCCGCGGCGGGCGCACCTCTCCCCCGTAGCCCTTCGGCCACGGGAGGTGCCCCCACCGTCGTCGTCGGTCGCCGATGTCCCCCGGCTACCTCCCCCGGCTACCTCCCCCGGCTACCTCCCCCGGCTACCTCCCCCGGCTACCTCCCCCGGCTACCTCCCCCGGCTACCTCCCCCGGCTACCTCCCCCAGCTACCGCTGGGGGTGCCCCCAGAGGTGTCCCCAGAGGTGCCCCCCGCATGGGTGGACATCAGCCGCTCCGCGGCGGGCCCTTCCTCCGCCTTGCGATGCACGGCACCAGCCGCCGCTCCCTGATCCGGCCTGATCGACCGGACAGGACCGGGGTGTCCGGCCCGTCGGGTCAGAGGCGGCTCAGCGAGGCCGCCGCGAACAGCACTTCCCGGATGGCCTCGCGGTCGCCGTCATGGCCCGCGGCCGCCTCCTCCGGGGAGACATGGCCGGCCACCAGCTGGCAGAACTCCAGTCCGTCCAGGGCGATCTGTGCCACCTGGTGGTCGGCCGAGCCGACCGCGGCCGGCGAGTCCAGGGCGATGTACCACTCGCCGCCGCCCGCGCCCTCGATCACCAGCCGGAGCGTACGCCCCGGCGAACCGGCCGTCACCAGCCGCCGGGACGGCCCGGCCAGCCCCGCCCTGCGGCGCGCGGCGAGCGCCACCGGCAGCAGCCGCGCGGCCAGGTCGATCATGCGGTTGAGATGCGCGCCCGCGGGCGGGGCGTACGGATAGGCCACCGCGTCCGCGATGTCGGCCGCGTGCACCCAGCACTCGAAAGCCCGCTCCAGCAGGGCATCGCCCAGAGCCAGCCCGAAATCCCCGTACGACACGGTCAGCTCGGCGACCCCGCGGCCCGCGAAGGACACCGTGCGGATGAGCGTACGGCTCTGGTCCCGCCAGGGCTCGCGCACGGAACGGGTGAGCGGATGGTGGGCGGTCCGCCAGTACACGTCGGTGCGCTCGGTGGGACCGGCGCCGGCCTCCGGGGCGTCCGCGCCGAGCGGGTCGCCGAGGCCGAGCGCGGTGGCGACCATGCCGTCGACGGTCATAAGGTGGCCCATCACCCCGGCGACGGTCGTCTTGCGGCTGACCTTCCGCTCGCGCTCGAACCACCGGAGCCGCACCGGAGTGTGCCACTCCGCGGGGCCGATGTCGTTGAGCAGCGCGTCGAGGCGCGCGGTCTCCGCGTCGTAGGGCGCGGCCCAGCCGGGCATGGGGATCCGGGCCGGCCGGCGCCCCAGGCAGTTCTCGAGCACCCGTGAGCGCAGCAGGGGGTCGAGGTCGAGATTCCGCTCCATGTGCAGCAGCCCGACGGCATCACGCAGCCGCAGCGCCTCCTCGGCGCACGGGGCGCACTCGGTGAGGTGGCTCTCGACGGCCTCGGTCTCCTCCCCGGAACACGCGGTCAGTGCCCAGGCCCCGAGCAGCGACTTCAGCATGCTGTGCGATGCGTCGTCCCACCCCTGGCCGCCCTCGCCGCCCGGAGCGGGCGCGGCTTCGGTCCCCTGCCCGGCCTCGTCGGCGGGCGGTGGGCCGCCGGGGAGATCGTCCGCGGCCTGCCTGGGGGACGGGATCCGCGGTGCGCGGTCGGCGCCCGGGTCGTTCCGGTCGTGGTCCAGGGGGCCGGTCACAGGGAACGCCCGTAGCCGGACGTGCCCTCGACGGGGCGGGTGTTGGCGGTGGACAGCAGCTGGAGGCCCAGCCGGAGCCGGCGGCGTGCCTCGTCCTCCGTGACGCCCAGGTCGGCGGCGGTCTGGCGGTAGTCGCGGCGCTGGAAGTAGGCCAGTTCCAGCGCCGCCCGCAGCGGGGCGGGCATGGACGTGACGATGTAGTCGGCGCGGGCGGCGGCCGAGGCACGGCGGACCTTCCGCTCGAGCTCCTCCGCACTGACCGTGGCCGACGCGGCCTCGCGCAGCCGGTGCACGGCCTGCCGATGGGCGAGCCCGGCCACCCAGGACCGCATCGAGCCCTGCTTGGGGTCGTACGCGTCGGGGTTCTCCCAGACGTAGCCGAACACCTCGCGGGTGACCTGGTCGGCCGACTCGTCGTCGTCCAGCACACGATGGGCGAGGCTGTGCACCAGCGAGGCGAACCGGTCGTACAGCTCACCGAGCGCGGCCGCCTCGCCGCGCGCGAGCCGCTGCTGCATCCTGCGGTCCCAGCGGGGTGGCGTGTCCTTCACCATGTGGCCCCCAACCCAGCGCCTGTCTACTCCTCACATCGAATGTAGTGGGCGACGCCGTCGAC
Source organism: Streptomyces sannanensis (assembly GCF_039536205.1). GTDB lineage: Bacteria > Actinomycetota > Actinomycetes > Streptomycetales > Streptomycetaceae > Streptomyces > Streptomyces sannanensis. The sequence goes on along the minus strand of NZ_BAAAYL010000001.1, from coordinate 3,032,442 downwards.
ATCTGTTCGTTTGGGTCAAATCCGCATGTGAGACGGCCCTGGATGCCAACGGACAAACGATTCCAGGCACATGAGGGGGTTTCGGCCGAGTCCTTCCGGGCAGCCGCGTCCAGAGGAACGCTACGAAAGGTCCTGACTCGTGGTGCTGAAGGTGGTGGAGGAGGACGGACACGGTGCGTGGAGCGTACTGCGGGTCTCCGGCGAGCTGGACCTGGTGACCGCCCCGCTGGTGCGCCGCCGTGTGCACGACGTGGTAGCGGTCGGCGGGCACGAGCTGGTGCTCGACCTGTCCGGGGTGCGGTTCTGCGACTCCAGCGGGGTGGGGATGCTGATCGCCGCCCGGCGGCTGCTGCGTTCCTGCGGGGGGAGCCTGCGGCTGATCCTGCCGGCGCAGGCCGAGGCCGGTGCCGACGGCTCGCATGTCGCCAGGGTGCTGACGGCCGTGGGCGTGCGCCGCCTCTTCGACGTGTACCCGGACCTGGCCACCGCCGCTGCCGCGACGTACCGCCCTCCGACGGGGGCGGACGCGGACTGACCGCGTCCGGTGCCGCGGCAGGGCCGTCAGGCCGCGTTGGCCAGGGAGATCTCGGTCGCCTTGATGAGGGAGACCACCGGGACGCCCTCCGCCAGGGCGAGCTCGTCGACGGCGTCCTTGGTGATCGCGGCGGTCAGCTCCGCGCCCGCGACGGCGACCCGGACCGTTGCCATCGCCACGCCGGAGGTCACGGACGTCACCGTGCCCGGCAGCTGGTTGCGGATGCTCAGGCCCTTCACCGCGGCGGTGGCGAGGGCCACCGCGCCGGCCTTGGCCAGCGCGTCGACCCGGCTGTCGGCGGCGAGACCGAGGTCGGCCACGGCCTCGGCGGTGACGGCGGCGGTGATTTCCTGGCCGCCGTCCAGCCTCACCTTGACGGTGGCCATGGCGGGTCCGATCGAGACGGAGACCACGGTGCCGCGCAGCCGGTTGCGAATGCTGAGGCTCATACGATCCATCGTGGCAGACGTGTAACGTCACCGAGTGTCAACAACGCATCGTGTCCGATGCGTGACTCGTCACACACCGTCGTCGGGTGCGGGCTCGGGTACGCTCCGTGCCGTGCGAGTGGTTCCGAGGCGCGGACTCCCCGGCTTCGGCTGCACGCGCTCCAGTTCGACGTCCCGCGGCGCGCGCCGCACAGTATGCACCACGCATACTCCTTCGCGCTGGAATATGCCCGAAGCGCTTGTTGCGGTGACTGTACGTCAATCATGCTGTGCCACAGGGAAATCACCTTCGGTGACTTTCGTGGTCCTGTCGGCGCGCGAGGCGTTGTGTCCGCCGGTTCGGATGGTGTGAGCGGTGCAGGTGCTTCAGGTTCAATTGGAAGTCGGTCCGGACCCCGCAGAGGTGGGCCGCGCCCGCAGGTGGGCCCGTTCGTGGCTGGCCGGTTCCGGCATAAGGCTCGACGAGCCGCTGGCCGAGACGCTGATCCTGCTGATCTCGGAACTGGTCACCAACGCGGTGGTGCACACCGGTTGTCCTGCCGTGCTGCGGATGCTCGGTGCCGGCACCGGCACGGTCCGGGTGGAGGTCGCGGACTTCAGCGCCTGCCCGCCCGCTCCGCGGCATGCGCGGGGGGAGGACACCAGCGGGCGTGGCCTGGAGCTGGTCGACGGTCTGGCCGACCGGTGGGGCTGGCAGCCGGAAGGCGCGGGCAAGCGCATCTGGTGCGAGGTGGACGGGGGCGCGCCCGCGGTGGCGAGGGGAGCATACGAGCCTGGAGTGTGCGAGCCGTCGTGCGCCGTCACAAATCGGATGTAACGGTCATGGCTCTGACCGGGTGTTGACGCCACGTGTCGAACTGATCACCCTGGGGTGAGCGATTCGTTGCGAGGGGACGTCGAGGAGACTGGGCCTCGGCGAGTGCGGGTCGCGGCTCGGCGTCAGGGCATCTACGCCGTAGCCGGGTGGCGGCCGCCGTGCCGTGCTCGGGGTGCGCATGAGCGCGCCGCCACCCGTGTCCGTGTCGGAGGACGGCGACCGGGGCGGGCGGGTGGCCCGGGGTGTGCTCACCCAGCTCGAAGAGCCGCGGATAACTGGTTGATGCGGCCCCGGGTGAACGTCCTAGTGTCGCCCCATGAGTTATCGCGCCCTTGCCACCAAACCCGTCCTGACCTGGGCTGTTGTCACCACGGCTGCCCGTGTCCCGGTGGCGATGGCGCCGCTTGCACTGGTCCTGCTGGTACGGGAGCGGCCCGGCGGCTACACACTGGGCGCCGCCCTCGCCGCCGTGTATGTCGTCGGCGAGGTCGTCGGCGCCATCACGCTCGGGCCGCGGATGGCGCCGGAGCGGGCCAGGCGGGCCCTGGCCGGAGGACTGGGCGTGGGAGCCGGCGCGTTCGGGGCGGTCGGCCTGCTGCCGCACGCCGACCCGGTCGTCCTCGGTGCGTTCGCGGCCCTCGCCGGGGCGGCACCCGCCGCCGCGACGGGCGGTCTGCGCGCGCTGCTCACCTCGCTGGTGCCGGAGCGGGCGGTGACCCAGGCTCTCAGCGCCGAGTCGATCCTCACCTACGTCCTGTGGGCGGCCGCCCCGGCCCTGACCACCGGTCTGGCGCTGGGCGTCGGCCCGCATATGCCGCTGCTGCTGGCCGCCGTGCTGATGGCCGCGGCCACCGCGGGTCTGTGGGCGCTGCCCGCCGGGTGGCCGGCGGACGACACCGACCGGAAGGGCGTCTCCATGGCCCGTACCCTCGCGGCCGCCTGGCCGGTGTACGTGTCCGGGGCCGCCGCCCTCGGTCTGCTGGCCCTCGCCGAACTCGTGCTGCCCGCCCTGCTGGAGCAGCGGGGCATCGCGGTCGGCTGGGCGGGCCCGCTGCTCGCCGGCTACTCGGTGGCGTCCGCCCTCGGTGCGTACCTCTACGGACTGCGCACCTGGCCGGGACGCCCCGAGACCCAGGGCCAGGTGCTGTTGGTGGCCTTCGCCGCCTGTGTCGCCCTGAGCGCGGCCGTGCCGGTGCTCGGCGTGATCGCGATGGGGCTGCTGGCCGCGGGTCTGCTCAACTCGTGGGTCCAGCTCGCCCGTAACCTATCGCTGCGCAACGCGCTGCCGGCGAGCGCCCTGGCGGCGGGCTACTCGGTGAGTTACGCGGCCGTGTCGGCCGGTTACGCGACGAGCGCCACCCTCTCCGGGGTCGTGCAGAGCGTGGCCGCGCCGTCCACGGCGGTGCTGTGCGGCGTGGGGCTGTGCCTCGTGCTGGCAACGGTCAGCACCGTCGGCGAGCGGCGGTCGGCCCGCCGCCGCGCGCTTCGTTCGTCGTGCTCCGCCTCGCTTCCGTTCAGGCCGAGTGCCCGCCCTCGTCCCTCGGACGGACCCTCAGCCTGAGCTGCAGCTCGGCTCGCCGCGGGTCACCGCGTAGCGGCCACGGCCCTGGCGATCCTGGCCGCGTCGAGGCGCAGTTCCCGGCTCACGGCCAGAGCAGCTCGCACACCCAGACGCCGTCGGCCTCCCGCCGGTACCGCAGCCGTACGTGCCGCCGGCGCTCGTCGCCCTGGAAGAACTCCACCTCGTCCGGCTCGAGTACGTACAGGGTCCAGCTCGGCACGGGCGCGTCCGGCTCGGACTCGGCCCGCTCCCAGGCGGCCGCCGAGGCCTGTTCCAGTTCCTCGTACGAGCCGAGAAGCTCGCTCTGCCTCCCGGTCAGCGCCGCCGCGAGCGCCCCCGTCGACCTGGCGTGCAGATCGGCGTGGCTCTCCGCGGGATCCGCCGCCGACACCGACCCCCGCACGCGTACCTGGCGGCCGAGCGCCGCCCAGTAGAAGCCCAGTGCCGCCTGCGGCCGCTCGGCCAGCTGCCGCCCCTTCGCGCTGGTCCGGTGAGAGGCGAAGTGCCAGCCGCGTCCGTCCGCGTCGTGCAGCATCAGCGTCCGTACGTCAGGCCGTCCGTCTGTGTCCGCGGTGGCGAGGCTCATCGTGTGCGGCTCCGGCTGCCCGGCCTCGGCGGCTTCGCGCAGCCACTGCCGGAAGAGCGGCAGCGGCTCGGCGGGGGCGTCGGCGGGGTCGAAACGCGGCAGCTCCGGTACGTCCCACACGCGCAGGCTGTGCAGCAGGGTGCGGAACTGGTCGTCGGTATCGCTCATGGGGCGATTCTCGCCGACGCGCCGGCCGTCAGCGCAGACTGCTGACCGGCAGCAGCACGTGGGCGGTCTCCTTCAGCGTCTCCTCGTCACCCACGAACGACCGCAGCGCTTCGTCGGAGACGGGACGGCCGGCGGCGGCCTGCGGCCATGGGCGGGTTGTGAACATGAAGTAGACCCGGCCGTGCCGGCGCGACGCGGCCAGCCACTCCGGCGGGACGGCGCTCTGGACGTGCAGGTACGGCATGGTCAGTACCACCTGGCCGGCCTGGACGAGGAGCGTCACCGGCAGCGGCGGGCCGGCGGACGCATCGACCGGCTCGGTGCCGACCGGCAGGCCGGTCCGTGCGAGGAGCAGCCGTACGGCCCTCGCCCCGGCCTCGGGACCCCCGATTCCGTCGCCGAGGGAGTAGGCGAGGAGGAAAGGCAGCGGCTCCTGCTCCCCGTCGACGGGCTCGCCGGTCCAGGCGATCACCGTCAGGGTGCCGAGCTGGGCCGGGGTAAGTTCGGCCGCAGTGGCCGGGGTTGAAGTCATGGCTCGGCACCCTAGCGGCGATGGAGGGGCAACTGGGCGGATATGTCACCTGGTCGGGTGACCACGCGCGGATGTTCCACGGGCGTGTCCAAACAGTTCGCGGACCGGTTAGGCCTGGGGCCGAACCGTCCGAGAAGGGACCACTCCATGACCGCGACGACGACACGAACGACGAGAACGACGGAGACCGCGCCGGACCGGGCGGACCGCCCGGAAGCCGTCGGCGCAGGCCGGGGGTTCGGCCGGCTGCTGGTGGTCACCGGCGCGGCGGGACTGCTCGCCTCGTGGGTGATCACCCTCGACAAGTTCAAGCTCCTGGAGGACCCGTCCTTCACGCCGGCGTGCAGTCTGAATCCGGTCGTGTCGTGCGGCAGCATCATGAAGAGCGAGCAGGCGGCGGCGTTCGGATTCCCCAACCCGATGCTGGGGCTGGTGGCGTACGGAATGGTGATCTGCGTGGGCGCCGGGCTGCTGGCCGGGGCGCGCTACCGCCGCTGGTTCTGGCTCGGACTCAACGCGGGCACGGTCTTCGGCGTCGGCTTCTGCACCTGGCTCCAGTTCCAGTCGCTCTACCGGATCGGCGCGCTGTGCCTGTGGTGCTGCCTGGCCTGGGTCGCGACCCTGGTGATGTTCTGCTACGTCACGACGCACAACATCACGCAACGGCTCCTGCCTGCGCCGGAGGGGCTGCGCCGTGGCCTCACGGAATTCCACTGGGTGGCACCGCTGCTGTGGACGGGGAGCATCGGCATGCTGGTTCTCACCAGGTGGTGGGAGTTCTGGACCGGTTGAGCCCTGTGAGCACCCGGAAAAAGTGTCGGCTCCACGGAACGCCCGTTCCGTGGAGCCGATCGGAGGCCATTGCCAGTGCTGTGACCGGAAAGGTTTGCCGGGAAGCTCGCGGCTCCCCCAGCGGTAGCTGGGGGAGCGTCGTGAGCCGGTGAACCTTTCCGGTCACAGCACTAGCCCTCGAGCGGGAGGCCGCCGAGCAGCTTGCCCGTGTCCCCGCCCCTCACCTTGTTGAGGGTGTTCGCCGTGTCCGAGACGGCCTTGACCAGCGAGCCCTCCTTCGACGTGTCCAGCATCCGGGTCTGCAGCGGCTGGGCGCCGCGCAGGGTCTGGGCGGCCACGGTGCCGACTGCGCCGTTGAGGCTTGTGGCCGGCATGCCCGAGACGGCAACGGCAGGAGATGCGACACCCGCCGCCATCAGGGAACCGGCGACGATCGCAGCAACCTTCGTGGGCTTCATGGGGAATCCTTCCTCGAGCGACGTCCGTCGCGCGACGGGAGAGCAACTGTCGTCCGGCGCAGGGGCATGGGGACAGGCCCTTGCGCGGCTTCGTCATCAGTAACGATCCCTGCGCGTGACGGAAACTCTCTGACGGCCGAATTTCCCGTCGCCCCACCCGAATGAAGCGCGGCGTCCGGATCCTCGTATCAGATGCGCCGGTCCGGCAGGGGAGCCGGCAGGGTGGACAGTCCGGGCTCACTGGCCACAGGCGCGGCGGTGTCCGCCGGAAGGCCGAAGACCGGCGGCACGGACGCCGGGCCGCGGGGGAACTCCGGAGTCTTGATCGGGAAGGGAAGCGGTGCGAGGCCCGGGACCGGGGCGAGGGTGACGTCGGCCGGCGAGGACGGAGTGTCGGTGGCCGGATTGCGGGGGGAATCGTCTGCCGCGGCGTACGCGGGACCGGCGATGCCGAGCAGGGCTGCGGCGCACAGGACCGACGTGGTGATGCGGCGCGATACCAGGGGGCGCATGGATTTTCCTTTCGATACAGACCCGTAAGGGCCTTTCGTTCACCGTGAAAGGTGTCACCGCATAAGGCAACCGGGCGATCGCGGACCTTTTTGTCACTCGCACGGCGGTCTCACCTTCGCTGACCAGCCAAGAGCCGACGTGGAAATCCGGACGGCGAATGTGCGGAACCGCCGCCGAAGGGGTGGTGCCACGCCGTGGAGCCGCGACGCGGAAAGAGACCGCTCACCCGGGAAGAAAAAGAGACCGCTCTCCCGGGAAGAGAGAGCGGTCGAAGGGCGGCTTCGCGGCCCCGCCCGTCAGGAGCCGTTGTGGCACCAGGCGCCCCACGCCGGGTTCAGCAGACCGATGACGTTGACGGTGTTGCCGCAGGCGTTCACCGGGATGTGTACCGGCACCTGGACGTTGTTGCCGGAGACGGCACCGGGGGAGTCCATGGCGGCGCCCTCCGCACCGGCGTCGGCAGCGGCGATGCCGGTGCCACCGAGGACAGCGGCGGCAGCCGCGGCTGACAGGACAACAGCCTTCGCGAAACGCGACATGGGGATGTGCTCCTTGGTCATACGGAATAACAGGCACTGCCGGACGGGCGCCCGACTCTTCCTTCAACGCCCGCGGAACGTGAGGGTTGCGCTGCCGAAAGAGTGAAGGCGCCTGCCCGGCAAGCCGAAAAGGCGAGCCGGACCCGGCGGCAGGCGCGCTCCGCAGGGTCCGGCGGTCTTGCGCCGGCGAGAGAAGGGGGCTCCGGGCCCCTTCTCGGCCCAGGTGGTGCAGCGACTTCAACGACCAAGTACCGGACGGGGATACGCGTGATCACTCGAAGGAATTCGCGGCGCGTCGACCGTGATTTTCGCCCGGCGTTCTGCCAGGGTTCTGATCTGTTTCGGTTGTGAAATCGGGAGAACCGGTCATGTGGAATTCCCTGATTCCTGCCGATGTCGCCGCGGCGCGCTGAGTTCGGTTCCCGGTGCGCCCGACGGCGGCCGATTCCTTTTGAGTGTCAGGAGCGGGGGAGAAGCGGCGCGTGCAGGAGCAACGCCAAGAAGAACGATTCAATTTGACGGTTCTTCACATCAGCCGACCCGTCGACGGCGGAGTGGCCCGCGTGGTGGCCGATCTGGTGGAGGCGCAGACCCGAGGCGGAGTGCGGGTGGCCGTGGCCTGCCCCGAGGGCGGGACACTGGCCGCGGCGGCGGCCGCGCGCGGTGCCGAGGTCCATCCCTGGAGGGCCGGCCGTGCCCCCGGGCTCTCGGTCGTCCACGAGACCCGCCAACTCGCCCGGCTCGTACGGAGGATCGCGCCCGACCTGGTGCACGCCCACAGCGCGAAGGCCGGTCTGGCCGCCCGGCTCGCCCTGCGCGGCCGTGTCCCGACTGTGTACCAGCCGCACGCCTGGTCGTTCGAGGCCGTCGAAGGGCTCACCGCGCGCGCCGCACGCGGCTGGGAGCGGTACGCGGCCCGGTGGACGGCCCGTGTGATCTGTGTCAGCGAGGCGGAGCGGCGTACCGGTGAGCGCGCCGGGATCGACGCCTGCTGGACGGTCGTGCACAACGGAGTCGACCTCGGACACTTCCGTCCCCTCGACAGCGCCCGGGCCCGTGCCGCGCTGCCCCTCACGGCCGGGCTGCCCCGCTCGGCGCCGCTGGTGGTGTGCGTCGGCCGGCTGTGCCGACAGAAGGGCCAGGATGTCCTGCTGCGCGCCTGGCCCCGGGTCACCGACCGGATGCCGCGGGCACGGCTGGTGCTCGTCGGTGACGGACCCGACGCCGGCCGGCTCAGAGCGGCCGCCGGGCCCTCGGTGCTGTTCGCGGGTGCGGTGCCCGACACCGCGCCCTGGTACCGCGCCGCCGATCTCGTCGTCCTGCCGTCCCGGTGGGAAGGCATGGCACTGGCCCCGCTGGAGGCCATGGCCTGCGGGCGGGCCGTCGTCGTCAGCGATGTGGACGGGGCCAGGGAGAGCCTGCCGCCCGGTCACGCGCCCATCTGTCTCACCCCACCCGGCGACCATCTGGCCCTGGCCGGAGTCCTCACCGAGCTCCTGCTGAACACCCCGCTGCGGGCCACGCTGGGCCGCCGGGCCCGTCAGCACGTACTCACCACCCACGATGTGCGGCAGACCGCCGGCGCCGTCGCGGACGTGTACCGCGAACTGGCCGCCGTGCCGCACCCCGAGTGCAGGGAGCGGATCCACCAGTGACCACGGAAAGCACCAGCGTTCCGCAGACTGCCCGGCAGAGCCGGACCGTCGTCCCGGTCGTCCCGCCCCGCGAGGTCTTCGACCGGCTTCCCCCACTGCCGCGCAGGCCACCGGCCTCCCGGGCCCGCCGGGTGCTGCCGCTGCTGCTCGTCGACGTCGTCGCAGCCCTGTTCGGCACCCTCTCGCTCGTCGGCGCATGCTGGTACGCCCCGCTGCTCGTCCTGTTCGCCGCCGGCCTCAACACGTACACCGACGCCCGGCCCGTACTCGACGTACTGCCCGCGCTGCTCCGGAACGTGACGTTCGCCTGGTGCGCCATGGCCACGGCTCTCGCGCACGCACACGCGCTCGCCCCCGCGACGCTGGCCGCGGGCGCCGCCCTCCATCTGGCGCTGGCCTGCGCCGGGCGCGGCGCCGTCCATGCGCACAGGACCAGAGCCAACGCACGGCACCTCCGGCCGGCCCTGGTCATCGGCCCCAGGACATCCGTACGGCGGGTTTCCACGATGCTCGACGCGCACCCCGAGTACGGACTGCGGCCCGTCGGCACGATCGGCCGCGACAGCACCACGGAGGACATCCGCCATGTCGTCATACGGAGCACCGTGCGCGACGCCGTGCTCGTGAACACCGAACGCGGCGAGCTGGTCCGGCTGTTCGGCGAGTGCGGCTGCACGGTGTGGCTCCTCGACGACCACGCCGCGTCCGGCGGACCCGCGCAGCAGCGCCGCCACGCGGGCCCGCGTCCCGACACGGCCGGGCACCTGTGGGGATTCGCCTGCCGCCGCGTCGACCCGCCTGCCGCCCCGGCCGCCCGGCGCCGTCCCGGCGCCACCGCCAAGCGTCTCCTCGATCTGCTCATCGCCGGACTCGCGCTGCTCGCGGCCGCACCCGTACTTCTCGCCTGCGCCGTCGCCGTACGCGCCTGTGACGGACCCGGCATCATGTTCCGGCAGGTACGCGTCGGGCAGGACGGCCGCCGCTTCGTCCTGCTGAAGTTCCGCACCCTCCGCCCCGCCGACGAGCACGAGGCGGCCACCCGGTGGAGCGTCGCACAGGACCGGCGCATGAGCGCCACCGGACGCTTTCTGCGCCGCACCTCGCTCGACGAACTCCCGCAGCTGTGGAACGTACTGCGCGGCGACATGAGCCTGGTCGGACCACGCCCCGAACGCCCCTACTTCGTCGCGCGGTTCAGCCGGACCCACCCCGGCTACGCGTCCCGGCACCGGATGCCCGTCGGCATCACCGGACTCGCCCAGATCCACGGTCTGCGCGGCGACACCTCCATCGAGGACCGGTCCCGTTTCGACAACCACTACATCGACAACTGGTCACTGTGGCAGGACATCTGCATCCTGCTGCGCACCGCCGCCTCCCTGGTACGCCCCGGAGGGAGCTGACCGTGATCCATGCCCCCTCCGTCCCGCTGCCCCGGTGGCCCCGGCTCGCGCACACCGACGCCCCGCTGATCCCGGCCCTCGCCGTCGTCGCCCTGCTCGCCGTCCCCGCCGAACCCGACGCGGCCACCGGAAGCACCGGCGCGACCCTCGCCGACGCCGCCTCCGCCGTGCTGGTCGCCCACTGCGTCCTGCGTCTGCTGCGTGACCGCCGCCGGCCCCTGACCCGAACGGCCGCCGTTCTGCTGGGACTTCCGGTCATCGGCATCACGGCCGCCGTGTTCGGCTCCGCCGGCCCCGCGACAGGCCTGGCCGGGGCGGTACGCCACCTCCAGATCTTCGTCCTGGTCCCGGCGGCGCTGCTGCTGCTCCTGCGCGACCGCCGCGACGCGCGGCTGGTCGCCGCCGCCGTGGTGGCGCTGGCACTGGCCGAGGGGGCGGTCGGCGTCCACCAGTACGTCACCGGTACCGGCGCCTCGTACATGGGGCAGGACATCCGCGCGGTCGGGACGTTCGGGGCGACCGACGTCATGGGGATGGCCGCCGTGGTCGGGTACGGCCTGGTCTGCGCCCTCGGACTGGCCCTCGCCCCCCGCTCCCGCGGACAGCGCCGGGCCGCGCTGCTGTGCGCCGCGCTGCTGGTCCTGCCGCTGGTCCTGTCCTTCAGCCGCGGCGCCTGGCTCGCCACCGCCGCCGCCTGCACGGCCCAGCTGCTGCTGGCCGGCCGGCGGATCTCGGTACCCGCCCTCGCCGCCGGGACCGCCGCCGCGGTGGTGCTCGTCGTGGGCCTCGGCGTCGGCACCGGACTCCTCCGGGAACGCGTCGCCAGCATCACCCAGGTCACCGACGCACCCGACCGGTCCGTCACCGACCGGTACACCATGTGGGTTGCCTCCATCGGCATGTGGCGCGAAGCCCCCGTCACAGGAGTGGGCCTGAAGGGCTTCCCCGCGTACCGCGACAGCCACGCCTCGCTCGCCCTGTCCTCCGGCGGCGACACGGCCGGAGCGGGCGCGGTCTTCCGACGGCAGCCGCTGCTGTCACCGCACAACATGTACCTCCTCATCCTCAGCGAACAGGGCCTGCTGGGCCTGACCGCGCTGCTCGGCAGCTGGCTCGCACTGCTCACGCTCGGTCTGCGCCGGCTGTCCCGCACCGTGCGCGGCAAGGACTGCGGGCTGATCGCCTGCGGCCTGCTGATCTGGCAGCTCGTCGACTTCCTCTACGCGGACATCGGCGGCCCCTCGACGGTCCTGACCGCCATCGGTCTGGGCCTGGCGGCCTGGTGGGCCCTGGCCGGGACGGCGGCACCATGAAGAACGGGCACCTGCGGCCTGCCGATCCGGCAGCTCGTCGACTTCCTCTACGCGGACATCGGCGGCCCCTCGACGGTCCTGACCGCCATCGGCCCGGGCCTGGCGGCCTGGTGGGCCCCGGCCGGGACGGCGACACCATGAAGAACGGACACCAGGCCCCGGCCCACCCGGCGCTCGACGACGGACCCGAACGCCCACCCGACGCGGGGCGGCGACGCCATGCGGAGCGCTCGCTCGCCCGGACCACGGTGATCACCGGGGCGATCACCGCCTGCGCCGCGCTGCTCGGTCTCGCGCGCGATCAGACCGTCGCGCATCTCTTCGGCGCCGGGCCCGAGACCGACGCGTTCCTGGTCTCCTGGACGGTGCCGGAGTTCGCCTCGACCCTGCTGATCGAGGACGCCATGGCGCTCGTCCTCGTACCGGCGTTCAGCCTCGCCCTCGCCCGGCGCGAACCCGTGCAGGCCCTGGTGCGGGCCACCCTGCCTCCGCTGCTGGGCGCCCTCGCCCTGCTGACGGTCGTGCTGGTGCTCGCCGCGGCGTGGCTGGTCGCGGTGCTCGCCCCGGGGCTGCCGGAGCAGGCGCTCGCCGCCGACTGCACCCGGCTGACCGCCACCTGCGCGTTCACCTTCGGTCTGGCCGGGTACTGCAGCGCCGTGCTGCGTGCGCACCGCAGCTTCGCTCTGCCGGCCGCGATCTATGTGGCGTACAACCTCGGGATCATCGCCGTCGCGCTGACGGCCGGCCCGCACTGGGGCGTACGCGCCGCCGCGGCCGGAGTGGCCCTCGGCGGCTGTCTGATGGTCCTGGTGCAACTGCCCGCGCTGCGGCGGAGAGTGAGGCTGCGCGAGGATGCCGGACGCCTTGGCGGCACCGGCCCCCGACTCGGCATCGGACTTCTCGCGCCGGTGATCGTCTTCGCCGCCGGGCGCCAGTCGCAGGTGCTCGTCGAGCGGTTCCTGGCCGCCCCGCTGCCCGCCGGGGCCATCTCGCACCTCAACTACGCGCAGAAGGTCGCCCAGATGCCGATGGTGCTCGCGATGATGCTGTGCACCATCACCTTCCCCGTGATCGCACGGGCGCTCGCCCGCGGCGACGCCGAGGCGGCCGGGCGCCGTATGGAACGCGACCTCATGCTGGCCGCCGTCGTCGTGCTGACCGGCGCCACGACCGTGGTCGCCTGCGCTCCGCAGATCGTCGAAATTCTCTTCCAGCGGGGTGCGTTCGACGCGGACGACACGGTGGCGACGGCCTCCGTGATGCGTGTCTACGCGCTGGGTCTGCTCGGCCACACCCTCGTCGGCGCGCTCGTACGCTCGTACTTCTCGGCCGCCCGGCCCACCTGGTACCCGGCAGCGGCCATGGCGGCCGGCCTGGCCGCCAACGTCCTGGCCGGCCTCGCCCTGGCACATGTCTGGGGCGCGCACGGCATCGCCGCCGCCAACGCCTTCGGCATCACCGTCACCGCCGTCCTGCTGCTGCGCGGCCTCGGCCGGTACACCGTCACCGTCGCGACCCGGCAGATCGCCGGCCGCCTTGCCCGGCTGACCGCCGCCGCACTGGCTGCCACCGGCACCGGCTGGGCGGCCGCCGCGTTCGTCGGCCCGCCCGTGCTCGCCGTCGCGGCGGGTGCCGCCGCCTGCACCGGAGTGTTCCTGGCGGCGGGCCGCTCCCTGCGGGTGGCCGTGATCCCCCTCCCACGAAAGCGCGAACATGCCGTCCACTCATAGGCCCCGAAAGCATTCCGGCCCGCCGTGGGTGCTGATGTACCACTCGGTGGGCGATCCCATGGACGACCCGTACCGGGTCACCGTCTCGCCCGCCCGCCTCGACCGCCAGCTGCGGTGGCTGCGCGGGCACGGACTGACCGGGGTCTCCATGACCGAACTGCTGCGTGCCCGAGAGCTCGGCCGGGCCGCCGGCCTGGTCGGCCTCACTTTCGACGACGGATACGCCGACTTCACCGAGCACGCCCTGCCGCTGCTGCGCCGCCATGGGTGCACGGCGACGGTGTTCGCCCTGCCGGGACTGCTCGGCGGCGCCAACGACTGGGACCGGCCGGGCCCGCGCAAGCCGCTGCTCACCGCGGACGGCATCCGCGAGGCGGCGCGGGCCGGTATGGAGATCGGCTCGCACGGGCTGCTGCACCGGGACCTCACCACCGCGGACGAGGAGACCCTGCACCGGGAGACCCACCACAGTCGTACCCTCCTGCGCGACATCACCGGCCGCGCTCCCGAGGGCTTCTGCTACCCCTACGGCACGGTCGACCCGCGAGCCGCCGAGGCCGTACGCACGGCCGGATACCGCTACGCCTGCGCCACCGGTGCCGGCCCGCTCACGGGCATGTACGCCCTGCCGCGCGTCCACATCGGCGAACGCGACACGACATGGCGTCTCCGGGTGAAGCGTGCCCTGCACCCCCTCCGCCGCCCGCGCACCCCCCGGGCCCACCGAGCACAGCGGGAGGACCGATGAAGGTGCTGCACATCATCACCGGCCTCGGCGTCGGCGGCGCCGAGCAGCAGCTGCGGCTGCTGCTGCGGCACCTGCCGGTGCGTTGCGACGTCGTCACCCTCACCAACCCCGGCACCGTCGCCGAGGGCATCACCGCCGACGGCGGGCGGGTCGCGCACCTCGGCATGGGCGGCAACCGCGACCTGACCGCCCTCGCCCGGCTCACCCGGCTCGTCCGCCGCGGCCGGTACGACGTCGTCCACACCCACCTCTACCGCGCCTGTGTGTACGGGCGGCTCGCGGCCCGGCTTGCCGGGGTCCGTACGGTCGTCGCCACCGAACACTCCCTGGGCGCCGCGCAGATCGAGGGCCGCCCGCTCCGGGCCGGCGTCCGGTCCCTCTACCTCGCCACCGAACGGCTCTCCACCGCGACCGTCGCCGTCTCGGCGACCGTCGCCCAGCGGCTGCGGGACTGGGGCGTGCCCCCGCCGCGCATCCATGTCGTCCCCAACGGCATCGAGGCGCATCGTTTCCGCTACGACTCCGCGGCCCGCCGGGCCGTGCGCGACCGGATCGGGCTGCCGCACGACGCGTTCGTCGTGGGCGGGGTCGGCCGGCTCGCCGAGGGCAAGCGGTTCGACATCCTCGTACGGGCCGTGGCCGCGCTGCCCGGCGCCCGGCTCCTGGTGGTCGGCGAAGGGCCGGAGAGGGCACGGCTCCACGAGCTGGCCGGCCGGCTCGGCGCCGCGGACCGGGTGCTGCTCACCGGCGCCTGCGAGGACCCGCCGCGGCGGGCCGTGGAGCCGGGGCTGCCGGGGCTGCTCTCCGCCATGGACGTGTTCGTGTCCGCCTCGCCCGAGGAGGCCTTCGGCCTCGCGGTCGTCGAGGCCCTGGCCGCCGGTCTGCCCGTGCTGCATGTCACCTGTCCCGCCGTCGACGACCTCCCCCCGGACGCGGCCCCCGGAGCCCATCGGGTCACCGGCACCGAGGACGGGATCCGCGACGCCCTGCGCCTGCTGCGGGCCGGGAGCCGCACCCGTCGGCTGCCCGTTCCCGCGGCCGTCGGGCACTACGACATCGCGCACACCGCGGAACGGCTCATGTCCGTCTACACACAAGCCCACCCCCACGCCGAAAAGAGCCCCCGATGCCCCGGATGACACCGCCGAAGCGCCTTCGCGTGCGCCCGAAGACGCTGCCCCTGTGGTGGCCGCTGCCCACCCTCGCACTGGCCGGCCTGCTGGCGGGCGGCTCGTACGGGCTGCTGACCGCCGCTCAGTACGCGGCGACGAGCTATGTCGTGGTGATCCCCACCGAGCGTTCCGACCCGGGCACGGCGCTCGGCTTCGCCCAGGCGTACGGGCGGATGGCCACGCAGATCGCCGGCCGGAAGGGGGACCCCCGGGTCCGTGCCTCGACGTCACCGGACGCCCCCATGATCGAGATCACCGCCACGGCCGCACGCCCCGGCGCCGCCGCCGAACTCGCGAACGACGTGGCCCGCGCCCTCACCGGGAACAGCAGCCGGATGCAGTCCGGCACCGGAGTGCGGCTGCTCCAGCTGTCCCCGGCCACCGCCCCCACCGTCCCCGCCTCGCTGTCCGCACCGCTCACCGCCCTGGTCGGCGGCTGCGCGGGCGGGTTGCTGGGCGGTCTGGTCCTGCTCACCTTCCCCCGGCGCCCCCCGGCGGAGCTCCCGGTGGCCGTGCCCGCCCCGGCGGCGGAGGTGGTCTGATGGCCGGGGACTTCGCGGTGACGCAGTGCCGGGACGTACGGGAGTTCGCCGCGCTGGAGGCGGACTGGCGACGGCTCCACCGGGGCTGCCGCACCGCCACCCCGTTCCAGAGCCACCCCTGGCTGTACTCCTGGTGGGTGTCGTACGGGACGGCGGGACGGCTGCGGCTGGTTCTCGTCCGGCGTGCGGGCCGGCTCGTGGCAGCGGCGCCGCTGATGCTGGCCTTCCGTCCGCTGCCCGTGCTGGTCCATCTGGGTGGCGGGATCACCGACTTCTGCGATGTGCTGCTCGACGACTCCTGCCCGGACGAGGCGGCCGCCGCGCTCGTGACCGGTCTGGCCGCGGCGGCCCGTACGGCGGTCATCGATCTGCGCGAGGTACGGCCCGGCTCCGCCGTCGAGCGCGTCCTCGGCGCCTGGCCGGGACCACGGCGCAGGCTGGCCGACTCCCCGTGCCTGGAGCTGCCCGCGGTCCCCTTCCCCGCGCTCCTCGAACGGCTTCCGGCGTCGGGCGCGCAGCGGGCCCGGGCGAAGCTGCGCAAGCTGGACGCGCTGGGTGTCGAGGGCCGGGCCGTCGGCGAGGACAAGGTGCCGGCCGCGGTGGCGACCCTGCTGCGGCTGCACCGGCTGCAGTGGCAGGGGCGCGGGGTGACGCCGGAACATCTGCGTTCCCGTTTCGCGGAGCACCTCATCCGGTCGGCGCGCACGATGGTCCGGCACGGCGAGGCGATGATGACCGAGTTCCGGCTGGACGGCCGGGTCGTCGCCGCAGACCTCACCCTGATGTCGGACCGTCTGGCGGGCGGTTATCTGTACGGGGCGCACCCCGAGCTGCGGGCCCGCAAGGTGGACGTGACCGCCATGCTGCTGCGGCACTGCGCGGAGGCGGCCGGTGCGGGGGGCCGTGATGTGCTGAGCCTGTTGCGCGGCAACGAGCCGTACAAGCACCACTGGCGTCCGGACACCGTGCGCAATCAGCGGTTTCTGCTGGCTCGCCGCGGTCTGGAGCCGCTGCTGGCGCTGCACGCGGCGGGGGCGGCGGCCTGCGACCGGGTCGCAGGCCTCGCCGACGGATCCGGTCAGTGCGAGGGCAGCCGCCAGTCGAGGACGGGAACGCAGATCTCGCGGCCGAGCCAGCTCTCGATCCAGTCGCCGAGGTCCAGTGGCCCGCAGTCCGTGGGCTGATGCTCGAGGACCGGTTCCGTACGAGCGCCCAGCATGGACCGGAACACCTCGGACGACGCGGGGTTCTCCGTGCACTGCCATACGCCGTGCGGACAGTAGTCGGTGATCGTGTGGTAGACCGGCCTCTGCTCGTCGATCCACTGGATCATGCGCCGCATGTACTCCGCGTTGTCGCCGTTGCGGAACAGCCCCCATTCGGGGTAGGAGACGGGCTTCTTGTGCTCGGTGGCGAAGTCGACCTGTTTCCGGAGCCCGTACGGGCCGTTGACCTGATCGTCGAAGGTCTGTCCCGGCGGCTGGTCGTAGGAGTCCATGCCGATGATGTCCACCACGTCGTCGCCGGGATAGCAGGAGGTCCACGGGATCGCGTCCGGCCCGCGGCTCGGTGTGAAGTCGAACCGGAAGCCCGCCCCCGG
Organism: Streptomyces sannanensis; assembly: GCF_039536205.1. GTDB lineage: Bacteria > Actinomycetota > Actinomycetes > Streptomycetales > Streptomycetaceae > Streptomyces > Streptomyces sannanensis. Next base: position 3,015,329 of record NZ_BAAAYL010000001.1, on the reverse strand, counting down.
CACGGAACGCATCGCGGTGACGATGCGCGTCCAGTACCCCTTCCATGCCGCCGGGTCGGGACCGCAGCGGTGGCTGTAGGTGATGCCGTTCATCTCCCAGCCGAGCACGATCACCGTGTCCGGGACGCCGAGGGTGACCAGCCGCTCGGCCAGAGCGCGGAAGTGCTGGTCGTAGGTTCCTCGTGCCCCCGCCTGGAGCTCGGCGCGCACTTCGAGGTCGTCGAGGTGTTCCTCGTTGCGTTCCAGCATGGGGACGTTGAGGACGAACAGCCGGTCGGCCTTCGCGCGTCGCCACTCGGCCCAGTCCTTCAGGAAGGAGGGTTGTCCCTCGATGTCGGGCCAGGTGCCCCCCGGCAGATAGGTGTGACCCACCCGCAGTTCGGTGCCGCCGAGCCATTTCTCCATCTCGGCCATTCGTCTGACGCCTTCCGGGCCCGATCCGAGAAACGCGCCCATGGCCGGGGCGGGAGCAGGGGCGTCGGCGGTGTGGCCCGGGACGGTCATGGCGGTGCCCGCCGTCAGGAGGCCCGCGGTGAACACACCCAGACGAGTGCGCGCCGGCAGGTGGGATTTACGCGACATGAAGACTCCTCGTGGGACGGCAATGCGGCGCGGATCACGCTGAGTCAAAAGTATTTTTAATCAGCCGATCAGGCGTCGGCTCAGGACTTCTGATCGTCCGTTCGTGTGAGAAATTCTCCGCTCGGACATGGAACAAAGGCCTGGCGCACTCGGGAAATCGAGTGCGCCAGGCCTTCGTGGGATTCCTGGGGCGAGTGCCTCAGCCGTTCTGCGTGCCGTTGCCGGCCAGGAGCGCGACGCCGTCCAGCAGGTGCGAGAGCGGCTCGTCGCCCTTGGTCTGGGTGGAGTTCTCGGTGCACTGCTGGTTCTGCGGGTTCGACAGGACCGGGACGTCCTGCACGGCGACCGGCACGAGACCCACGAGGGAACCGGCGTTGGCCTTGGCCGGGAGGGCGACACACGGCTTGTTCAGGGAGCCCTGAATGAGCGCGAACTGCGGGCTGAAGTCGCCCCCGGTCGCCTGGTTGCCGTAGGACTGGACGGCGAAGTTCCCACTCTCGGTGGTGGTGTCACCGTCGTTGGCGATGGCCATGGCCTGCGGCGCGGCCACCGCTGAGGCGCCGACCACGGAGGCGGTGACCGCTGCGGCGGCCAGCAACTGCTTGATCACGGTTTGTTCCTTTTCTCAGCAAGGCGCACGATGGGTGCACCGTGATCAACCCTGCTTTCCGGAATTTGGTTGTGGTGCTTCACCCGATCGGCTTGTGAGGCCGTCATGTCGGCCTTTGGAGTGAACGGCAGAAACCAAACGCGTGCCGTGGATGTTGTCCAGAACGCTCTGGCGCAGGGCACCCTTCGAGAAAGGCATATATCGTGATCAAGAAGGTCCTGGCGACCGCCGCTGTCACGGCATCCATCATCGGCGCCTCGGCGTGTATGGCCCCGCAGGCGCTGGCGATCGCCGACGACGGCAACACCACCACGGAGAGCGGCAACAACTCCGTCCAGTCCTACGGCAACTCCTCGACTCAGGGTGCCTACAGCCCGCAGTTCGGTCTGGTCCAGGGCTCCCTGAACAAGCCGTGTGTCGCCCTCCCGGCCAAGGTCAACGCCGGTTCCCTCGTGGGTCTCGTGCCGGTCGCCGTGCAGGACGTCCCGGTCCTGTCGAACCCGCAGAACCAGCAGTGCACCGAGAACTCCACCCAGCAGAAGGGTGACGAGCCGCTCTCGCACCTCCTCGACAACGTCGCTGCCTTGTCCGGCAACGGTACGCAGAACAGCTGACACCGCGTCGGAAGGCCGGGCCGCCGCATCCAGCGGCGGCCCGGCCGCTTTTACGGCACCGGCAACGGCGAGTGCCGAACCAAGCTGTTCAGGTGAAATGGCGAAACTATCGCGGCCCGGTCGAGTTGTTGCTCATGGCACTCCATGGTGGGAGTCCAATCACGGAAAAGGTGCAACACAATGAAGAAGCTTTGGGCAGCCGCCGCCGTCGCCGCATCCGTGGCCGGCGTCTCCGGGATGGCGGCGCCGCAGGCGCTGGCGATCGCGAACGACGGTGACACGACGACGACCAGCGGCACCAATAGCGAGCAGCAGTACGGCAACCAGGCGACCGAGGGTGCCTACAGCCCGCAGTTCGCGCTTGTCCAGGGCTCCCTGAACAAGCCGTGTGTCGCCCTCCCGGCCAAGGCCAACGCCGGTTCCCTCGTGGGTCTCGTGCCGGTCGCCGTGCAGGACGTCCCGGTCCTGTCGAACCCGCAGAACCAGCAGTGCACCGAGAACTCCACCCAGCAGAAGGGTGACGAGCCGCTCTCGCACCTCCTCGACAACGTCGCTGCCTTGTCCGGCAACGGCCTGCAGAACGGCTGACCCGACCTCCGGCACATCGAGGCCCCGGAGCCGCCGCGGGATGCGGCCGGCTCCGGGGCCTTCGTGCATCCCATGCCCGGGCGTCACGGGCGCTGACACGCGAGCGCCGGCGGCGGATCAGCATGGTGATCCGCCGCCGGCGTGACAGGACGTGCGCGCAGGGTTACTTCGTCGGCTTGCGGCCGGTGATGCCCAGATGCACCAGCAGCGCCAGGCTGGGTTTCAGTTCGGACTGCTTGACGCCCCAGGTCTGGAAGCCCTTCTGGTGGGAGGCCACCGCGGCGAGCATGGCCACCAGGGAGCCGGACACCGCGGCCGGGCTGATGTCCTTGTCGACCTTGCCCTTGGCCTGGAGCTCCTTGACGGCGTCCGTGAGGGAGCTGGTGACGGAGTTCAGGATCTTCATGCGGATCTTGTAGAACCGCTTGTCGCCCTCGGCCGCGCCGAGGTCGACCACGCGAAGGATCGCGTCGTGCTTGCGCCAGAAGTCGAGGAACCCGTCGACGAGCTGCTCCGCGGTCTGCCAGCCGGACTTGCCGGCCCAGGTGCGGCCGGCGACCAGTTCGGTCAGTCCGGCACCCTCCTTGGCCATCTCCTCCGCGATCTCCAGGACCGCGCCCTCGACATCGGGGAAGTACTGGTAGAAGGTCGCCGGAGAGGTGCCCGCCTTACGGGCCACGTCGATGACTTTGACGTCCCGGTACGGCGAGGAGCTGAGCATCTCGCTGAGGCAGTCGAGCAGCTTCTGCCGCGTCGCCTGGCCGCGCCGACCGGCCACGCGGCCGTCGACGGTACGTACTTGTCCTGTCATGTCGTCAGCTTACCGAGGGGGGATCTGAGCGCGATTTGGCCGACTGCAAATGGGGAGGTCGGATGGTCCTATCAACAGCCTGTGGATAACTTCGGTGGACAACGGGCGGCGGGTGGGGACCGGCGTTAGCTTGACTGTGATGGGTGCCACACGTTCGTACGATAGTGGTACGGAAAGGACGCAGGCCCATGGCCCGATTCGCTGAAGGTGCACCGTGCTGGGCGGATGTCACGCTGCCCGACCTCGCGGCGGGCAAACGCTTCTACGGCGAGCTCTTCGAGTGGACGTTCGACGAGGAGGCGGATGAGGCATACGGCTACTACACGAACGCCTTCCGTGACGGCAAGCGGGTCGCCGGACTGGTGGCCAAACGGGACGGGCGCATGCCCACCGCGTGGGGGATCTATTTCGCCACCTCCGACGCCATCGCCCTCACCACCCGGATCGAGGAGGCGGGTGGCCGGGTGATCATGGCCCCGATGCAGGTCGGCCCGTACGGCACCATGGCGGTCGCGGCTGATCCGGGCGGCGCGGTCTTCGGAATCTGGCAGGCCGGGGCGCACGCCGGTTTCGAGAGGATCCGCGAGCCCGGCTCCTTCTGCTGGACCGAGGTCAACACCCGCGACAAGGAGCGCGTCGACCCCTTCTACGAGAGCCTCTTCGGATTCGTCGGCCAGGACGTCGACGAGGAGGACATCGACTACCGGACCTGGTCACCAGTCGGCTCGCCGCCCGGTGTCGAGACCGCCCTCCTCGGGCGCAACGTCATGGGAGACGCCTTCCCGCCCGAGATGCCCCCCCATTTCCTGGTCTACCTCTTCGTCGAGGACTGCGACGGAACCGCCGACGAGGCCGCCCGCCTCGGCGGCCGGATATCGGCGCCGCCCGTGTCCACCACGTTTGGCCGGATCGCGGTCCTCGCCGACAATCAGGGTGCTTCGTTCGCCGTGCTGGAGGAGCTCGAGTAGGGCCGATCGGTGCCTGGGGGGTGTCCGGCGGATCATGCCGGGCTCGCGACGCCCTGCGACTCCGTCTCTCCTCCGTAGCCCTTCGGGCACGGGAGGTGCCACCGGCGTTGTGGTCAGTCGCCGATGTCCCCCGGCTGCCTCCCCCGGCTGCCTCCCCCAGCTACCCCTGGGGGTGCCCCCACCGCATGCGTGGACATCAGCCGCTCCGCGGCGGGCCTTCCTCCGCCTTGGACCCGAAGCCGCATGCGCGCACACCAGCCGCTCCGCGGCGGACGCTCGCTCATCCAGCCTGATCCACCGGACACCCTCTGGACGCGCCGGTTCGCCCCCGGGTTCGCAAGCACCGCCTCCGGCAGGAAGAATCAGGGTGCGCAAGGCCGAAATTCTTCAGGCCAGTACGGGGAGGTGGCAGGCAAGTGGAGCAGCTGACGCAGCACGATCCGAGGCGGATCGGCCCGTTCGAGGTGCTGGGACGACTCGGTGCCGGCGGCATGGGGCTGGTCTATCTCGCGCGCTCGGCGTCGGGCCGCCGCGTGGCGATCAAGACGGTACGCACCGAGCTCGCCGAGGACCAGCTGTTCCGTGTCCGCTTCACGCGTGAGGTGGAGGCCGCGCGGGCCGTCAGCGGTTTCTACACGGCGGCCGTCGTGGACGCCGATCCGCGTGCCGCGGTGCCGTGGCTCGCCACCGCGTACGTACCCGCGCCCTCCCTCGAGGAGATAGTGACCGAGTGCGGGCCGCTCCCGGCCCCGGCGGTCCGCTGGCTGGCCGCCGGTATCGCCGAGGCGCTGCAGTCGATCCACGGCGCCGGGCTCGTCCACCGCGACCTCAAACCGTCGAATGTCCTGGTCGTGGAGGACGGGCCGCGGGTGATCGACTTCGGTATCGCGTCCGGGGTCTCCAGCACCCGGCTGACCATGACCAACGTCGCCGTGGGCACCCCCGCCTACATGTCGCCCGAGCAGGCGAAGGACTCACGCAGCGTGAGAGGCGCCAGCGATGTCTTCTCGCTCGGCTCCACGCTGGTCTTCGCCGCCACCGGGCATCCCCCCTTCCACGGGGCCAACCCGGTCGAGACGGTCTTCATGCTGCTGCGCGAGGGTCCCGACCTGGAGGGGCTGCCCGACGAGCTGCGGCCGCTGATCGAGTCCTGCATGCAGATGGACTTCGCGCTGCGGCCCTCCCCGGAGGACCTCCAGGCCCAGCTCGCCCCGCATCTGTTCGGCTCCGGCTCGGACGACAGCGGTACCGCGTCCGCGTGGCTGCCGCCGCGGGCGACCGGCCTGATCGATCAGCGCCGGGGCGGTCTGCGGCCGGCCGCAAGCGCTCCGAACGCGCCCGTGCAGCCGGCGCCCCCGTCGACGCCGCCGCGCCCGTCGTACCAGCCGCAGGCCGCGCCGGCGGAGCCGCAGAGCGCGAGCGACGCGAATGCCGGTGCGTGGCCGCCGGGCGGGACCGTGCGGCTGCACGGCGCCAAGGTGCCGATCGGTCCGGGCCTGCGCGTCGCCGAGGCCCGCTCCGCGGTGGTCCCCGACGCGGGCCCCGCCACCGGCTGGATCCGGCCCCCGGCCGGGGTGAACGGCGACGCGCCGGCCGGTGCGACGGCCGCCCACAGCGCGCCGGTGCCGCAGCCCGCACACGCGCCGGACGCGGCACCGGGCCGCTGGCGGCCCTGGCGGTTCCGGATGTCCAACGACGTTTGGGGCACCCCGGTGGTCTCCGGCGATCTGCTGTACGTCACCTCCTTCGAGGTGCACGCGCTGGACGTGGCGACCGGCCGCCGCCAGTTCAAGACCAGGGACGTGGCCTGGTCGATGGCCGTCGACGGCGGCCGTATCCACGCCTCGGACGGGCCCACGCTGTACGCCCTCGACGCGACGGACGGCAGCGAGCGCTGGCGGCTGCCCACGGAAGCCTGGGTGTACTCGCTCAAGGCCGACCGGGGCACGGTCGTCACCGGCACCCGCGGCGGCGGCGTCCAGGCCTGGGAGGCCGCGAACGGCGAGAAGCTGTGGGAGATCTCCGGGGCCCAGACGGACTTCGAGACCCCGGAGGCCGGGCCGGCCGTTTACGACGACACCGTGTACGTGTGGAAGGACGCCCGGCTGCGCGCGCTGGACGCCCGTACGGGCACGGAGCGCTGGTCGTACCCGGTCGGCGACGCGGCCTCCTGCGGCGGCGTACCGGTGCGGGTGGCGCCCGCCCAGGACGGCAATGTGTACATCTCCGCGGGCACCCGGGTGCTGGCCGTCGACAACGCCGGCGGCCATGTCGGCTGGCACTTCGAGGCGCCGGCCGTCTTCCTCTCCCCGCCCGCCTTCGTGCCGGGCGCGGCGGTGACCGGCGGCGGGGTGTACCTCGCGGACTATCTGGGCACGGTGTACGCCCTGGACGCGACGACCGGCCAGGACCGCTGGCGGATCGCCACCGAGTCCCGCCAGTCCATCGAGCCCGTGCTCGTCGCCGGCGGCAACGTCCATGTCGGCAGCGGCAGCGCGCTCTACACCTTGGACGCGGTGACCGGCACCCCGAAGTGGCGGTTCGCGGCAGGCGGCGACGTGGTCGGCGCCCCAGTGGTGGCGGACGGCCGGCTGCACTTCGGCTCCACCGACCACCATCTGTACACGGTGGACGCGTCGGGCGGTCAGCTGCGCTGGAAGCTGGCGACGGGCGGCGAGATCACGGGCTCGCCGGTGGCGAAGGCGGGTGTGGTCTACGCATGCAGCAAGGACCGCTGCGTCTACGCCCTCGACGCGGTGAAGGGCACCGCGACGGGCCGCGCGGGCCAGGGCCCTGCCTGACGCGTCAGTCCGCCGGGGTGTCCAGCATCGGCCGGGCCGGGGGCGGCTCCTCGTCCTCCTCCGGCTCCGCCCGCCGGGCGGGCACCCGGCGGCCGCTCATGACGGCGGCACCCAGGAGCATCAGCAGCCCGCCCCCGAACGCGTTCGCGACCCCGACGCCCAGGCCGTTGCCGTACGCGCTGACGGAGAGGCCGTGGAGGGCCTGGCCCTGGCGGACCATCCACAGGATGGTGAAGCCGAGGACCAGCCCCCCGGCAGTGGCGACCGCCGCCCGGGACCGCAGCACCACACCGGTGACGGCCACGGCGGCGGCGAAGACGAGCGGCAGCAGGATCGATTCGGCGAGGCCGGCCCTGACGCCGGTGATGCCCGTGAACAGGTCCTGGAAGCGGTAGTACCGCCCTTCACGGCCGTCGTACCAGGCCCGGAACGGACTCCACACGGCGGCCGTCGCTCCGGCGAGGGCGAGGAGCGAGCCGAGGACGTTGCGGGCCGTCTCCGGTTTCCTCCGGACGCCCATCTCCGGCCTCCTTCATCTCTCGTTGCAGACGCTACGCCGGGTACTTGCAGGTCGCCAGGCGACCCCCGCTAGTGCCGCGACCGGCAACGTTTGCCCGTCAAGGAGCGGCGTCCGGTGCGTGCGATCGCAAGGCGGCCGAAGGCCCTCGTAGCAGCGTTACTTGGGTTTTCGGCCAACGCAGCGAGCGTGCGTGCCGGACGTCGCGACGGGGCAAACGTTGCCGGGAGGCTAGGGTGACGCGCGACAACGGGGAGGGCGTATGCGAGGGGGATCCGCATGATGCGCGGACATCTGAAACTTGCGGCCGTACTGGTCGCCGTGGTGCTCGCGCTGACCGGGTTCAGCCCCGCCGGCCACGGCAGTGGCGGCAAGGGCGGCGGAGGCAAGGGCGGCAGCAAGAGTTCGAGCAAGAGCAGTGGCGGCGGGGGCGGCTGTTCCAGCTCCAAGAAGAAGAACGACGACTACGACTCGGACGACGGGGACAGTTACAGCGGCAGTAGCGGCTCGGGCGGCAGCACACCCACACCCACATCGACTCCGACAGCAGCCGACGAGGTCACGGTGGACATCGTCGGCTGCGTACGCCAGGCCAAGGGCAAGCAGAAGGCCAGGCCGTCCGCCTTGGTGAAGGTGACCGCCCCGGCCGGAGCCGAGCGCACCTACCGGGTGAGCCTGCGCTTTCTGGGCGCAACCGGCGGCGAAGTCGACGACGGCACCGCGGAGGTGGAGCTGGACGGCGGAGAAGTCCGCACCGTCACGGTGCGGATGGACAACCCGCGCAAGCTCTCGAAGGTGCGCAAGTGCGAAGTGGAAGCGACGGAGGCCGTTCAGCCCTCCCCCTCTTCCTCCTCCTGACGTCTGCGGTAGCCGGTGCGGCAGGCGGTGAACGGCTCCGCATGCTGCACGGGGACACAGGCCGCCCTGCCGGGGCCGGCCACGAGACCACCGTCCAGGTCGCGGTGACGCGCGCGGCCTCCTTCGCGGCCGTGCACGGCCCGTACCGTGCCCTGCACGGCGGCCGTCGGGTCGCGGACGCCTCTGCGCAATGCCTTGCCACCAGGGTTCCGGGGGTGCATCCCTGAGCAGGCGTCAGGGTCTTCTGGGGAAGGTCTCCGGGGTCTCCCTGATGGGCCGGGAGCGGGCGGGGGCCAGGCTGGATGGCATGAATCCCGTGATCCGTAACCGTGTCGCGTCCGTACTCGTCGCAGGCGCGACTGCCGGCGCCCTGCTTGCCGGTGGGGCAACGAGCGCCGTGGCGTCCACGCCGCCCTCCGAAAGCCCGTCCTTGTCCGACTTCAGCGACTGTCCGGACCTGCCGACGGGCGTCGACCCCGCCAAGTGGCGCTGTGAGGTCTTCGTCTCCGAAGGCCGTTTCAAGCTCGGCGCGGTGGATGTCCCGGCCATGGCCCCCATGGTCATCACCAACGCCGAAGGCCCCCTGCCGGACGGCAGCCGGGGCCAGGTGTTCGGCGCACTGCGCGCCACCCCGACGCCGGTGCCCGACGCCCCCGCGCCCTTCCGGGGCAGCCTGCGGCTGCAGCCGGAGTACGCCGGCTACGCCGACTTCTACGGCGACGGTGTGCACAGGGGCGCGCTCGACCTGAAGTTCCGCCTGATCCACCCGCTGCTGGACAGCGACTGCACGATCGGGTCGGATGCGGATCCGGTGAAGTTCCGGATGATCCAGGACGGCAGCACGGAGTGGGTATCCAAGAACCCTCCGGTCCTGAAGTTCAAGGCGCACGACACCGCGTTCGCGGCCCCCGGCGCACACGGCTGCGGCCCGCTCACCCACCTCGTCGACCAGCGCCTGGGACTTCCCGCGGCGACCGGGGACAACGAGATATCGCTCAACGCGTCCTACACCTTCCGGACCTACGACAAGCTGCCCGCGCGCTCCTAGCCGACCTTGCCGGCCACGTCGGCGACAACGCCCGCCAGGCGGTGGGGGCGACGGTGAAGGTGGGCCCTTGGGGTGCCTTGGAGTCGCGGACGTGGGATCCGGCGTCGGCGCAGCACGATCACGGCCATGGGGCGGGGCGCGTTCTCGTCGAGCAGCAGTTTCAAGAAGCGAGCTGCCGGGGACGGCCGTCGGCGTAGCTGTCGACGTAGTCCGTGAAGTCCGCTGCGTCACGTGCCGCGTCGGCACTCAGCCCGGGCTTCGCCGAGCGCGCGGAGGAGTCTCCGAGGGGCCGAGAGACGGCCTGATGATGCAGGCCCGCGTCCTCCAAAGCCCCGGGACCGGGCCCGGTGCTACGGGTGGCTGTTTGTGTCCACAGGCGCCGGAGGGGCCGGGCAGATGCCCGACCCCTCCGGCGCGTGTCCGGCTTGCCGGTCCTGAATGCGCCGGGTGTCCTGCCCGCCCCCCGGGTCCCCCCTGGTCCCCTCGGGCATCCCCCTGAACTCCGGCGCTCCGGCCTTCCGGACATCCGACGGCCTCGGCGGCTCCCCCGATGGCGCTGCCGTGGCCGCCCCCCGATTTAGCGGGTTGTCGGCCGTTGTCAGGCCTGCTCGCTGCCGGCGTGGGAGTCGTCCGTGCCCGTGGCGTGAGCGTCGAGAGGCTTGATCGGCGCGAACGTGGCGTGGGCATCGAGCGGCTTGATGGGCTCGCTGGTCGCGTGGGCGTCCTGGGTGGTGATCTCCTCGCCGGTGGCGTGCGCGTCGGCGGGCTTGAGGTTGTCGGCCATGACGGTCAACTCCTGAGATTGATAGGACTGATGAAGGGGATGCGTCCGCCCGGCGATTCCCCCGTGGACCGCCGGGCGGACGCATCAGAGCCGTTCACCTTAACGGTGAGGCCTCGCGCTGATCCGTCTGCCCCCCGACGCGACGGATCGACAACAACGAGAATGCCGTGGGTCGATAAACGATTGATGAACGCCCATGCCGGAGTCAGGCAACAGCGGTCGGGCGCAGGAGGTTGCGTACCTCTTGGGCCTCCGGTGAACCCAGTGATTCGAAGACCGACAAGGCCTCTCCCCAGCACGCCTCGGCGCGGCCGGTCTGACCGAGGGATGAGAGGGAACGGCCCAGGACGGTCAGGACGTTGGCGCGACGCCACTCGCCGCCGATGCCGTGCAGGACGGAGAGGGCCTGCTCAGCCTGGGCCGCCGCCTGTGCCGGCTTGCGGTCCGCCAGGTGCACTTCGGCGAGCCGGAACAGCGTCATTCCGTGCCACAGTTGCTGTCGGCTGTCCCGGAATACGGCCAGCGCCTCGGTGAGTACCGCCCGGGCCCGGGAGGTCTGCCCGGCACTCGTGAGTGCGAGGCCGAGAGCGTACTTGCCGTTGGCGAGCCGCAGGGCCAGTCCCGTGTCGGCCTCCTCGTAGATGCCGATGCCCTGGCGGGCCAGCTCCACCGCGCTCGCGGTGCGGCCCGTGGCGAGGTGTACGCGCGACAGATTGCACAGTGCGCTGGCCTCGCCGGGCTTGTTGCCGTCTGCCCGGAAGGCGCTGAGTGCCTGCATCAGATGGGCCTCGGCGTCGGCATGTCTGTTCTCGTACAGGGCGATGATGCCCCGCTGGTTCGGTGCCTGCCCCGTCGGGACCGGGTCGGACGCGGCAAGGCCCAGTTCCAGTGCGCGCCGGGCCTCCTCCTCGGCTTCTGCGAATCGGCCGGAGACGCTGTGGACATGGGTGAGCATGGTCCGGGCACGGCCCTCGGCCCTCGCGTCGTCCGTGGACTGCGCGGCCTCGCTGACGGCTGCCGCGGCCTGCGCGAACTGGTGTGAATAGGCCCCGGATTCACCGATGTCGACTGCGGCCATCAGCAGGTCGGCTGCGCGACGGGCGTTGTCGCTCGCGGCGGACTGCCGGGCGCAGGCCAGGAGCCCGCTGGACTCGGAGAACAGCCAGTCCAGGGCGGCTTCCCGAGTGTCGAAGTCAAGCCCTGGGTGCTCGGTCCGCTCGAAGTGGTCGAGTACCCGCTCTCCCGGGCGTTCGATCGCGTATACGCGGGCCGCCGTCGCCAGGTAGAAGTCCAGCAGGCGCGACAGCGCGGCCTCGCGCTCGCTCGGGGGCTGTTCGTCGCGTTCCGCGCACGCGCGCGCGTAGAGGCGGACGAGGTCGTGGTAGCGGTAGCGGCCGGGGGCCGCGGACTCGAGCAGGCTGATGTCGACCAGGGACTCCAGCAGGTCCTCCGTGTCGTGCAGCGGCAGGTCCAGGACGGCGGCTGCCGCGGCCAGGGAGATGTCCGGGCCGTCGGCGAGGCCGAGGAGGCGGAAGGCGCGGGCCTGGGCCGGCTCCAGCTGGCCGTAGCCGAGCTCGAAGGTGGCCTTGACCGCGAGGTCGCCGGCCTGGAGTTCGTCCAGGCGGCGCCGCTCGTCTGCGAGCTTCGCCGCCAGGACCGAGACGGTCCAGGTGCGGCGGGCCGCCAGGCGGGAGGCGGCGACACGGATGGCGAGCGGGAGGAAGCCGCACGCGGCGACCACGTCCAGGGCGGCCTCCCGCTCGGCGGTGACGCGCTCCTCGCCGACGATGCGCGTGAAGAGCTGCAGGGCCTCCTCGGGGGACATCACGTCCAGGTCGATCAGGTGCGCCCCCGCCAGATCGATCATCCTCGCCCGGCTGGTGATGAGCGCCGCGCAGCCCGCCGTGCCGGGCAGCAGGGGGCGGACCTGGGCCGCGTCGCGGGCGTTGTCCAGGAGGACCAGGATGCGGCGGCCGTCCAGGGAGGAGCGGAAGAGCGCGGCCCGCTCGTCGAGCGTGTCGGGTATCGCGGAGTCCGCGGCGCCGAGGGCGCGCAGGAAGGCGCCCAGGACCGTCTCCGGCTCGGCGGCCCGTGCCCCGGCGCCCTGGAGGTCGACGTAGAGCTGGCCGTCGGGGAACTGGGTGCGCGCGGCATGGGCCACGTGCACGGCCAGCGTGGTCTTGCCGACGCCGCCGATGCCGGCGAGCGCGGAGACGGCCATCACGCTGCCCTCCGCCGTGGCGAGGCGCTCGCCGAGTTCGCGCACGAAGGAGGCCCGGCCTATGAAGTCCGGGACCGTGGCCGGCAGTTGCGCGGGCTTGACGAAGGTGGGCACCGCGGGCGCGGGGGCCTCGTTGGGCGAGGCCAGTTCCGCGTCGGCCTGGAGGATGCGCTGCTGGAGGCGGGCGAGCTCGGGGCGCGGATCGACGCCGAGCTCCTCGGCGAGGAGGCGTCGCGTGTCGGCGTAGACGGCGAGCGCCTCGGCCTGCCGGCCGCTGCGGTAGAGGGCGAGCATGAGGAGTTCGCGGAGGCGCTCGCGCAGGGGGTGCGCGGCGGTGAGCGCGGTGAGCTCGGAGACGGCCTCGGCGTGGCTGCCGACCTCGAGATCCAGGTCGAGGCGCGCTTCGAGGAGCTGGAGGCGCCATTCCTCCAGTCTTGCCCGCTGGGTTTCGGCATACGGGCCGGGGACGCCGGCGAGCGGTTCGCCGTCCCACAGGTCCAGTGCCTGATTGAGCAGGGCGCGCGCATGGTTGCGGTCGCCGCCGGCCCGGGTCTTCTCGGCGCCGGAGGCCAGCTCCTGCGCGGTCGCGAGGTCCAGCTCGCCGGCCCCGGCCCGTATCGCGTAGCCGCCGGACTCGCTGGTCAGGGTGTCCGGGCCGAGGGTCTTGCGTAGGCGTGAGGCGTAGGTGCGTATCGCGGCCAGGGCCTGCGAAGGCGGCTCGTCACCCCAGACGGCGTCGATCAGCTCGGCAGCCGTCGCCGTACGCCCCTCGCGCAGCAGCAGCGCGGCGAGCAGGGCGCGCTGCTGCGGGGAGCCCGACGGCAGGGGCTCGTCGCCGCGCCAGGCGCGTACGGGGCCGAGCACGCCGAAGCGCAGTCCGGGATACTCCTGGGCCACCGGATCCGGAGCTCTCTGCTCCGGTGTTGGCGGGCCGCTGTCACGGTCCATGGCTGCCCCCTCTGCGCCGTACCGCTGGTATGTCCGTATGCCCCCGTCAGTCTGCCCTGTCCATCATGGCCCCGTCAGCACCGGGTTACTGACGGATGGTCAGAATGATGATGACCGTGGACGCATGGCGGCCTTCCCGAAGATCGTCTCGGTGGGCGATCGCGTGGCCGAGGGGGTGCGCGCGGGGCGCGGACGGCACACCTGGAGGTGGAGGCCGTCGTGCGCGGCGACGCGGTCTCACTGCTCGGGCTGACGCTCACGAGGGGCTGTGCGCGGGGCGTGTGACGCGGGGCCGGGGCCCGGGGCCGCTCCGGGGCACTGTCCGGGCCGGGTTGACGCCGCGTGACCTCGTGGGTCGAAGAGCCGACCGGCGTGTTCGCGCGACACATATCGCGTTTCACGGCCCGGACGGCGCCCCCTGTGCGGCCCCCTCGGAGTCCGGCTCCCCGACGGCGGGGGGCGGGCACACCGGTCGTGTGGGCGTGGGGCGTTCGCCCTCTTCGGCCCGGTTGTCGGGCGTCGCGATGACGTGCCGTTCGGCGGCTTCGCGCGGGGGTGCCTGCGGCGGGATATGAGCGATCACGCGGCGCGGGTCGCGGATGTGACGCTTACCACAGGGAAAGTTTGAAATGGACAAAATGCTCGTCGCTGCGGTTTTCGCATCATGGAAGACATCCTCCAGGCCTGCCGATGGATGGCGTATCGACTCGTCAGGCTTTGTTTCACTATTGAAAATCGCTTGATCCCGTGAAATTAAAGGATCAAGTAACGGGAGGTCGAGCCTCCGGATGTGGAAACCGCAGCAATTAACTTCCTGTTCATGACTGAACTGGCGACACGGCCTGCGGCCGACCACACGGTAGGGGGCATCGAAGCCCCGGGCGCCGCCGACAATGGTGTGCGTGACAAGGGTCTCGGTGGCAACTCCGTGGGCCTCCTGGGCAGTGCCGTCATCGGCGTGTCCACCGTCGCCCCCGTCTACTGCCTGACCTCCACCCTCGGCAGCACGGCGGGTGAGGTCGGGCTGCAGATGCCCGCCATCTTCCTGGCCGGCTTCCTGCCGATGCTGCTGGTCGCCTTCGCGTACCGCGAGCTCAACAAGGTCATGCCGGACTGCGGCACCTCCTTCACCTGGACCGTGAAGGCCTTCGGCCCGAAGGTCGGCTGGATGTGCGGCTGGGGCCTGGTCATCGCGACGATCATCGTGCTGTCGAACCTCGCCGGTGTCGCGACCTCGTTCTTCTGGCTGCTGGCCGGTGAGATCACGGGCAGCGACCAGATCGCCGCCCTGGACGGCAACAAGGCCGTCCACATCATCACCTGTCTCACGTTCATCGCCGTCGCGACCGCGATCAGCTACCGCGGCATGACGGCGACGAAGGGTGTGCAGTACGCCCTGGTGGGCCTCCAGCTCGCGGTCCTTGCGATCTTCGTGGTCATGGCCCTTCAGAAGGCCGACAGTGGCGCGTTCACCACGGGAGTGGACTTCTCCTGGTCCTGGCTGAACCCGTTCGCCGTCGAGTCCTTCGCCACCTTCACGGCCGGCCTGTCGCTGTCGATCTTCATGTACTGGGGCTGGGACGCCTGCCTGACCACCAACGAGGAGACCACCGGCAGCACCAAGACCCCCGGACGCGCCGCCCTGATCGCGATGCTCGTCCTGGTCGGCTCCTACCTGGCCACCGGCATCGCCGCCCAGATGGCCGTCGGCTCCGGCGACAAGGGCCTCGGCCTGGCCAACCCGGAGACCTCGGACAACGTCTTCGCCGCCCTCGCCGGTCCGATCATGGGCCCGGTGCTCGGTATCGCGCTCTTCGTCGCCGTCCTCGCGTCGGCCGCGGCCAGCCTGCAGACCACCTTCATCCCGGTCGCCCGTACGGTCCTGGCGATGTCCGCGTACGAGGCCCTGCCGGCCTCCTTCGCCCGGGTCAACCCCCGCTTCAAGACCCCCGGCAAGGCCACGGTCATCGCAGGTGTCGGCACCGGCGTCTTCTACACGGTCATGACCCTGCTCAGCGAGCACGTCCTGGTCGACACGATCTACGCGCTCGGCCTGATGATCTGCTTCTACTACGCGCTGACCGCCTTCGCCTGCGCCTGGTACTTCCGCAACGAGCTGTTCCGCTCCGCCCGTGACTTCGTCTTCAAGGGCCTCTTCCCGGCCCTGGGCGGCATCCTGCTCACCGCGGTCTTCGGCAAGACCCTCTACGACATGTGGAACCCGGCCTACGGCTCCGGCTCCGCGGTCTTCGGCGTCGGCTCGGTCTTCGTGATCGGCGTGGGCCTGCTGCTGGCCGGCGTGGTGGTCATGCTGGTGATGCAGCGCCGCAGCCCGGCCTTCTTCCGCGGCGAGGTCCTGACGAAGGACACCCCGTCCCTGATCGTCGCGGACTGATCCGGCCCCAACCGGCCCCGCGAGCTCCGAAGCCCGGCCCCTTCCCCCAGGGGCCGGGCTTCGGCGTCTGCGCGGTGTGCGGCACCGCGGCCGGGCACGGCAGCGATCAGCGCGCCACGGCGCCCAGGAACACGGGATTCGTGAAGGCGGCCATCGGGCCGGGCCGTCCGGGCAGCAGGCGCGCGTGCCGCACCTCGGCCCGTACGTACGACGCGTATGCGGCCGTGGTGTGCCACTCCGCCGTACCCGTGCCCCAGGCGGGCAGCGGCGCGGTGTGGAGCAGGCCCTGGTCGGTGACGAACCGGGCGGTGCAGCCTGGGGCGCCGGTGACGTCGAGCCGTAGGGTCACGGGGGTGTCCTTGTCGGTCTCCAGGCGTTCGCCGATGCCGGCGTGGCGTCCGCGGCCGTCCGTGGCCGTGAAGGTCAGCGAGACGGTGGAGGACTCGGCGACGTAGGAGCGGCCGGCCCGGATGCCGTCGAGGATCGCCTCGCGGGTGAGGTCGTCGGCGAGGACGACGGTCTGCGGGTGGCCGACGGCCCGGTGTTCGCGGTGGGCGTCGCTGTTGCCCATGGCGGGGATCCAGCGGCGGCCGCCGCGTACGGCGGCGACGAGGGTGTTGTCCCAGTCGTGGAGGGAGACCTCGTCGTCGGGGGTGTACGGGCCGTTCCACACCTCGACGGCGTCGGCCTCGCCGAAACCGAACTTCCAGTTGCAGCCGATGCAGGCGGCATGCGGATGGGCGGGGACGACGAGGCCGCCGGTGCGGCGGATGTCACGGGCGAAGCGGCCGAAGCGGTTGTCGCGGGCGCGGTAGCGCCAGTCGATGAAGGTGCCGGGGTCGGTGCCGAGTGCGAGGACATGGCCGTTGCGGGTGGTGACCTCCTCACCGGTGAGGACGAGCAGGTCGTCGCCCCACAGGCCCTGCCAGGCGCTGTGCGCGGAGTGGGTGTTGTGCTCGCTGGTGTTGATGAAGTCGAGGCCGGCGGCGCGGGCGGCGGCGGCGATCTCGGCGGGGGTGCGGCGGCCGTCGGAGTGGACCGAGTGGAGGTGGCAGTCACCGCGGTACCAGGCGCGGCCACGGCCCCTGGCGCGCTGTGACGGGTATACGGGCTCCGGTGTGGCGGCGGACGCGCCGAAGCGGAGGGTGATCGTCACCTCGTAGTCGAGGCCCTGGGGCGCGACGGTGTAGGGGCCGAGCAGGACGGTCCAGGTGCCTGCCCCGACCGGGCCCGCGATGTAGCCGGGGGTGGCGGCGTCGGCCCGGAGGAAGAACTCGGTGCGGGCGCCCCCGGACCAGCCGCGGAAGCCGGGGCCGCCGAGGTCCGTGCCGCGTTCGTCGAAGATGCCGATGTCGAGGGCGTTGCCCTGGGTGCCGGCGGGCACGGGCGGATGCTCGTAGCGGTACGAGACATGGATCTCCCGTACCCCCCGGGGGACCTCGACGGGCAGGTGCACATAGTCGGGCGACCCGGGTGGCAGCGTGCCGCGCACGACCCGGGTCTCCTCGCCGTCGGCCGGGGCGGCGTTCGCGAAGCTCACATTGCCCAACGTAAGCGCGGTGGCCGCCCCCGTCACGAGCAGGCCGCGCCGTCCGATCGCTCCGGCGTCCGCCAGGCCGTGGAACTCTGGCGCCGGGCTGTGAACGGTGCGGCAAGGGAGAGTGGTCGGGAGTGGCGGTCCGGTGTCAGGCGTCGGCGTACTTGCGCAGGAGACGCAGGACGACGAGGGCGATGACGATCAGGACGACCAGCCCGCCCAGGCCGTAAGCGGCGTACACCCACCACGAGACCGCGAATCCGAACAACCAGTCGCCGCTCTTCTTCTTGTGACGGTGGCCGTGCGAGCCGGAGGAGCCCTTCTTGCTGTCGCTGCCGGGTTTGATCTTGCTGATCCCGCCGGAGGACGAACTGCCGCCGGACGAGGAGCTGCCTCCGGACGAGCTGCCGCCGCTCTTGCCGGAGCCGCTACCGGGTTTGATCTTGCTGATCCCGCCGGACGAGGAACTGCCTCCGGACGAGCTGCCGCCGCTCTTGCCGGAGCCGCTGCTCTTCCCCTTGCCCTTGCCGGAGACGGAGGCGAGGACCGAGACGGGCTGATGCTCTGCCGCCGCATGAGCGGCGGGCGACGCGCCGAAGAGCGCTGCGAGCAGAACGAGCACGGTGGCGTAGCGCATGAGAAGTCCCCCCAGGACATGAGCGGCCGGGGCTTTTTTGCGCGGCCGCGAGGAGGCACGGTACGGCATACGGCCTGGCCGGCACAGAGCCTGCCCACGACGAAGAAGAGGTGCCCATGCGGATCTCCACCACCGTCTTCCTGACCGACGAGACCATCACCCCGGTCCGCCTCGCCCGGGAGCTGGAACAACGGGGCTTCGCAGGCCTGTATCTGCCGGAGCACACTCATATCCCGGTCGCCCGGGACACCCCGAACCCGGCCGGCGGTGAACTGCCGCGCGAGTACGGCCGCACCCTCGACCCCTTCGTCGCGCTGGGCCAGGCGGCGGCCGTGACCGAACGCCTCGCGTTGGGCACCGGCATCACGCTGGTCGCCCAGCACGATCCGATCGTGCTGGCCAAGCAGATCGCGACCCTGGACCACCTCTCCGGCGGACGTTTCACGCTCGGCGTCGGCTTCGGCTGGAACAAGGAGGAGGCCGCCGACCACGGTGTGAAGTGGTCCACGAGGCGGCCACTGGGCGCGGAGCGGCTGGCGCTGATGCGGGCGCTGTGGGCCGAGGAGCCCACCGCCTACAAGGGTGAGTTCGGGTCCGTCCGGGCCAGTTACGCGTACCCCAAGCCGGCCGGGGGTGCGCCGCGCACCCTGATCGGCGGTGCGGCGGGGCCGGAGCTGTTCGCGTTCATCGCGGAGCACGGCGACGGCTGGCTGCCGATCGGCGGCCGGGGGCTGACGGAGACGATGCCGGTGCTGCGCGAGGCCTGGGAGGCGGCGGGCCGCGATCCGCGGGCGCTCGAGGTCGTGCCGTACGCGGTGCGGCCGACGCCGGGCAAGCTGGCCCACTACGCGGAGCTGGGCATCGAGGAGGTCGTGGTGCAGCTGCCGCCGGGTGACGAGTCGACGGTGCTGCGGGCCCTGGACGACTGTGCACAGCATGTGTGAAGCGTGTCGGTGGCCGCTCGTATGGTTGCTCCATGACTGACCAGCAGCCCGGACGGCCCACTGCCAACTCCATGCGCCGCGCCCTGCGTCGGGCCCGCGACGGTGTCGCGCTCGATGCCGCCGAGGCCGCGGTGCTGCTCCAGGCGCGCGGTGAGGACCTGAAAGATCTCGCCGCGTCCGCCGCCCGGGTCAGGGACGCGGGGCTGGAGGCCGCCGGGCGGCCGGGAGTGATCACGTACTCCCGGAAGGTCTTCATTCCGCTGACCCGGCTGTGCCGGGACAAGTGCCACTACTGCACGTTCGTGACCGTGCCGGGGAAGCTGCGGCGCGCCGGTCACGGGATGTACCTGTCGCCGGACGAGGTCCTGGAGATCGCCCGGCAGGGGGCGGAACTGGGCTGCAAGGAGGCGCTGTTCACCCTTGGCGACCGGCCGGAGGACCGGTGGCCGGAGGCGCGCGAGTGGCTGGACGCGCATGGCTACGACGACACGCTCGCGTACGTACGGGCCATGGCGATCCGGGTGCTGGAGGAGACAGGACTGCTGCCGCATCTCAACCCGGGGGTCATGTCGTGGACGGACCTTCAGCGGCTGAAGCCGGTCGCGCCGTCGATGGGCATGATGCTGGAGACCACCGCGACCCGGCTGTGGTCCGGGCCGGGCGGCCCGCACCACGGCTCCCCGGACAAGGAGCCCGCGGTGCGGCTGCGCGTGCTGGAGGACGCGGGGCGGTCCAACGTCCCGTTCACCACGGGTGTGCTGATCGGCATCGGGGAGACCTACGAGGAGCGGGCGGACGCCTTCTTCGAGCTGCGCCGCCTCCAGCGGTCGTACCACGGCATCCAGGAAGTCATCGTGCAGAACTTCCGCGCCAAGCCGGACACGGCGATGCGCGGAATGCCGGACGCGGAGCTGGAGGAGCTGGCCGCGGCGATCGCAGTGACCCGGCACATCCTGGGGCCGAGCGCGCGTATCCAGGCGCCGCCGAACCTGGTCGACCAGCAGTACGCGCTGCTCATCGGCGCCGGCATCGACGACTGGGGCGGGGTGTCGCCGCTGACGCCGGACCATGTGAACCCCGAGCGACCCTGGCCGCACATCGACGAGCTGGCCGGGAGGACCGCGGCGGCCGGTTTCGAGCTGCGTGAACGGCTCACCGTCTACCCGGAGTTCATCCGTCGCGGCGAGCCCTGGCTGGACCCGCGGCTGCTGCCGCACGTGCGGGCCCTGGCGGATCCGGAGACCGGGCTGGCCCTGGAAGACGTGAAGCCCGCGGGGCTGCCCTGGCAGGAGCCCGAGGAGGGGTTCGCATCCTCCGGGCGTACGGATCTGCACCGCACGATCGACACGCAGGGCCGTACCTCCGACCGGCGCGACGACTTCGACGAGGTGTACGGCGACTGGGAGGCCCTGCGCGAGCAGGCTGCCCCGGGTATGGCGCCGCAGCGCATCGACACGGATGTACGGACCGCCCTCACGCAGGCCGCCGACGACCCGGAGAAGCTCACGGACGACCAGGCGCTCGCCCTGCTCCACGCGGACGGGCCCGCACTGGACGCACTGTGCCGTATCGCGGACGAGCTGCGCCGGGACGTCGTCGGCGACGACGTGACGTACATCGTCACCCGGAACATCAACTTCACCAATGTCTGCTACACCGGCTGCCGTTTCTGTGCCTTCGCGCAGCGCCGCACCGACGCCGACGCCTACACCCTCTCCCTGAAGGAGGTCGCGGACCGGGCGGCCCAGGCCTGGGACGTGGGCGCGGTCGAGGTGTGCATGCAGGGCGGCATCCACCCGGACCTGCCGGGCACCGCGTACTTCGACATCGCACGGGCCGTGAAGGAACGTGTGCCGGGCATGCATGTGCACGCCTTCTCCCCGATGGAGGTCGTCAACGGCGCCACCCGCACCGGTCTGTCCATCCGCGAATGGCTCACGGCCGCGAAGGAGGCCGGCCTGGACTCCATCCCGGGCACGGCTGCCGAGATCCTCGACGACGAGGTCCGCTGGGTCCTCACCAAGGGCAAACTGCCCACGGCGACCTGGATCGAGGTCATCAAGACGGCTCATGAGCTGGGCATACGTTCCTCCTCCACGATGATGTACGGCCATGTGGACCAGCCCCGCCACTGGCTGGGCCACTTCCGCACGCTGGCCCGCATCCAGCAGGAGACCGAAGGCTTCACCGAGTTCGTGACGCTTCCGTTCATCCACACCAACGCCCCGGTGTACCTGGCAGGTATCGCCCGCCCGGGCCCGACCATCCGTGACAACCGGGCCGTCACCGCCATGGCCCGGCTGCTGCTCCACCCCCACATCACCAACATCCAGACCAGCTGGGTGAAGCTCGGCACGGAGGGCGCGGCCGAGATGCTCCGCTCCGGCGCGAACGACGTCGGCGGCACCCTGATGGAGGAGACCATCTCCCGGATGGCGGGCTCCGGTTACGGCTCGTACCGTTCGGTCAAGGACCTGGTCGCCATCGCGGAGGCGGCCGGCCGCCCGGCCCGGCCGCGTACGACGCTGTACGGCGAGGTGCCGGGGGAGCGGCGGCGAGCGGCCGCCGCCTCGGACGGACATCTTCCGGAGCTGCTGCCTCTGCTGACGGACTGATTTCCGTGCGTCGAGCACAGGGATCACATCCGGTCCGACGCGTAACACTTCGCATATCGCTCCGGTACAAGTGGTGACCCTTTCCGGTTACAGTGCTGCGCCATGAGCGCAGCAGCCGCAGCGGTATGGGGCCGTGCCGAGCAGCAGGACTTCCGCAGCAGAGTCCGCGGATGTCTGCTGGGCGGTGCCATCGGTGACGCGCTGGGCGCGGGTGTCGCCGCGCTCTCCCTGGAGGAGATCAGGGAGGCGTACGGGTCGCAGGCCGTGACCGACCTGGTGCCCGCCTACGGCAGGCGGGGCGCCGTCACCGCCGCCACCCAGATGTCCCTGTTCACCGTCGACGGGCTGATCCGCGCGCAGGTGCGCCGGGACACCGGTGCCTGGCATCCGCCGACCGATGTGCACCGGGCGCATCTGCGCTGGGCCGCCACCCAGCGCGACTGGGGGCCGGACGAACGCCGCAAGGACAACGGCTGGCTGGCCCATGAGGAATGGCTCTACACCCGGCGTGACCCCGCCCCCGCGACTCTCGCCGGTCTTGCCGACGGCCGGCTCGGCACGCTCGGCGACCCCAAGAACCCCGATGCCCGGGACGCGGGCGCCCTGGTGCGTTCCGCGCCCTTCGGGCTGCTCGTGGGCTGGGAGCCGCAGCTGGTGTGCCAGCTCGCCGTGGAGTGCGCGGCGCAGACGCACGGGCACCCGGTCGCCTGTCTCTCGGCGGGTGCCTTCGCCGTAATCGTGCACGGCCTGACGCGCGGCGAGACCCTGGACACCTCCGTGCAACGGGCCCTGGCCGAGCTCGCCCCGCGCCCTGGGCACGACCCGGTGGCCGGCGCGCTCCAGGGTGCGCTGGGAGCCGTACGGCAGGGCATCCCCGGTCCCGGGCTCGTCGAGTCGCTCGGCGACGGCGGCAGCGCGGAGGAGGTGCTCGCCATCGCCGTGTACACCGCGCTGGTCGCCCAGGACGTCCGCCACGGTCTGCGTCTCGCCGTCAACCACGGAGGGCCCTCCGCCGCCACCGGCTCCCTCTGCGGCAGCCTGCTCGGCGCCCTGCACGGCGAGACCGCCCTGCCGCCCGCCTGGGTGGCCGAGCTCGAGGGCCGTGGCACGGTGCTGGAGCTTGCCGACGACTTCGCGATGGAGATGATCCAGGGTCCGGTCCTGCACAGCCCGGCCGCCTCCACGCCAGGCTGGCTGGCCCGCTATCCGCGCGTCTACCAGGAGCTCGGCTAGTGCTGTGGCCGGAAGAGGTGTCGGTGCGCCGGTGGACCCGGCGAGTGAGCCGAAAGGGCGCGCGGTCACGCGCCGGAGGCGCATATCGGCACTGTGAAAGGGAGTGGGGGGCACCCTGGGGGCACCCCCAGAGGTAGCTGGGGGGAGGTAGCTGGGGGGAGGTAGCTGGTGGAGCGCGGAGGGCCCGAGGAACGAGGGCTCGAGCACGGTCGACCGTCGACACAGGCTCCAGCGCCCCGTGGGGGTCCCCCCGGACGAAGTCTGGGGGAGAACCGAGCCTCTAAATAAGGGGCCGAGCCCCCTCGGCCGGGACGGCGGACCAGTCGAGAGGGCTCTGAACAGCGGTGCTTATGGACTTGTGTCGTAGCGGCGTCGTCAGGCGACGTCGAGGGAGCCCCCGGACACGCCGCCCATGAAGGCGCTCCACGCGGTGGGCGCGAAGGTGATCGAGGGGCCTTCGGGGGCCTTGGAGTCCCGCACGTCGACCGCGTGCATCACCGGCGACTTGACCTCGACGCATGCGCCGTTTCCGCCGGAGTACGAGGACTTGGTCCAGGTGTCCGTGGCGCCCTGATGAATTGCCATGTGTTTCTCCGGTTCGGTGGTTCGTTCCGTTCCACGCCACCGGTTCCGATGGCGTGATCACGACGCTACTCGGCGCCCCGAATGGTGAGAACGCTCTTTCACCCGACCGGATGGCAGATTCCATGCGGCTCTTCCACCGCGTGGTGACCTAGGTGTACCGTTCCGCCTCCGCGTTCCCGTACTACTTCGTGTACCCCTTGGCGATCTCCATGATGAACTGACGGGACTGATCGACGTTCAGCGCCTGGGCGCGCAGATGCTCGTACATCACCGTGTATTTCTGTACGTCATTGGCCTTTTCCAGATAGAGGTCACTGGTGACCCCCTCGATGTAGACCACACTGGAGTCCGCGGTGTCAGGGAATTCCAGGATCGCGTAGTGCCCGGTGATTCCCGGATGCGCGCCCATGCTGAACGGCAGTACCTGCACCGTGACATGGGGCAGCTGCGCCTGCTCCACCAGGTGCTCCAGCTGATCCCGCATCAGTTGCTCATTGCCGACCACTCGACGCAGTGCCGCCTCGTCGACCACCGCCCACAGGCGCAGCGGATTGTCGTCCGTGGCGATCCGGTCCTGGCGGCGCAGTCTGACCTGGACCCGCTTCTCGACGTCGTTGCCCGGAGTCTCCGGCAGCGCGCCGGCAATGAGGGCCTCCGCGTACTGACGGGTCTGCAGCAGCCCGGGCACGATCTGCGGCTCGTACACGCGCAGACTCGCCGCGTCCGTCTCCAGACCGATGTAGACGCTGTACGGAATGTCGCCGAAAGCGTGCCACCAGCCCTGCTGGCGGGAGTCCTTGGCCATTTGCATCAACGAGTCCACGATTCGGTGGTCGTCGACCTCGTACACCCCGCACAGATCGCGGACATCGCGCTGGCTGATCGAGCGGCGTCCGTTCTCCAGTCGGCTGATCTTCGACTGGGAGACCAGCAGCCGCTCCGCCACCTCCTCCGCCGTCATACCCTTGAGTTCGCGGAGCCGGCGCAGCTCCTGGCCCAAACGGCGGCGTCTGACGGTGGGGTTGACGTTGGACGCCACGGGAAACGCACCTCCGGCTGTGGCTTTTCTGCTCTTCCGCCGATCAGACTGCCACCAATGTTCCTGGCTGCGCTGGGAAATGGCCACACATGGTTCCGATCCGGGCACATGAAGCGACGAAAAAGGGCGCGCGGGGCCGGAGAAACCGGCCCCGCGCGCCTGTTGCGGTTCCCGAACCGGCCCTCCGGGGACGTCGGTGCGGCGGTATTACGGGCGTGCTGGCTGTGCTGCCGTGGTGTCAGTGGGCCGCGGCCCGGGCCATGGCCCCCCGGCGCGACTGCATCGGCACGCCCGCCGCCTGGCGGGGTCCCGATGCGGTGGCGCGGCGCGGTTGACCGCCCACGCCGTTCTGGACGTCCATCACGGCGTGCGCCACGAGGCCGCCCATGGGGTCGTGCCTGATCAGATCCCGGAGCCTGGAGCGGGATGAACGCCCCTCGTTCCCGGGATACAGATGCTTGCCGAGGCCGACCGCATGGGCCAGCGCGGCAAGCGCCGCGGTCCGCGGGTCCGGCGGTACACCGGTGCGGATCGCGGAGTCCAGCCGGGCCCTGATCTCCCGGCTGATGGCCGTGTCCGTCGCCTGGTAGCGAGTCGTCGGCAATACCCCGCACATCTGGCCCGCCACGGCATGCACCATGCCGCACCGCTCCAGATGCGAGAGATAGGTCTGGCGCAGCCCCAGCCGGGGCCCGCCGATCCAGTGGATCGCCCGCACGGGAGCGCCGCGCCTGCGCAGCAGTTCCAGTGCGGAGTCCAGAGTCGGATCTCCGGTCGGCCGTGGGACGACCACGGCGATACGATCCCCGTCAGGGGCTATCCGGCCTGCCAGAGCCAGCTCCACTAGCTGTGCTCCGGCCAGGCCCAGGTCGAGCGACTGCGGCTGCGCTGTGGTACCCGTGGTCGGGTCCAGAGCGAGCAGCAGAAGCTCCTCCGGAAGTGTTCTGCGGCTCCTGCCCATCCATGCCTCCCCGCGTGGATGAATGACAGGGTGACCCCTCTCACATTGGTCTGTCGAGAGTGCCTGGTCGCTTTGAGGGGGAACCGATAGGTATGTCGTTCTCGTCCAGCACGGAAGACAGACCTATCGCACAGGACACTTGAAGACGGTTCGGCATGACATATCAAGGAGGCATCGGTGGCGGGCGAGTCCCCCGACACGTCGGAGCAGCAGAAGTCGTCGGGGGAGACGACTGCGAGCGAGAATGACCCCCGACTTGCCGTCGTCCGGACCGCGTCCGGTACGTCCGACGCCTCCGAGGCGGCCGGCGGTTCCGGCTCCTCGGACGCCGACGACAAGTCCGCGTCGGTCGCGACGGCAGTCGCGGAACGCGACGCGGACGAGGGTGAGGTGACGCTCACTGACGAGACGTCACCTGACGGCGGCGACGAGGTCGGCGTGGACGAGGCCGCCGACGCCGCCGCGTCGGACGGCGAGGGCGACGCCTGCGGCGCACCGCGCGACGAGGCCGACGCCGACGACCGCTCCGGCGAGGACGACGGTTCCGGACGTCCGGGCAGTGACAACGAGCCTGCCGGCGCCGTGGAGACGGCGGACGAGGCGGCCGTCGCCGGTGACGCGATCGCGGACGCCGACGACGCCTCCGATGGGGACGGCGATTCCGGTTCGGGCGACGACAGCGCCCCTTCCGGCGCTGTGAAGACCGCGGACGAGGCCGCTGCCGACGGCGAGCAGCAGGATGCGGACGACAGCGCCGACGAGGACGACGCCGAGGCCGACTCCGAGGACGCGTCGGACGGCGAGGAAGCGGCCTCCGACGCGGCCGCCTCCGCGGACGAACAGGACAGCAAGGCACCCGTCTCGGCCGCGAAGCCCGGTGATGAGTCGTGGTTCGACCGCCCCGCCGAGCCCAAGGCGGCTGAGAAGGCCGAGAAGGCGGTCGAGAGCGACGCGGAGAAGACCGGCGGGGGTTCGTGGTTCGACCGGCCCGCCAAGGCCTCGGAGGCCGGAAAGACGGCTTCCGCCAAGGCGCCGCAGACCGGCAAGGCAAGGGGGGCCGAAGACACGCCAGGCGCCGAGGCGCCGCAGGGGGACAAACCGGGCAAGTCTGCCGCCGGCAAGGGCGACGAGGCGTCGGAGGCCGGTACCGCGTCCGCAGCCAAGGCGTCGTCCGCTGCCGACAAGGCCGACAAGGCCGCCGACCGGGGCAAGGAGGTCGATCAGCCCACCACCATGCTGAAGGCCGTCAGGCCCGCGCCCGTCGACCAGCCGACCACCGCGCTCAAGGTCGTCACGCCTCCCGGGCAGAAGCCCGACGGGAAGCCCGCCGGGCTGATCGAGGCCGAGCGGACCCGGCAGCAGCAGTTGCCGCCCAAGCCGCCGATGGATCTGCTCGCGGAGCTGACGAACACCCCGCCCCCGCCGGAGACGCTCCTGCGGACGTCCGCGCGTCGCGTCAAGATCTGGACGCCGCTCGCGGTCCTCGCCCTGATCGTCTTTGCGGTCGTACAGCTCGTACGCCCGCTGCCGGCCCCGGCGCTGAAGCTGACCGCCGACTCGACGTTCTCCTTCGAGGGGTCGAAGCCGTCGTTGCCGTGGCCCGAGGAGGGGCAGGGCCAGATCGTCGTGTCCGGTCTCGGCACGGTCGGCGAGTTCGGCGAGCAGAAGCCCGTGCCGATCGCCAGCGTGACCAAGTCGATGACGGCGTACGTCGTCCTCAAGGACCACCCGCTCAAGGAGGGCGAGGACGGTCCGATGATCCCGGTGGACGCCTTGGCCGAGAAGGAGGGCGGCTACGACGAGACGGGGAACGAGTCGACGCTGAACACCATCAAGGAGGGCCAGAAGCTCAGCCTGAAGGACGCGCTCAGCGCCATCATGATCCCGTCCGCGAACAATGTCGCGCGGCTGCTCGCCCGCTGGGACGCCGGTTCCGAGAAGGCCTTCGTCGAGAAGATGAACGCCACCGCCAAGGAACTCGGCATGACGAACACCACCTACACCGACCCCTCCGGCCTGGACGCCACCACGGTGAGCACGGCGGCGGACCAGGTGAAGCTGGGCGTGAAGATGATGGAGATCCCGGCGCTGGTGGACATCACCAAGCAGCCGACCTGGACTGACCCGTCCGGTAAGGAGTGGCCCAACTACAACACGGTCGTTCCCTTTGACGGGGCCGTCGGCATCAAGACAGGCAGCACCACAAAGGCGGGCGGCAATCTCCTCTTCGCCTCGCGCAAGGAGGTCGGTGGCAGCACCCAGATGATCGTCGGTGCCCTCCTCGGCCAATACGCCAAGTCCCCGGATGACTCGATCCTCGACATCGTCAACGCCAACAGCAAGGACGTCCTCGTCGCCACCCGCGAAGTCCTCGAGTCGAAGACAGTCGTGAAGAAGGGCGACGTCGTCGGTCTCGTCGACGACGGTCTCGGCGGGACGACCCCCGTCATCGCCACAAAGGACGTAGCCGCGGCCGGCTGGCCGGGCCTGACGGTGAAGATCGGCCTGAACGACGGCGGCACCAGGATCCCGCACTCGGCAGCCGCCGGGACCGTGGTCGGCACGCTGACCGTGGGTGAGGGACCGAACGCGACGAAGGTGCCGGTGGCGCTGCAGAGCGACCTGGCCGAGCCGGACTTCGGGGCGAAGCTGACCCGCATCGGCTGACGCGCAGGCCAAGGAGTTCCGGCTCCCGGTTGATCACCGGGAGCCGGAACTCCGGGCGTGCTAGCGTCCGAAGGGCCAGGCGTCCGCCCTCGGCAACTTCCGACTCAGGATGGCGAGGGTTGCAGTGACCACCGTCGAGCCGACGCGTGAGAGCCGCGACAGCGCTCCCGGTGGTGCGCACATACGGACGTGGCCGGCGGCCTCCGCGACCGCGCCGGCGAGGTCCTGTCCGCTGCTTCATCCCGTGACGGTGGCGACAGCGGTCGCCGCCGTCGCACACATCATCTGGTTCTTCTTCTTCGCGAACAGCGGCGGCGACCTCGCCGCCCAGGACGCCTGGGCCGAGTTCGTCGGCCGGCATCCCGATTCGGCGTACAACCTCGCCTGGTACGGCGGTATGCATCCCGTCTCGTACAGCGTGGTGTCGCCGTATCTCATGTCCGTGCTCGGCGTCCGTACGACGATGATGGTCGCCGGCACCGTGTCGGCGGCCCTGACCGCGCTGATCCTCACCAAGGTGCGGGCCGTCCGCAATCCGCTGGCGTGCTCGCTCGCCGGGGTGTTCGCGTTCCTCTGCAACGCGCTTTCCGGGCGGGTGACCTTCGGGCTCGGCATGATGTTCGCGCTGGGCGCGGTGGCCGCGGTGTTCTGCCGGCCGCGGGTGGCCGAGCGCCGGGAGCGCTGGTGGAAGGCCGTGGTGGCGGCGCCGCTCGCCGGGCTGGCGACGGCGAGCAGCCCGGTCGCGGGGCTGTTCCTCGGCGTGGTCGCGGCGGCGCTGTGGCTCAACAAGCGGCGCCCCGCGGCGTACGCGCTCGGACTCCCGCCGGTCTTCGTCGTGGCGCTGTCGGCGTGGCTGTTCCCCTTCTCCGGTACGCAGCCGATGTCCCTCGGGACGGTCTCGCTGCCCCTGCTCTTCGCCGTCCTCGTCCTCGTCCTCGTACCGAAGGAGTGGCGCACGGTCCGTACCGGCGCGGCCGTGTACGCCGTCGGGATCGTCCTCACCTGGGTGGTCGACTCGCAGATCGGCTCGAATGTCTCGCGGCTGGCGATGATCGCCGCGGGTGTGGTGCTGCTGGCCGCGCTGCCGTACGCCGTGCCGCGCTCGCGCCGCTGGTACGCGCTGGGGCTGGCCTTCCTCGGGCTGAACGCCTGGATCGGCTTCAAGGGCGTCGACGACGTGGTCCGTACCGCCCCGGCCGCCTCCTGGGCCCGGGAGCTGGCACCGCTGGTGGACCGGCTGCAGCGGGCCGGCGCGGAGAAGGGCCGGGTCGAGGTCGTCCCGGCCAGCAGCCACCGGGAGGCCTCGGCGCTCGCCCCGTACGTCAATCTGGCCCGCGGCTGGAACCGGCAGGCCGACATCGAACGCAATCCGCTCTTCTACGACGACACCCTCGACGCCGACAGCTACCACGCATGGCTGCACCGCTGGGCCGTGCACTACGTGGTGCTGCCGGAGGGGGCCCCGGACTCGACCGGTGCCGAGCAGGAGGCGGAGCTGGTCCGGCAGGGGCAGCCCTATCTGAAGCGTGTCTGGAGCGACGCCAACTGGCAGCTGTTCGCCGTCACCGACCCCACTCCGATGGCGGAACCGCCCGCGGTCGTCGAGCGGGCGGAGGCGGGCGAACTGGTCGTGAAGGTGAGCTCGGCGGGCCGGGTGCTCATCCGGGTGCCCTACTCGCCGTGGCTCGGTCTGGTCGACGCCGACGGCACGAGCGTGGAACCGCCCGAGGGGCCGGTGAACCGCCACGGCTGTCTGCTGAAGGCGGAGGAGAACGCGGCGGGCGACGAGTGGACCGAACTGCTCGCCCCCGCGCCCGGTACGTACCGCATTGCCTCGCCCTACCGGCTGCCGCGCGGCACACCGTGCCCGGAGGAGCTCGGCTGAGCTCCTCCGGGACGCTCCGAATACGACGTGATCGCCTCGACCGGCAAGGGAACCCGCGGCCGCGAACAGGGCCGGCACACCGCGGACGCGTTGCGCGCCCGGGGCTTCGACGTCTGCCGGGGCTGGGTTCGTACATGTCCCCTGGAAGGCCGCACCAATGTGCAGGGCCGCGTCGCCGACGCGCGCAAAACCCCCTTCCCGCACATCGAGTTCAACCGCGACATCCGCTCCGACGACGACCGCTTCGCCCAGGTCGTCGCCGCGCTGGGCGAAGCGACGAAAGCCTGGGCACGCGGCGCTCAGAAGGTGTCCGGCGGATGATGCCGGGCTCGCGGCGCCCCGCGGGGCGCTCAGGCCACCGGGCACGCGATGTCGCACACCTCCTCGTCGGGCCCCGCCCCGTCCCAGTCCGGCTCGAAGTAGACCTCCCGGCACGGCCCGTCGATCGTCAGCCCCTGCTGCCCGACCCACTCCTCCACCGCCTCGTACGCGGAGAGAATCTGCGGATACGCCACCTGCGCCTTGGTGATCCGCGTGTACGCCAGCCGCCGCGCCGGCTCGATCCGTACGGCGGCACCGCTGCCCCGCCCGCTCGCCGCCGCGTACGCCTCGGCCGCCGCCGCATCCGCCACCGGCACGCACACCTCCGCCGGCCCGTCGCTCTCCTCGCTCACCTCCGCGTAGTACGCGACGAACGGAGCCCCCGTCATCCCGCCGCACTCGGCGGCCGCCCGCTCCAGCCGCCCGAACGCCGCCGGGATCCAGCGCGGCAGCTCGTCGGACAGCAGGTGCCGGCGTTCCGTCAGCACCACCTGCTCCGCCACATCGCACAACTTGACCTCGTACAACTTCCTTCTCCTTCCCGAGAGCCGGTCATGGAGACGGTCCGCGAGCGCGCGCTGCACCGCGACGCGCTCCTCGACACCCGCCCAGTACGCCGCCAACTCCTCGGCGGCGCGCGGCCCCGGCAGCTCGACCACCTCGGCGATCCTCGCCAACGGCATGTCGAGCTGCCGCAACTGCGCCACCAGCCGCGCCCGCTCCGCCTGATCCGCGCGATACCACCGGTACCCGGTGGCCTCGTCCACACGGGCCGGCGCGAGCAGCCCCAACCGGTCGTAGAGACGCAGCGCCTTGGGCGAGAGCCGCGAACGCGCGGCGAACTCGCCGATGCTGAGCAGTGTCGTGGTCACGGACCCCATCCTCCTGGCCGGGACTCTCGGCCTTGACCCAAGGGCAAGGTCAACCACAGCCGCGCATGTGTCGAGCCCGGTGCGCCATGTGGTCCACACTTCATCGGTGGCGGCGTTCCACGCCCGGTGTCGTCCGCGACGCGTGCAGGATGGCGCCATGACGTCCCACCCCGACGGCCCGGTGGGCGGTTCCCGGCCGCGCCCGATCATCCATCTGTCCCATGAGCAGGATGTCTTCGCCCGCGGACGCGGCGTGCAGGACCACATCGCGGACGCGATCACCGCTTTCGCCGGATCAATGGCTTTCGTGTACGTGCACATGCTCTGGTTCGCCGGCTGGATCGCGGTGAACGAAGGCATGTTCGGGCAGTCCGTGGTCTTTGATCCCTACCCCTTCGGGCTGCTCACCATGATCGTCAGTCTGGAGGCGATCTTCCTGTCGACGTTCGTCATGGTGAGCCAGAACCGTCAGGCCGCGCGCGACGCGATCCGCGCCGATCTGAACTTCGAGGCCAGCGTGCGTTCGGCGGTTTGGTCGACGAACATGGGGCGTGCCATGGGTCTGGACCCGGAAGAGATCGAGCGGCAAGCGCATGAGCTCATGGCAAAGAGCCGGACCAGGATGGAAAAGGACATGAAGCATCCAGGGTGAGTGCGCTGCGTTCAAGGGGAGGCAGCGTACGAGCCGGCCCCGGAGTGGGAGATGCGGCCTGTCGTAGGCTCCGTGCGTTTAGTGCTGTGGCCGGAAAGGTTCACCGGCTCGCGCCCCCCGGCACGGCACTTCGCTGCGTTGTCGAATCGCGCGAGTACGGCCAAGTACGAGCTGCGATCCTCCGCCTTGCGATGCACCGCACCGGACGCCGCGAGCTTCCCGGCAAACCTTTCCGGCCACTAGGGCGCGCTTCTTGCAACGACAACGACGCTGTTGGCCGCCTTGTCGTGCAGGCACTGCTGGAACGGCTTGTCCCACAGACACCACAGCACGTTGACCAGCCCCAGGAACGGCACGAACCCCATCAGGAAGCTGGTGAACCAGCGCAACCACGCGCCTCCGAAGGAGAGGTCCTGCCCGTCGTCGAGCCGGGCGACGCGCAACCCGCAGATCCGCTTGCCGAAGGTGGCACCGGACCTCCAGAGCATCACGGGTTCGTAGCAGAGAAGGACCAGCCCGATCCCGGCATACCCGACCACCCCGGTAACCATTCCGATGAGCTCGTTGTCCACCGTCAGGTTCTGGATCAGGATGACCAGACCGGCAACGAGCAGCAGGGCGAGCACTATGAAGACCGCGTCCAGAAAACGGGCGGCGAGCCGCGCCCCCTGGTTGCCGAGGGCCTCGGGAGGCGGGCCCACCACAGGAGGCACGGCCGGCGGAGGGTACGTCGGCTGCCAGTATCCGTAGGACTGATGCGGGGGCGGGGACTGGTGCATGCTCATGCGTGGTCCAGAGATCGTCAGAGGGGTCCTGAGCGTGAGGTGCTGCTGTGACGCGAGCCGTCTGTGATCCGTGGGGCAACCGGACCGAGTCACACTGACTGGAGGGTTCCGGAGTCGGGCCTGTGCGTCAACGCCGCGCGAGTTTTTGGTACTTGACCCCTGGCCGTGGATGCCGAGCCTGTTGTGCGCGCCCCGGGGAATGTGCAGTTCGCCGTGGGCCCCGTCGAGCTTGGAAGGCACATCAAGGCCATAGCGTGGCGCAGGTCACAGGAAGTCGGTGCGGGGTGCCGGACAGCTCATTGAGGTGAGCACTCATATGCGTACCCGGGTACGGGCCGGGGAATCGACCGCGTTCGCTGAGCTCTTCGACAGCTACTCTCGCGCGGTCTACAACCACGCCTTCCGGTTGACCGTCGACTGGTCGGCGGCCGAGGACGTGATGGCCGCGACCTTCATGGAGGCGTGGCGGCTGCGCGACAAGGTCGACCCCGAGGGCGGCTCCCTGCGGCCCTGGCTCTTGGGCATCGCCACCAATACGGCGCGCAACCAGTACCGGAGCAACCGGCGGTACCGGGCGGCGGCCAACGCCGCCGCGGCGGCCGAGCTGTCGGTGGCCGACCACGCCGACGATGTGGCCGACCGGGTCGACGACCGGCGGCGACTCGCGGCGGCTCTCACCGCACTCGCCGCGCTGCGCAGACCGGAGCGCGAGGTCATCACGCTCTGCCTGGGGGAGGGTCTGGACTACGAGGCAGCGGCGGAAGCGCTCGGGATCCCGGTCGGAACGGTCGCTTCCCGGCTCTCCCGGGCCCGCAAGAAGCTGCGAGTGCTGGCCGGAGCCGAATCGGCGCGCCCCTTTGCCGAAGCCGTCCGCCCGGCAACCGAAACGGCGCGCAAGAAAGTGCGCAAGAAACGGGAAGGCGGCCTCGTCGGCCGACAGACAAGAGGCGATCACGCAAACGCGATCCGGCCCGCACAGGAAGGAAACCGATGAACGCGAACACGTCCCGGCAGAATCCGGCCGAGGGGGACGAGAGCGCACAGCTCCTGTTCCGGACAGCGCGTGACCTGCCGACGGGCCGCCACCAGTTCCACAGGGAGCGTCTGATGGACCGGATTCACAACAAGCAGCAGGAAGAGCGCACGGCGACGGCAGCCCCCCCGAAGGCACGGCGTTTCCGGCTCCCGCGTGCGGCGATCGCGCTGCCCGCAATCGCGGCCGCTGTGGCGGGGGTGGTCGTTGCCGGGCTTGCGATGTCCGGCGGTGGCGGAGCCAAGGACGGCGGCGTCGCCACCGGACCGGCCCTGACCACCCAGATCGGCGCCGCGACCACCAAGGGCGTGCCCCAGTTGCTCGACCAGATCTCGCTGGCGGCGGCCGACGGGTCCCACCCGGCCGTCAAGCCCGGCCAGTACATCTACATCGACTCCAAGACGGCCGACACCTCCCTGAAGACCGTCAACGGCAAGACCACCGTGGCCGTCAACGAGCTGCACCGCCGCCAGGTATGGACGTCCCCGGACGGCACCAAGGGCTGGCTGATCGACCCCACGGTCAACGAAAGCCCCGAGGGCGAGACCCTGAGCCTCCCCGACGAGCAGGGCAACGCACCGAAGGCGCACCTGAACAGTCCGTCGTACGACTACCTGGCCAAGCTCACCACCGACCCCGACGAACTGCTGGCCAAGATCTACAAGGAGACCAAGGGGCACGGCAATTCCCCCGACCAGGAGGCGTTCACCACCATCGGGGACCTGCTCGGCGAGAGCTACCCCCCGGCCGGGCTCTACTCGGCACTGTTCAAGGCCGCCGCGAAGATCCCCGGCGTCGTCGTGGTACAGGACGCGGTGGACGCGGTGGGCCGGCACGGAGTGGCGGTGGCTCGGCTCGACGAGACCAGCGGTCGGCGCGAGGAATGGATCTTCGACAGGAAGACCCATGTCTTCCTCGGCCAGCGCACCGTCCAGGTGCGGAAGAACAGCGGTGAGGACGCCCCGATCAAGCCCGGCACGGTGATCTACACCAGCGCCATCATGAACCGGGCCGTCGTCGACAGCATGAAGCAGAGTCCGTCGCAGGCCGGTTGACACGTCCCGCAGACACTCAGCCGTACAGGCCGGCCCCTTTCAAGCGCAACAGCGCGCACGGTCTCCTTCCCGGTCGAGCTGCTCGACGAGATCACGCGCCACCTGGAGCAGTTCGCCGAGCCTGGTCGTGAGGCACATGTCTTCGTCGGGCCCCTGAGCGGGCCGGCTCGGGAAGCTCGTGTGCTTCGGTCTTCGCTGCCTTGCCGACCTGGGGCGGAACGGTGTCCCCGGCTGGTTGGCCGCCGGCCCGTTGCCCGCTGTTCCCCGTGGTTCCCCGCACGATCCGGGACGCGTCCGGCATGTCTGTCGTCGGCTCCGGGGCCGGGCTCTCATCAGCTGTACTGACCCGCAAGGCCGCCCTCCGCCGGGGTGGGGAACTTCTGCCCCGGCGGTGGGAGGATCACCGTGCCACCGCGCCGTATCGAGGAGGGGCCCGAGGTGCCGTCCACCGAGCTGAAGCACACGTTTCGGATCGCCGCGCCGCCGGAGGAGGTCTTCGCGCACCTGGCCGAACCGTTGCACTACGTCGGCCTGTCGCCGCTCCTCGTCGCCGTCCGCGACGTGCGCCGCAGCGGCGGGACCGTGAACTACACGGCCGTGGAGCGCTTCCGGTTCCTGGGCGTCCTGCGGCACGACAACATCATCGATGTCACGCTCATCGCCGTCCCGGACGGCCTCCCGCACTCCGCCGAGATCTCCGGCGAGGTCCGCAGCCCCGGCCGGGTCCGCATGAGCTACCGCTTCGCCATCGATCGCCACGAGGCCGGCAGCGTCGTCACCGACACCCTGCACCTGCGGACGCCCCCGGGCCTGCTGCGCTTCGCCGCCTCTCAGGCGGGAGCGGTCCAGCAGGCCCGGGCCCGTGCTCTGACGGCCCGCCTGGCCCGGCCCGTCTGAATGGCCTCCACGCGGGCCGCCCGGTGGTGAACGCGGTACGGAGGGTCGATCCTGAACGCCCCCCTTGGCAGGATTCGAACCTGCGACACCCGCTTTAAGGGGTTCGATCACAGGTCTGTTGGGCCGCAGCAGACAAGGCCGGTGCGGGGCATGGTCTTGTTCATTGCCGTACGCCATGCAACGCGGCTGTCTGCGGTCGTTGATGTCAGCCGGCGTGCCCGAGGCTTTCCATCACGCCCCGGAACGTCTACCGCTCCTTCACCCGCGTCGCTGCCTCCGCCGGCCTTCGTGTCATCCGGTTCCACGACGCCTGGCACGGCTGCGCGAACCTGTTCACTTCGGCCGGGGTGGCGCCTCGGGTCGTGATGGAGAGCCTCGGGCACAGCCAGATCAGCATCACGATGGACGTGTACACGCACGTCGTGCAGGGCACGCAGCGCGAGGCCATGAGCCACATGGACCGGCTGCTCAGGAAGAGGCGCCACGCTGGGGCCCGCTGAGAAGCTGAAGGCGAAGGGCGATGGTGGCGCTGGTTAGCCGAGTCCGAGTGTGTAGAGGAGTTCAAGTGCCGGTCCGGCGAATTTGATGTCCCTGCCGGCGAAGCCACCGATGAGGTACGCCGCGTATGCCGTCGCCAGCGGGACGGTCAGGTCGAACGGCCTCCAGGGGCGGGCGCCGCTGGAACGGAGGAAGCGGCGTGCCAGGAGAAGCACGGCCGTTGCCAGGAGGGCGAGGAAGGCGGTGAAGCCGGCTACGTAGACCTGTTCCGCGGACGTTGCGCCGGACAGGTCGCTGACGAGGCCGATCGTGCCCGTGTCCAGCCAATCCCGTGGGTCGAGCCACCCGGCAGAACTGAACCACTTCTCGGCCGCCGGGCCGACGGTGGGGAGGAAGTGCAGGCTCGTTCCGAAGACGATCGCCGGGTAGACGACGGCCAGGCCAGCCAGAGCGATAGCCAGGCGGGCGTTGCGTCGGGCGACACGCGCGCGGCCGGATGCCGGGGGTAGTGCGCCTTCGCGTGCCGATGTCCGCGCTGTGACGGGCTCGGGCGGAGCGGTGACAGCTGGTCGCGCTTCCGCGGTCTGTGTCGACGCTTCGTGCCGGTGGTCCGACTTCGGGTCGAGGACCGTCGCCGGGTGCGGCGCCTCTGCCTGGCGGCTGTCTTCTTGGAGTGCCCGCTCCACTTCGACGCTCTGCCGTTCGATATCGCGGCGGATCGGGGCAGGAAGCCACGGCTCCGGCGTGCCTGCCGGTCTCTCGAGCTCGTCGATGAGATAAGAGAGCGGCTGTCGCAGGCTTGGGTCCTTGGCCATGCAGAAGACGATGAGCGTTCTGAGCTTCCCGGGGATCCCGTCCAGGTCGGGGTACTCGTTGAGGGGCGCGTTCCATCGGTCCCTGCTGCCTCCGAAGGGACGCCGTCCGGTCGCTGCGTACGCGAGCACCGCGCCGAGGTTGAAGATGTCCGATGCCTTCTGGGCTCTGCCGCCCGACAGTTGCTCCGGCGCCATGAACCCCGGGGTGCCCGGTGTCTGGCCGGTGACCGTGAGCATGGTGTCGTCGGCTGTGAACGCGATCCCGAAGTCGAGCAACCGGGGCCCGGTGGCCGAGAGCATGACGTTGTCCGGTTTCAGATCACGGTGGATGATGGTCGTCTTCTCGTGCAGGTCTCTGAGCATTCTGGCCAGTCCGAGCCCGAGTACCCGGCAGCTCGCTTCGGGCAGTGGCCCGTACGTCTCGACGGCCTGCCGCAGTGAGGGGCCGAGAACGAATTCCGTCGCCATCCAGGGGATCCGCGCCGCGGGGTCCGCTTCCTCCACCGTGGGGCCTCCCACGCGCGCAGCCATGTTTGCGGCCTTCACCTCACGGACGAACCGCGTGCGAAGCTCCTTGTTCCGGGCCCCAGCCTCGTTCATCGTCTTCACAGCGACAGGGCGGCCGTCGGCTGTGCGGGCCAGGTAAACGCGCCCCATGCCGCCAGCTCCCAGGCGTCTGAGAATGGTGTAGGCCCCGATGATCCGAGCGTCTTCCGGCTCAAGGTGTTCCACGTGCTCCCCCTGGCGAGTACACGGCCTGACTTGACGGCGTATGCACGAGGATGCCACCGCAATTGCCTAGGGCGGGAGTTGAAACCTGGAAGCGTGAGAAGTGGGGGACCGCCTGGCTGGAGACCGGCCGCCTCTTCACGCGGGAGAACGGGGAACTGCTCCACCCGGCCAACGTCACCCGCCGCTTCATCGAGCTGTACAAGGAGTGAAGCCCCAGTTTGGAAGATCGCGTATGCGGATTCCGGCCGACCTGGCAAGACGCTGACCTGGGCAGGAATCGATGGGCGGCCGCCGTTCCCCGTGATTCCCCGTGCCGACCCTTCGGAACGGGCACGCCGGGGGCACGGCACGCCGGCCTACGGCTCGTCCTCGTCCTGGACGCACAGCATGCGGTGAGCAGGAACCACCAGCTCGCTGAGCAACGGATCGATGCCCCGCAGTCGGACGGCCACGAGATCGACGACCATGCTCGAATGCCGGGCGTACCGCTTCATGAGCCGCCAGCGATAGCGGGCCGGCACGTTCTTGGCAGGGAGCTCTGCCGTGGCCAGACTCACCCATCGGTCGTAGTTGGTCGGGTAGAGGCGAACCGGGGCTCCGCAGTCGTCACACGTGGGCGGCTCGATCAATGACACGTCGTCAGGGCCAGGCTCGGGCAGCGGAGGGGCCGTGGCGCCCTCGTCCTCGGCAAGGTCGTTGGCCACCCTGTTCCAACAGGGATCGCAGAGTACGGCCAAGAGGTTGATCCGACCACGTGTGCGCACGGTCGGGTCTTCCGTGTAACAGACTTGGCACGCTGTCCAGCGAATGTCCCCTGTCGCCCCCATGTGTTCGAGTGTGAGCGGACCTGAATGGGTCGTGATAGGTCGCGATTTGGCCTCATTGGCAGGGTTGAGCCGCGACCCTCGTGGCTGACGACCGCTGCTTTGTAGGCCTGGCGCCGCCCGCGGACACATCCTCACTGGTCAACACCCGCACGGGGCGCTGAGGCCGCCAACGGTCATCCACGCGGCTACGCACCTCGATTGACCGTGGCTGACCGCTCGATCCGGCACGGCTGTGGCACACGACCTCTTCGTCCCGAACGAATTTGGCTGGGCGCTCGACCTTGGCCGGCTGTTCCTCTCACCTGCGACGCTGGTGCACAGACGTCCGCGCTTGTCCGCCGCTGTACGTCGGCGTTGTCACGCAGTTGGACACTCACCCGGGGATGCGATCCGGCGCTTAGAAGATGCGGGCAACCGGTGCTCTCCCAGGCCTGGACCCCGATCCTGATTCCGCCTGGCGCTGCCCTCATCCGTGGACGTTCGGCCGCGTTGCCGTCAGCACTGCCGTCACAGCCGCATGCGACCTTGCTCCGCGATCGCGCGGCCACACAGACTCACTGCGCCAGCAGTCGACCATAGGGGGAGTGTGGAGACGGTGACGGTCGCTGCGATCCCGGATCAGGCGCCGAACAGCGCGGCAGAGAAGTAGATCAGCAGGTAGGCTGCCGTGGCGATCGTCACGGGCACTCCGAGGAACAGCCAGGCCAGCAAGTGAAGAGTTTTGACCCATGGGTCTTTCCGGCCGATCGCGCGCTCGGGTCTGGCGGGGTCGTACGTGATCTCGATCCGGTCTGGCTCGTGGCTCACGATCCTGCCGTCGCCACGGAATTTATGCGCCGCCCCGGTCACGTCGGTGAAGGCGTACACCCGGGTGCCCGGGCTGGCGTCCGTCGACCCGTACTCGAAATCCTCGTACGTACCGACAACGGTTATGCCACGACGCCGCAGTATCCACCACACCACCAACGCGTTCCACGTGCTGTAAGCGACCGCGCACCCCGCCAAAAACGCCGCGAAGCATGCAGCCCACACCGTCATGAGCTCCCCGTCCCTCCGCAGGCCGGGCAGCACCAGCCCAAGAACGAAGACTCCGGCGAACACCCCGGCGACTGCCCGCTCACGCGGCGACCAGAGCCGCTCCTTGACCACCAGCGGGGTGGCTGACGTCCTTACCAGTACCGCGCCGTCGAAGCACCGCTCCGCCTCGTCCCGCTCGGGAATGGCCGAGTTGACGGCATGTGCAAAAGCCGTGACGGCCTCGGCGCTGCTGGATCGGATCGCGTACACCGCCGTCGCATCAGCCTCGGCGGAGCCCGAGGTCAGCACGATCTCGGCAGTCCGTTGTTTCGCCCCGCTGACACGAACTGTCTCGACCGCCATCAGCGGAATCATCAACCGGATCCCCGACCGGTCCAGCAGAACGGCATTCTTCGTCAAGCGTGCGATCCCTCGTCTGCCGTGCAGCACCAGTTCAGGCAGAGCCTCCTTGTTGCTCACAGCCGCGACTATGGCAGGGCTCGGGGGCGAGCGCAGCCCCTTCTGGGCTGGCTTCGTGCGGTGCGTGCAGAGCGTGTGGTCCCAGAGGGAAGTGCGCGTCGGCCTTGCCCCTCGATGCGAACTACCGGCACGGCGGTCAGTAAGGTCTACGGGGCTGGCCGGCCTGGCACTGAGGGGCGGTAGCGATCGATTGCGGTCACCGCGGTTGCTGTACTCGCTGCTGTACAGCACCGGGCCCGTACGGCACCCTCAACTCACGGCTCAACGGAGGGCAAATGCCATGGACACCGCCGTGATCAAGCCCGCTACCAGGAAGACGACGATGAGCGCCACGAAGGCCAACAGGATCTTCATCATCGTCCGCAAAAGGCCGCTCAACGCTGCGGCGGTCCAATGTCGTTGACGTCAACTGTGGATGCCAGATCGCCCTCTCTTCCGCTCAGGCCCAGGCTGCAAGATCACGTTTTGGTCCGAAACGGGGCGGTGGCGCGGCAAGGGAACCTGCCACCGCCAGGTGAAACGGCCCCTGACCAGGTAAATCGGCCAGGGGCCGTTCTCGTGCTTGCTGCCAGTCCATCACCGTGGTTCCCCGCCGTTCCCCGCTCGATCTGGTGCAGCTGTGGTGCGGTCAACTGGGCGCTTCCACGACGGGTCACGGCCCGCTAGTCCCAGAGCGCGTTCAAAAAGCGGCGCGGTCGGCGGCACGCTCACTTCGGGGCCGAACACCCCGTACTGCCTGGCCATCTCGGCTTTCCCAGCGATGTCCTCGTACAGCGCTGTCGCGAGTTCGTCGTCCACGTTCAGCTTTTGCCCGGTGGCCACCGCCAGGTCCCAACCGTGGAGCAACCACTCGCCCAGCACGATCCCACCGATGAAGCGGGCCGGCATCCGCCCGCTCCCGGTCAGCGCCGTCTC
The DNA here is from genome assembly GCF_039536205.1 of Streptomyces sannanensis. GTDB lineage: Bacteria > Actinomycetota > Actinomycetes > Streptomycetales > Streptomycetaceae > Streptomyces > Streptomyces sannanensis. The sequence continues at coordinate 2,974,582 of NZ_BAAAYL010000001.1, read as the reverse complement.
GCCGGCCCAAGCCTCCGGAGCGCTCCAGACGGCGGCGGTCGCCGCCGTCTGGGCGGCATACGTCTCGGCCCAATCCGGCTCCGCGGTGAAGTCATGCCCCTCCGTCACCTCATCCGGAGCCTGCGGGGGCCGCTTCAGGCCCGCGGCGTGCCCTCGCACGCCGGTGAAGAAGATCAGGTGATTCAGGAGTGCACCGACCTTCAGCTCCGGACACGGTGTGTGCCCGTCGAACGCGTCCGGCCCGATCCCTCGGACGATGTCCACCGCCGATTTGGAGGCTCGGGCCATCACAGATCTGATCTCCACGTCATCCCTTCCCTGCTTGCCCTCAGGCACGGTAGACAGGACGACGATGACGGGTATTGAACAAACGCGACAGCGGGTCATCCTCGACCCGCGCACCGCGGCTGAGCGGTTCCGAATCGACCACGAGCCGACCCCGGCGGATCTGACCCCATTCGTGGACGGTTACTGGATCCTCCGCTGGGACTTGACCGAACCACACCGGCAGCAAGTCCTCACCCACCCGGTGGTCCACCTCACCTTCATCACCGGCGGGCAGGCCCAAATCACAGGCATCGTCAGCGACACGTTCACCCGAGAGATCTCTGGCACCGGCCGGGCACTCGGTCTGCGATTCCGACCCGGCGGCTTCCGCCCCTTCCTCACTGCCCCGGTGTCCACCCTCACCGACCGAGTCCTGGACATCGAAGAGATTTTCGGCCCGGCGGCGCGGGCAGCAGCAGACGCCATCATCACTGAACCCTGCGTGCCCACCGCGCTCCACCTCGCAGCCACGCTCCTGCGCGACTTCCGCCCCACGCCTGACCCTGCCATCGATGAGGCGGCCAGGCTGGTTGAAACGATCAGCACCGACCCTACTGTTCTACGCGTGTCCCAGCTGGCCGCGATCGCCGACATGAGCGTGCGCCGGCTGCAGAGGCTGTTCGCCGAATACGTCGGCATCGGACCCAAGTGGGTGATCCGGCGAACCCGCATGCAGGAAGCCGCCGCACGTGCGGCCACCGACCCGCAGGACTGGTCCGCTCTCGCCGCCGAACTGGGCTACGCCGATCAGGCGCACTTCACCCGCGACTTCACCGCATCCATAGGGACCTCCCCGGCGAGGTACGCGTCTTCGGCGGGACGCCGGAGCGACTCCTGACTGCGGCGGAGTAACTTCCGGGACGACTGGGTCAAGGCCCGGAAGGCTGCGGGCGTCACGGCCAAGCTGCACTTCCACGATCTTCGGCTGGCCTCGACGGCCGGTGCCAGCACGCGGGAGCTGATGACGCGCATGGGGCACAGCAGCTCCCGGGCCGCACTGATCTATCAGCACATGACCAGCGACCGGGACCGGGCCATTGCGGATCGGCTCGGGGCCATGATCCGCAACAGTGGAGGAAGCGCTCCCGCCTAGGAGTGTCCTGAAGATCTTGGAATCGCGCCCGGCTTGCACTGGTTCATGGCGATTGACATTTACTGGCAATCCGGGGCGAGTCAGGCGGTTGGAGCAAGATCTTCATCGGTCTTCTAGTAGGGCTTTGTTAGGTTCTGTGGTGGGGTTTGGGTGTGGGGGCGGGTTGGCCGCATATCGAGCAGGCGCCGGTCCAGGTGGCCAGGAGTTTCTGTAACGCGCGGAGTACCGCGTAGAGGGTCAGGCCGGCGCAGGGGCTTTTGGGTTGATTCGCAGCAGGGTGCAGAAGGCCTGGGCGAGGGAGACGAGGGTCACGTGTCGGTGCCAGCCGAGGTAGCTGCGGCCTTCGAAGTGGTCCAGTCCGAGGCCGTCTTTGAGTTCGCGGTAGTCGTGCTCGACGCGCCAGCGGATCTTCGCGATGCGGACCAGTTCGCGCAGTGGGGTGTCGGCGGGCAGGGTGGACAGCCAGTAGTCGGTGGGCTCGGCGGAGTCGGGCGGCCATTCGGCCAGCAGCCAGCACTCGGGCAGTGAGCCGTCGGTGGCGCGGCGGATGGTGCGGTTGGCCGGGCGGACCCGCAGGGCCAGGAACTGTGAGCGCATGGCGGCACGGGGGTTGTTCTTGGTCGTCTTGGTGCCGTGGCGCCAGGTGACGGTCCGCGCGGCGCCGCGTCCGGTGGCCAGGGCCAGCGCCCGCAGGGTGGTGTGCGGCTGGGGGTAGGCCGGCCCGGGCGGGCGGCCGGTGCCGCTGTAGGGCGGGCGCTCGGGGAACGCATCACCGGGGTAGCAGGTGGTGCTGCCCTTGACCGCCACCGCGTAGGCCAGGCCGCGCTCGGTCAGCCCCTCACGGAAACCGGTGGCATCCCCATAACCGGCATCGGCGACCACCGGCAGACCGGGCAGCTCCCACTCTTCGCGGGCCTCGTCGAGCATGTCCAGGGCCAGGCGCCACCTCTCCCGGTGCCGGACCTGGTCGGGGATGCCCGCTCTCGTGCGCCGGCGTCTGATCGCCTCCGCCAGCAGCGCATCCCCGCTGTTCTTGGCGTCGTCCCAGCTCTCGGGAAGGAACAGCCGCCAGTCGACCGCCGCCGAGGCGCGGTCGGAGACCAGGTTGACGCTGACGCCGATCTGGCAGTTGCCCCGTTTGCCCAAAGCGCCGCAGTACATCCGGGCCACCCCCGGGGAGTCGTACCCGTCCTTGGGAAAGCCCACATCGTCGATCGCGTACGCCTCCGGGGCGATGTGCGCTGCGGCCCATCGGGCCACCCGACGGCGGACCTCGGCGTAGTCCCAGGTCGAGGACGACACGAACTGCTGGAGCTGCTGGTGGTCCACACCCAGGCGCTCGGCCATCGGCTGCATCGACTTGCGCTTGCCGTCCAGCATCAGCCCGCGCATGTACAGCTCGCCCTTGGCCCGCTGATCCCGCCGCTTGAGCGAACCGAGCATCTCCGCCGCAAACGCCTCCAGACGCGGGCGGACCACATCCATCTCCTCAGGTGTCACACCTGACAGAACATCACACCGTAGCCCAAGAGGACCAACGAGCCCACCTAACAAAGCCCTACTAGATGATCAATTCCAAGGGGTCAGTGATCGTATGAGGTGAGCGAGCGGAGGGTGGTCTCTCCGGTGTGGTCGTTGTGCCAGATCGCGGCGGTCAGCGCGAGTACTCGCTGCATGATGCGGGCGGCGACACCGCGGGGCGTGCGCCCTCGGTGCTGTTCGAGGTTGAGCTGTCCCTTGAAGGTCTCGTTGACCGACTCGATGACCTGCCGCAACGGCTTGAACAGGGATCCGCCGGGCCGCCCGGCTGCGCCACGCTGCTGACTGCGGCCGGCGTTGCGCCGCGGGTCATCATGGAGATCCTCGGGCACAGCCAGATCGGTATCACGATGGACGTGTACACGCACGTCGTGCACGACACCCAGCGGGAGGCGATCAGCCACATGGGCCGGCTGCTCGACTGCCGTCAAATGCTGCCGTCAAAACGGCCCGAACCATGATCGGTCCGGGCCGTTTTGGCTGGTGCCCCCGGCAGGATTCGAACCTGCGACACCCGCTTTAGGAGAGCGGTGCTCTATCCCCTGAGCTACGAAGGCGGGGCTTGTCGAAACCCTCCGCGGAGACCCCAGTGGGGAATGCCGGGGCGGGATGAGACAAACGCCCTGGTCAGGCTCCCTCTCGGGGCTGCCGGGAGGAGGTCCGGAGGGACGCTTTCCCGGGGCAGCTGCCCTGAAGGTCGACTGACCGGTGACAGCCTAGCGGATAGGGCTTGCGGTGGTCGCCCCCGTTGCCACTGCGTGCGGCCGGGGATTTGTGTCATGCCCTCTGACCTGGGAAGTTCCAGCGGAGTGTGCCGGACGGGCGGTCGGTGCGATCAGGCTGTCGGCAGCGGGCGGGCGACTCGGGGGGTGCGGGACCGCGGCGTAGGCGGCGGCGAGCAGCGCCGCCGTGGCCAGGGCCAACTGCAGCCCCGCATGCACCTTGAAGCTCCTTCTCATGCCGGCCGTCCCCCGTCGGAGCCGTGTCTCAGTCGGTGATCTCGACCGGCGTGCCCGAGGCAGCCGGGCCGGGTTCGGGTGCCGGCTTTGCCCCGGTGATTCCCTGGAGGAGGGAGGCGAGGTCGACTCCGGTGGCGGAGGTGAGGAGCTCCATGCCCTGGGTGACGTTGTCGGTGACCGTGCGCGAGAGCTTGGTCGCTCCGTCGGTGGAGATGACGGTCATCTTGTCGATGGCGGCGAGGGGTTCGGCCGCCTTCGCGACGACCTGCGGCAGGACCTCGACGAGCATCTGCAGGACGGCCGCGTCGCCGTACTGCGCGAAGGCGTCGGCCTTCTTCTGCATGGCCTCGGCCTCGGCGGTGCCCTTGGCGGCGATGGCGGTGGCCTGGGCCTCGCCCTCGATGCGTACGGCCTCGGCGAGCGCGGCGCGCTGGGCCTTCTCGCCCTCACCGGTCAGGCGGGCGCGTTCGGCGTCGGCCTCGGCTTCCTTGACCAGGGCGATGCGGCGTGCCTCGGCCTCCTGCTCGGCCTGGTAGCGGGCGGCGTCGGCGGGCTTGCGGACCTGGGTGTCGAGCTGGCGGTCGGTCAGGGCGGCCTGGCGGGCGGCGACCTTCTCCTGCTCGCTGAGGATGTCCTGCTGACGGGCGGCCTCGGCGAGCGGGCCGGCGGCGTTCGCCTGGGCGGCCGCCTCGTCCGTCTGCGCCTTGATCTCGGCCTGCTTCAGGTAGAGGGTCCGCTGCGCGATCGCGATCTCCTCCTCGGCCTTGAGCCGGGCCTGCTCGGCGGCACGGCGGGCGACGGCCTCGGCGATGTCCGCCTCCTGCTTGGCCCGGGCGGCCTCGGGCCGGCCCAGGTCCTCCAGGTAGGAACCCTCGGTGGTGATGTCCTGGATCTGGAACGCATCCAGGACCAGGCCCTGACCCGAAAGGCTGGCCTCCGCCTCCTCCGCCACCTGTCCGGCGAAGGCGGCCCGGTCGCGGATGATGTCCTCCACCGACATCCGGCCCACGATGGAGCGCAGGGCGCCGGAGAGTACTTCCTGTGTGAAGCCGACGATGCCGTCCTGCTGCATGAGGAACCGCTGGGCCGCGGCCCGGATGGAGTCCTCGGTGCCGCCGACCTTGACGATCGCGACGCCCTCCAGGTTCGCCTTCACCCCACGCAGGGTGACCGCGCCCCGGACGGCGACGGGGATGTGCCGGCTGGACAGGTCGAGGCTGAACTTCTGCTGCACGAACGGGACGACGAACACACCGCCGCCGACCACGACCTTCTGGCCGCTGTTGTCCGTGTAGACCCGGCCGGTGGCGGGATCGGTGGCCGTCTTGCCGCGCCGTCCGGTGATGATGAACGCCTCGCTGGGACCTGCGACCTTGTAGCGCGTGATGACGACGAGGCCGAGCAGGACGACGAGGACGACGATTCCCACCACGGCGGTGAGGACAGGGCTCATGAAGAAACCCCCTTCGATCGGAACTGAGAGGAAAGAACTGAACGTGACGGCCGGTCAGTGCTCGACCGGCCGGACGGACACGGATGTCGGGGAGAGCAGCGCCTCGACCCAGACCTCCGTGCCCCGCGCGACCGGGGCGGCCGCCTTCGCCGCGTACTTGGTGGGCTGACCGCCGGGATAGAGCAGGACCTCCCCGTACCCGTCTGCCGGGATCGCGGTGATCACCGATCCGGTCGTGCCCGTCAGGTCCTCGCCCCGCGGTGCGGGCGCGGTACCGTCACGCATGAGCGCCCGGCTGAACCGCCAGGTCACCCACCCCACGACGCTCCCCGCGACCACGCCCGCACCGGTGGCGACCCCCGCCCCCGTACCGGTCGTGCCGAGCACGATCGCCCCCGTGAACCCGAGAGCCGACACGAACCCGGCGATCACCGGCAACGACAGAAACCCGTCCAGTCCCCCGCCGAAGCCGTCGAGGACCCCCTCCATCACCCCGTCGAGGACGAGGGACAGGACGAGGAGCACGAGACCCACGATGCCGAGACCCAGAAACCAAGCCATGTCCCCGCCCCTTCGGCCGCCGTGCGATTTCCGCCGTCCGATGGATGGTTCCACTGATCCGTACAGAAGTTCACTGCCGGGTTCCGGCAGTCTTTACGTGCTCTTGATGCCGTCTTCGCGCTACGACGGCACCGCCTTGGGGGTGTGTTCCGATGTCGTCGGCCTGCGCGCCCTGATCCGCGATGAAGACCAAGGCTGACAAGTCCACCTGGAAGGGCGAGAACGCCTCCGTGACGAAGGGGTTCGTCACGCAGACGGCCAAGGAGTTCAGCGACGCCGTCACCGAGGCCGAATCCGTCCGAGATCTCCTCAAGGATGCCCATACCCGATCAAGTCGGCGCAGAGCGACCTCAAGGCCACCTACGAGAACCCGCAGGGCTGCCGACTGCTGATGAACAGGAAGCGCCTGGTGCTGCCTGCCGTGCTCGTGGCGGCCGTCGTCGCCGCGGTCCAGCTGTGGCCCAGCACGCTGAAGGACCTTCGGGCGAGGAATCTGTGCCTGGGGATGCCGACAGAGGGGACCGCAGGCCGCCCCGAGAGGCGGCGGGGCGTGTGGGCGAAGTCCGCCGAGTAGCGATACGGCAGCGTAGGAACGGGACCGTCAGCCAGCGGTCCCGTTGTCGTTCTCCGGGGCGTTGACGGGGGATTCCGGTGTCCCGATGACGTACGTCCCCTTCGCGGGCAGAGTTGCGACGAGGCCACGCTTCCGCAGTTCGACGACGGCGCGTCGAACGGTGCCGATGCTCACGCCGTAAATGTCTGTCATGGCCCGCTCGCCGGGCAGCGCTGCCCCCTGCGGCAGCTTGCCGGACGCGATGTCGGCGGCGATGGCATCCGCAAGTTTCACGTACTCGTAGCGGGGGAGATCGGTCATCCCTCCACGGTGATGCACCATGACGCACAACGCAGAGGTAGAACGCGTCCTGCCGCGTCCCGACGCGGTATGACGGAGGGGGGTGCAGGGGGACGCGGTTGCCGGTAAGGTCGAAACGACAAAGACCCCGGCGAGGTGGCTAGACCTCCCGGGGCATGGCCAACGCTGACCAGGAGCGTCGACGTGCACGACCTTATCCGCCGCCTCGCCCATTGGCTGAGCCTTCTGCTCGGCCCCGGCACGGGAACCCACCGCGCGGGCGACCCCCGTCCCCGCCCCCACCGTCCCGCACACCTCACCCCCAGCCCCGCCGACTCCGTGTGCCTCCCCTTCCACTGCTCCCCGTACTGCCTGCACCTTCCCCTCGACGGCACCGAGACCCGGCTCGTTCGCCCCTACCTCGCCGCCCACGAGCAGGAACAGGCGCGTCAGCGGCGCCGCCGTCTCACTCTCGTCCTCGCAGCCGACTTCGGGGTCGACCTCGACCAGCACGTGATCGGCGCGGAGAAGGTGGCGGCCTGATGGATTCCCTCCCCACGCTCCGACTGCTGCCCTGGCTGTCGCCGGACGGCAAACCCTGCTTCCTCGCCAACGGCAGCGAGGGCGGCTACCTCTCGCGGCTGGCCGACGAGACGGAGGCCCTGCAACTGGCCGAGGGCCTGGAGGTGCTCGTCGAGGCCCGGCGGGTACTGGGCGACCTGCTGTCCCCGCACGCCGAGGTGCGCTACGCCGCGATCCGGCTGTCCGAGTGCCTCGCCGACGTACTGCGCGTGGCGGAGTCCCGCGGCCCACGCCTCCCCCCGCCGCGTGCCGAAGACACCGACGACACCGATGACGGAGAAGACGTCACCGGCCACGAGACCGGCAGCGGGATCGGCGACCGCGCCCCGGGAGCGCGCTCATGAGCCCCCGCGCCGTGTACCGCTGCGCCCGCACACCATCCGGCGAGCCAATGTGGGCCTGTGGTGACCGTCCGTTCCTGGTCGCCGGGAGCGGGACGTACACGTAAGGCGAGTTCTTCGCGGCGGCCTGCGCACTGGCCGGGCGGCTCACCGGGACGTACGGTTCGGGGTCCGGTGGCCGGGCACGGTGCCGGAGCGTGTGCTCGTAGGCGAGCATCCGCTGCCCCGCCATCCCGCCGGAAAGAATCCTGGAGCGGGAGCCCAGGGGTCCCGTTCAGGAGCGTGTGACGCGCACCCGGTAGTTGCCGGCGGCGTCCTTGCCGGTGACGGCTATCCGTATGCCGTGCTCGCTGTCGGTGAAGGAGTCGCCCGGCAGGTAGGTGGCGTCGGACAGTTCGGCATGCACATTGGGCTGCCGGGTGCAGCCGCCGCTGTCGCGTGTGCTGTCGGATATCTTGACCGGCCCCTGCCCGGTGTCGACGCCGGTGTCCACGCGGTAGATGAGGACGCCGGGTTTGCAGACCGCCTCGTCGTTGCCGGCCCGGGTGCGTACCTCGGCGACGTAGCCGGACCGGTCGGACAGCGGTACGACGGCGAGTTTGGCGCCGCCGCGTACGGGGAGCGGGCTGAGGAGGTGTTCGCTGGTGCCGTGCCGGGCGGCGCAGCTGATCTGGTGGTTGTCGAGCCAGCCGAGCTTCCATTTGTGCCAGCCCAGCATGTCGTTGTTGGCCCCCCAGTCCTCGGACATGATGTCCCAGTGGCCGACCGCGTCGCCGCCGTCCGAGGTGTAGAGGTCCGGCAGCCCGAAGACGTGGCCGTTCTCGTGCGGCAGCACCCGGAAGCCGGTTTCGCCGTACGAGCCGGAGCCGTCGTCCTGGCGGCTGTAGATGAAGGACGCGTTGGAGAGCGGGACGCCGTCGGCGTACGGGGCTTCTCCGTTGCCGGAGAAGGTGACGGACAGGACGGTGTCCAGGGCGGAGGGCCCGGCGTTCGGGGTCACCAGTACGTTGACCAGGTCGTATGCGCTGAAGTCGACCTTGGGGTCGACGGTGGTGACGATGTCCTCGACCATCTGCCGGTAGCCCGGCTCGTAGGGGGCGCCGCGGTCCAGACCGTATGACGCGAAGGGGAGGGGCATCCGCACCCAGTTCTTGATCGGGGCCTCCGGGCGGTAGACGAGCCGGCCGTACGAGCTGGTCCTGAACCATCGGGAGGTCTGAGGGAAGAACTCCGCGAACCGTGCGAGCGCCGAGCCCTTCCCGGGCACGTCAGGGAAGTCGATCATGAGGTTGAGGGCCCGGACCTCGCCCGTGGAGCGGGAGTAGCCGGACAGGGTGGGCATACCCTCCGACATCTGCACGCCGACGGTGCCGGCGATCCGGCAGGGACCGAGTTTCGACGCCGCGGTCGCGGCCACGGGTCCCGCGGTGGACCGGGGGGTGGGCGTGAGGGTGGAGCCCGCCGAGGTGACGGCGGAGAGGATGAAGCCCATGAGGGCGGCGGCTGCGGCGCAGCGACGGGGCGCGCGGGGTGTGCGTATCCGGGGGCGGGTCCGCATAGAGACGCCTTCCGGTCCACGGCAGTCGGCCGTTCCGTACTGCTCCCTGCTGATCACCCTCGGACGAAGGGCGCGCGGGCGCGCGCTGGGTGGCCCGATCGTGGGCTCTCGGGTGTGAGACAACACCTTGCAGCAGGTGGGCGGTGCCGTCGGTACGGCGCTGCTGAACACCGTCGCCGCCTCGGCCACCACCTCGTACCTGACCTCGCACGCGGCGGACGGCGTCGACCCGAAGCTGCTCCAGGCCCAGGCGGAGGGTGCACGGCTACTCCAGCGCCATCTGCTGGGCGGTCGGCATCCTGGTGGTTTCCGCGGCGATCGCGGTGACCTTCCTCGACGCCGGTCGCCCGGGGGCCGCCGCGGCCGGGACGGGCGAGGCGGACGCCGCCACCGGGGCCGTCGAGGACGAGACCAAGGTCCCGGTCGTCACGCACTGACGTACACGACACGGACCTGCCCTGGTTCCGCTGCTCAGCGGAGCCAGGGCAGGTCCGCGTTCGCGTCCTTCGGCTGGAGGCCCTCCGCCAGTACGCGCATGATCTCGCCCAGTTGCCGCAGCTGCTCCGGGTTGAGCCGGTCGAACATGGCCTGACGCACGGCGGCGACATGGCCGGGTGCGGCCTTCTTCAGCACGGCGAGACCCTCGTCCGTCAGGGACGCGAACTGGCCGCGCTTGTCGGAGGGGCATTCCTCGCGGCGCACCCAGCCGTACTGCTCGAGGCGCGCGACGGCGTGCGAGAGCCGCGACCGGGTGATCTTGACATCCTTGGCCAGCTCGGTCATCCGCATCCGCCGCCGGGGTGCCTGGGAGAGCTGGACCAGCAGTCCGTAGTAGATGTGCGGCATCCCGGAGTCGCGCTGCAGCTGACGGTCGAGATGGTCCTCGAGGAGCGTGGTGGCGTGAAGGTAGGCGCGCCAGACGCGCTGTTCCTCGTCGGTGAGCCAGCGCGGCTCTTCCGCGCCCGCGGACTGTGCGGTTGTCATGTCACCACTGTACGGCGGCTTCTTGAAAATTGAACTAGACGGATTTATCGTGGATTCCTGAAAGCTTGAGACTTAAACAAAGTCTCCGACCGCACCACCGACGGGAGCCGCCATGAACGCCCGGGCCATCGAGCGCATGCCCGCCCTCTACCTCTCCCATGGCGCCCCGCCGCTCGCCGACGACCCCGTCTGGCCCGGTGAGCTCGCCGCCTGGTCCGCGGACCTGCCCAGGCCGCGCGCGATCCTCATGGTCTCCGCCCACTGGGAGGAGGCGCCGTTGGCCATCGGCGCCACCACGAACGTTCCGCTCGTGTACGACTTCTGGGGCTTCCCCGAGCACTACTACCAGGTGCAGTACGCCGCCCCCGGCGCCCCCGGGCTCGCCGACTCCGTGCGGAAACTGCTGCGCCGCGCCGGTGCGCCCGTACAGGACATCCCGGACCGGGGCCTGGACCACGGGGTGTACGTGCCGCTGGTGGAGATGTTCCCGGCCGCCGACATCCCCGTGCTCCAGATCTCCATGCCGACCCTGGACCCGCAGAAGCTCCTGGAGATCGGGCGCCGGCTCGCGCCTCTGCGCGACGAGGGCGTACTGATCGTCGGGAGTGGCTTCTTCACCCACAACCTCGCCGCGCTCCGCCAGGCGGCGCACGGCGTGCCCGCCTGGTCGGTGGAGTTCGACGACTGGGGGCACCGGGCGCTGGACTCCGGCGATATGGACGCGCTGCTCGACTTCGAGCGCAAGTCCCCGGCCGGCCGGCTCGCCCACCCGCGTACCGAGCATTTCGCCCCGTTGTTCGTGACGCTCGGTGCGGCGGAGGGGGACCTCGGGGCGCAGCGCAGCGTGATCGACGGGTTCTGGATGGGCCTCGCGAAGCGGTCGGTGCAGTTCGGCTAGGGCGTGTTTCGAAAGTAGCGTCGTCCGCCCGGAGGGCGGGGTCGGGGGCGTCTGGTGCGTGCGATCGCAAGGCGGAGGGAGGAGAGCGCAGCGGGCTGCGCCGACGACCGACAACGCGGCGAGCGTGCGTGCCGGGCGTTCCCGACCAGGCGGGACTTTCGAAACACGCCCGGGGGTGTCCGGCGTGATCCGCCGGACACCCCGGGGCGCGCAACCCGGACGCGGTGCGGGGCGTCTTCAGAGGTGGCCCCGCTCGCGCCCTGGCGTGCGTCTGTCGCCCATGCGGCGGCGCAGGGTACTGCATGATCCCGAAAATGATGGCTTCTGTGGGAATTCTGTCCCGATTCCAGTCGTTGTTTCCGTCGGATGCAGTACACCCGAATGGGTGTAGCGACCCACTCAGCAAGGGAGCACGCATGGCAACCCGCGCCGTCGCCCGTCGTAAGTCCCCCGCCCTCGGGGTGAGCAGCGACACGGCAAGCAGTGTTCGTGCCGCAGGCGGCGACATCGCCGACCGCGACCTGGTCGGCATGTATCTGGACGAGATCGCGCGTACGCCGCTGCTCGACGCCGCGAAGGAGGTCGAGCTCTCCCAGGTCATCGAGGCCGGGGTGTACGCCCGGCAGATCCTCGACGGCGAGGCCGAGAGCGAAGCGGCCGGTGCCTCACGCGAGGAACTGGAGATGCTGGTCGCCCTCGGCGAGCGCGCGAAGGATCTCTTCATCCGTTCCAACCTCCGCCTTGTGGTGGCCGTCGCGCGGCGCTATCCGCGCAGCGGACTGCCGCTGCTCGACCTGATCCAGGAAGGCAACGCCGGTCTGGTGCGCGCGGTCGAGAAGTTCGACTACACCAAGGGCTTCAAGTTCTCTACGTACGCGACATGGTGGATCCGCCAGGCCATCACCCGGTCCATAGCCGACCAGTCCCGTACGATCCGGCTCCCCGTCCACCTCGTGGAGGAGCTCGGCCGGATCCGGCGTGTGCAGCGCGAGTTCAACCGCGAGCACGGCCGCGAGCCGGAGCCCACGGAGATCGCCACCGAGCTGGGCACCTCCGAGCAGCGGGTGACCGACGTACTGGACTGGGCGCGCGATCCGGTGAGCCTGAACATGTCCGTGGACGACGAGGGCGAGACACAGTTCGGCGATCTGCTGGAGGACACCTCCGCGGTCTCGCCCGAGCAGTCGGTGATGTCGCTGCTGCGCAGCGAGGAGCTCGACGGCCTGATCGGCAAGCTCGACCACCGCACGGCCTCGATCATCCGCATGCGGTACGGCATCGAGGACGGCCGCGAGCGCACGCTCACGGAGGTCGGCAAGGAGCACGGCCTGACACGCGAACGGATCCGTCAGATCGAGAAGCACGCCCTCCTCGAACTCAAGCGCATGGCACGCGACACGGGCTTCGACGCGGCGGCGTAGCGCCCCCGGCGCGATGCGCCACCCCGGTCGGACGGGCACCAGCCCGTCCGGCGTCCGAGGCCGGGGCACCGCTTCACTCCTGTGCTTCGGTTCGTGCCGCGCGGACCAGACGGGCCCCCAGGGCCGACAGGTACTCCGTCAGCTCCACAGGTGCGTGGACCGTGAACTCGCAGTCCACCAGCGCCAGTCGGAGTCCGAGCCATTCCAGGGAGTCCGTGGCGGTCGTGCGCAGCCGGCACCGGTCGGGGCCGAGCGGTTCCGGCGCGCCCAGCGAGCCGGGGAGGCGCGCCGCCACGAACTTCGCGGGCGCCTCGAAGGTGACGTCCAGATCGAGCACGGGCTGGATCCGGGTCAGCGAGCGCCGGAGGAGCTCGGACGCACTGCCGGCCGGCACCTCGCGGGGCGCGAACCGGGCGCCGGTGGCGAAGGGGTCGGCGACCCGGTCGACCCGGAACGTACGCCAGTCCGCGCGGTCGAGGTCGTACGCGACGAGGTACCAGCGCCGTCCCGTGGACACCAGCCGGTAGGGCTCCACCTGCCGTCGGGTCTCCGTACCGTCGCCGGAGACATAGCCGAAGCGCAGCCGTTCCTGCCCGGTGACGGCGGCGGCCATCACGGTCAGCGTGTGCGGGTCGACGGTCGCACCGTCGCCGCCCCAGGCCAGCGGGGTCGTCGCCGCCTGGAGCATGGCGACGCGGTGCCGCAGCCGGGACGGCAGTACCTGTTCCAGCTTGGCCAGGGCCCGTACGGACGCCTCCTCGACGCCCTCGACGGCGTGCCCGGCCCCGGCGCGCAGCCCGACGGCGATGGCCACGGCCTCCTCGTCGTCGAGGACGAGCGGCGGCATGGCCTTGCCTGCGACGAGCCGGTAGCCGCCTTCCGCGCCCATCGTGGCCTGCACCGGATAGCCCAGCTCACGCAGCCGGTCGATGTCGCGGCGGATGGTGCGGCGGCTGACGCCGAGGCGTTCGGCGAGTTCGCCACCGCCCCATTCGCGCGGGGTCTGGAGGAGCGAGAGCAGGGTGAGGAGCCGTGCCGGGGTATCCGTCATGTTTTCCAGGATGTCGGCCGACTGGGACGTAATCTGTCCTATATCCCGTCTAGTTTTCGGGGCATGACTTCAGCAGTGCCCCAGACCGACCGGCGTCGGTGGTTCGCCCTCGCGATCGTGATGACCGCGGCCTTCATGGACCTCGTCGACGTGACCATCGTCAACGTCGCCATACCGAGCATCAAGCAGGACACCGGAGCCTCGTTCAGCGCGATCCAGTGGATCACCGCCGGCTATGCGCTGGCCTTCGCGGCCGGCCTGATCACGGGCGGCAGGCTCGGCGACATCCACGGCCGCAAGAAGATCTTCCTCCTCGGCATCGGCGGCTTCACGCTCGCCTCCGCGCTCTGCGGCCTCGCCGCGAACCCCGAGATGCTGATCGCCTCCCGCATCCTCCAGGGCGCCACGGCCTCGCTGATGGTGCCGCAGGTTCTCGCGATCGTGCACGCCACCTTCCCGGCGCACGAACGCGGCAAGGTCTTCGGCATGTTCGGCGCGATCGTCGGGCTCGGCGCGGTGTCGGGGCCGATGCTGGGAGCGCTGCTCACCGAGTGGAACCTCTTCGGTCTGGAATGGCGTCCGATCTTCCTGATCAACCTGCCGGTCGGTGTCGCCGCTCTGCTGCTGGGCAGCCGGTTCATCACCGAGTCCAGGGCTCCGAAGGCGCTGCGCCTGGACCTGGTGGGTGTGGTGCTGGTGGCGCTGGGGCTGCTGATGCTGCTGTATCCGCTGACGCGCGACCACATGGAGCACGACTGGCAGCTGTGGGAGTTCGCGACGATGGCCGCCGGCCTGCTGGTCTTCGCGGTCCTGGCGGCGTACGAGAAGTACAAGACCCGCAAGGACGGTTCGCCGCTGATCGAGCTGTCGCTGTTCCGGGTGAAGAGCTTTGCGGCGGGCATCGCGGTGCAGCTCACCTTTGGCGTCGTGTGCGGGATCTTCTTCCTGGTCTGGACGCTCTACATGCAGATCGGCCTGGGCTGGAGCGCGCTGCACGCGGGTGCGACGGGCATCCCCTTCTCGCTGGCGGTGTCGGCGGCGGCCGGCATGTCCGTGCAGAAACTGGTGCCACGCTTCGGCCGGAAGGTGCTCCAGGCGGGCGCGCTGACGATGGCCACGGGTGTGCTGGTCTACATCTGGGAGGCCGGGCACTACGGCTCGTCCATCGTCTCCTGGCAGATGGCCCTGCCGCTGGTCGTGATGGGCGCGGGCATGGGACTGATCGTGGCGCCGCTGACGGACGCGGTGCTGTCGGAGGTGCCGAAGGAGCACGCCGGTTCGGCCTCCGGGCTGATCAACACCACCCAGCAGATGGGCAACGCACTGGGGCTTGGACTGGTCTCGGTGGTCTTCTTCGGTGTGATCGACCAGGACAGGCTGCGGCCCGCCGAGGTGGGAACGGCGTTCACGGAGGCGTTCCAGCACTCGCTGTGGTGGGTGGCGGGGGTGCTGGTCGCGATCTTCTTCGTGATGACCGCGCTGCCGAAGAAGCCCCGGCAGCACCTCGAGGGCGGGGCGGACAAGGAGCCGGCCGACGCCGCGGTCAAGGAGCCGGCGCCGCTCGGGGCCTGATCAGGGCCGGTATTCGGCGTACCGCGCGCGGAGCTTCATCGCTTCGCGCGCGGTACGTTCCGTCGTATAGACCTCGCACATGTGACGGCCGTCGGGGGTCGCGGTGTGCTCGATCTCCCAGAGGCTGCTCTCGCTGCCGTCGCTCAGCAGGAACGCGTGCTCGTACAGCGTGACATGCGTGAACCCGGAGCCGAACGCACGGGTGATCCGGTGCGCGAGGGCGTGCCGAAGCAGCTGCGCGGTGCTCTCGCCGGGCCGGTCGGGGTTCTCCGCGCGTCGCAGCAGCCGCCGGGCGTGGTCGGCGGAGTTGTCCCGTACGTACGTGCGCTCCACGACGACCGGCTGGGCGGCGAACAGCGCGTCGAGCAACTCCAGGTCGGTCTCCGGGTCGCCCTCGTCGCAGAATCCGAGGCGGGACGCGGCGAGGCGGGCGTCCGCCTCGCCGGCGTACAGCTCGTGCTGAGTACCGCCGCCGCGGGCGGTGTTGTGCACCAGTTCCCACAGCGTGGCCGTGCCGCCGTCGGCGAGCAGATAGCTGTGCCGGTACGTCTCACGGCTCAGCCGGCGCGGACCGGCCGAGCTGTGGCGCGACGAGTACAGCGAGACGCTGTGCGCGATCGCCGTGCTCAGTCGGTCGACGAACTCGTCGGCGAGCTCGAACGAGTTCAGCGCACGGCCGAGCAGGGCGGTGAGCTGCTGTTCCGCCGTCCTGCTCGTGCGTTCGTGGGGCTCCAAGGCATCTCCCGACAGTCGCTCGTCGTCACCCAGGGGGTGCTCAACGTAGCGGCTGTCGGCCGTTTCCGCAGTCGGGATGAGAGAACTTTTCCTGGACTTTCCGAGGGCTCATGCCGCGCTGCCCGCCTGCCACTCGGACCAGTCCATGTTCCAGCCGTTGAGGCCGTTGTCAGGGGCGATGGTCTTGTCGGGGGAGCCCTTGACGATCACCAGGTCGCCGGTCAGGGAGTTGTCGTAGAACCACTTGGCGGGTGTGTCGCCCTTGCCACCGCGTACATCGCGCAGGCCGACACAGCCATGGCTGGTGCCGACGCTGCCGAACACCGAGGGACTGCCCCAGTAGTTGCCGTGCAAGAACGTGCCGGAGGTGGACAGACGCATCGCGTGCGGCACGTCGGGGATGTCGTACTCGCCGCCGAAGCCGACCGTCGAACCGTCCATGTGGGTCTGTGTGAACTTCTCCGAGATCACCATCTGGCCGTTGTAGGTGGGGTTCTCGGCGCTGCCGGTGGACACCGGGATCGTCTTGACGGTGCTGCCGTCCCGGACGACGGTCATCGTCTGGGTCTTCACATCGACGGTGGAGACCTGGGAGCGGCCGATGGTGAAGGTGACGGTCTTGGACTGCACGCCGAACACGCCGTTGGCGCCCTCGACCCCGTCCAGGTCGATCTTCATCGTGACCTGGGAACCGGACTTCCAGTACTCCTGCGGCCGGAAGTCCAGCCGCTGATCGCCGAACCAGTGGCCGACGACCTGCTGGCCGCTGCTGGAGGAGACGGTGATGTGGGACTGGACGGCCTTCTTGTCGCTGATCGCCTTGTCGAACTTGAAGGACACCGGCATGCCGACGCCGACCGTGGTGCCGTGGTCCGGCGTGTATGTGCCGATGAAGCTGTTCGCGGGCGAGACCGTGGTGAAGGAGACGTTCTCCGTCGCCGGCCGGCCCTTGCCGTCCGCGGCGTCCGCGGCGATCCGGTACTGGGTGCCGCGCTCCAGCCGCTCGTCCGGCTTCCAGGAGAGCCCGTCGGCGGCCAAGGTGCCGGGCACGGCTGCGCCGGTGGCCGCGACGGTCATGACGACCTTGGTGAGCTTGCCACCGGTGACCTTGACGGTGGTGTCGTTGATGCTCGCGTCGGTGGAGCCGTCCTTCGCGGAGACGGCGATCTTCGCGCCGGAGGCATTGGTGTCGGCCGCGGCGCCGCCGCCCTTCCCGTCGTTCTTCTCCGTGCCTCCGCCGCAAGCGGTGAGGGCGAGCGCGCCCACGAGCAGACCGGCCGCCGCGGCCACCGCGCGCCGCGGAATGCGCGTGCCGCGCGAGATGCGGTGCTGGGGCGTTGCTGCATTGTCCGGCGATGCCACGGGCTGCTCCCTATGTGAGTTGTACTCCTACGCGCATAGAGCACCCATGTGGGCGATGCGGTTGCGGTCTTGAATGTGAACGCCGTCACAGTCCATACAGATCCCGGTACGACGGGAAATGCCCGCCGGGCCCCTCGATGGTCTCCCCCGCCAGCATCGCCCTGACGATTGCTCGCGCCACGGCGTCCGCGCCCGCCGACAGGACCTCGTTCAGCGCCTTGTCGAAACTCTCCTCCGGCACAGCTGCCGTGCCCGTGGCCAGGGCGAACACCGTGTCGCCGTCATGCATCAGATGGACCGGCCGGATCGCGCGGGCCAGCCCGTCATGGGCGGTACCCGCGAGCTTCTGGGCCTGCGCACGGCTCAGCGGGGCGTCGGTGGCGACGACGGCGAGCGTGGTGTTGAGCGGCGGGTGCGGCGACTTGCGGCGCGCCTCGGCCAGCCGCCGCCGGGCCGCCTCGTGGACCTCCGCCGCCGGGAAGTCGACGCGGCCCTCCAGATACCGCCCGTACAGCACCCCCGTGTGCGGATCGACCGGCGAGCCCAGCGAGTTGACCACCACCAGGGCGCCGACCGTGACCCCCGAGCCCAGGAGGACACTCGCCGTGCCGGTTCCGCCCTTCATCCCGCCCGCGACCGCGCCCGTGCCGGCGCCCACATTGCCCTGGGTGACCGGCATGCCCTGCTCGCTCGCGGCCGCCGCCGCCACGGCCGCCCGGCCCAGGGCCGCGTCCGGCCGGGCCCGCCAGTCGCCGCCACGGCCCAGATCGAAGACGCAGGCCGCCGGCACCACGGGCACCACATGCTCGGGGCCGGGCCCGACCCTGACGCCCCGTCGCTGCTCCTCCAGCCAGGCCATCACCCCGGAGGCCGCGTCGAGTCCGTACGCACTGCCGCCCGTGAGGGTGACGGCATCGATGCGCTGCACCAGGTTGCGGGGGTCCAGGGCATCGGTCTCCCGGGTGCCGGGCCCGCCGCCGCGCACATCCACCGCGGCGATGACTCCGCCCTCGGGAGCGAGGACGACCGTGGTGCCGCTCAGTGCTCCGTCCCGGACCAGTGCCGCATGGCCGACCCGCAGCCCGGCCACGTCCGTCAGTGCGTCATTTCTGACCATGGGCCATGCGTATCACGGGAGCGGGCGTCACGGGCCCGTCCGACGGAACCCGCTGTCGAGGCTCCCCGTACCCTGGATTCATGAGTACCGCCCCTGCCCCCGGACCGCGTGGATCGAAGCCGCAGCCGAAGCCGGCGTCGCAGTCGGCCCCCAAGCCGGCGCTGGTTTTCGACGATCCGCTGGACCAGCAGTCCGCGGACGACACGGACCGCGGGTGGGGTGAGCGGCCTCCTGGCGGCGACAGCGCCGCCGATCTGGCGCGCTTCCTCGACGAGAAGCCGCCGCACCACCTCTGACTCCGGACGCGGGCCGCGGCTCCTGCTCCGAGCCGCGCCGGTCGGTGCGAATCAGCACAGCGTCACCGCCAGTCGTTCCGTCGCACCCGCTCCGACCAGCTTCGCGGCGGTGGCGCGGGGGACGGACAGCACGACCAGCGCGCCGCCGTCCGCGGCCGGCTCGCGCGGTGCGTGAACCTCGGCCACGCGGGCACCCGCCGCCACGACGCGGGTCGACGCGTCGGCGGCCGCGATCACATCGACGTGGTCTCCCGGGTGCAGCAGCCGCACCGTCTCGGCGTCCGCGATCCGTACCGGCGCGGAGACGGTTCCCGTGGCCCGCTGCCGCTCACCGCACCCTTCCGCCGGTGTGCCCCGCGACACCGCGGCCGGCGTCGCCGGCTCCGCCTGCACCCCGGCGACGGCGAGCGCCGTGGACACCATGGCAAGCCCCGCCGCGGCAGCGCGCCGCCACCGGAGCACGGCCCGCCGCAGCCGCTGCTTCCCCCCACCACGCACCCGCACGGGAGCGAACACCGGCACCGCGCACGGCTCCGGAACGGCCGCAGGCGGTACCCCGAACGGGCCGACAGCCCCGGCCGCCCCGGAGCGGGGCGCGGAGCCGGGCAGCCGAGCAGGCGCCGGCCGAGGCTCGCTCCGGGGCCCGGGCAGGAAACCGGACGATTTCAGGGGCCCGGCCGACGATGCGTACCGAGACTCGGACGCGTACCGAGACTCGGACGCGTACCGAGACTCGGACGCGGATGGGGACTCGGACGCGTATGGGGACTCGGGTACGTACGGAGACACGCGTGCGGACGGGTGCAGGAACGCGGACATGGTCATCACCGCCGTCATGGGGTGCTTCGGCTGTCGCCTGGTCGCTCCCCACCATCCCCGCCCGGCCGGAAATCCGCCTGCGCCTGTGGACTACTCCCCGGTTGTGGACAAGTCCCTCACACCCGCGCGCCCCTACGGCAGCGCGATCCCCGTGTCGAGCCCGTCCAGCGCGTGCGCGCACAGGCAGTCCCGCGCATCCGTCGCCGGCAGCCCCGCCACCGCGTCGAACAGCACGGTCCTCAGCCGTTCCACATTGGCGGAGAACACCTTCAGTACTTCCTCGTGGGAGACGCCCTCGCCCGTCTCGGCCCCCGCGTCCAGGTCCGTCACCAGCGTCATCGAGGTGTAGCAGAGCCCCAGCTCACGCGCGAGCACGGCCTCCGGGTGCCCGGTCATGCCGACTACCGACCAGCCCATCGCGGCGTGCCACCGGGACTCCGCCCGGGTGGAGAAGCGCGGGCCCTCGACCACGACCAGCGTTCCCCCGTCGACCGGCTCCCAGCCCCGCCCGCGCGCCGCTGCCAGCGCCGCCGCGCGGCCCTTCGGGCAGTAGGGATCGGCGACCGAGACATGCACGACGTTCGGCACCTCGCCGTCGAGCCGGGGCTCTCCGTCGTAGAACGTCTGCGTACGCGCCTTCGTACGGTCCACGAACTGGTCCGGTACGAGCAGCGTCCCCGGCCCGTACTCGGGTCGCAGCCCGCCCACGGCGCAGGGCCCGAGCACCTGCCTGACGCCCAGCGAGCGCAGCGCCCAGAGGTTGGCGCGGTAGTTGATGCGATGCGGGGGGATGCCGTGGTCGCGGCCGTGCCGGGGGAGAAAGGCGACCTGTCGGCCCGCGATCTCGCCTATGAAGAGGGAGTCGCTAGGGCTGCCGTAAGGCGTGTCCACCCGCGTCTCGGACACGTTCTCCAGGAAGGAGTAGAAGCCCGATCCGCCGATTACGCCGATCTCTGCATTCGCCATGGCGGCCACCTTAGGCCCTGTAGACCCTGTCCGGCCGATCGTGCCGGGCTCGCGGCCGGATCGGTCGGTAAGGCCCCAGCGGGTACGCCGAGGACCCCGCCGTCCGTGACGGCGGGGTCCTCGGGAGGAACGGGTCAGGCGGCCGAGCCGCTGCTGGTGCTGCTGGAGCTCGACGCGGCCGGCTTGGCGGAGGACGACGCCGGAGTGCTGCTCGACGAGGCGCCGCGGCTGTCGTTCCGGTAGAAGCCGGAGCCCTTGAAGACGATGCCGACCGCCGAGAACACCTTCTTCAGGCGTCCGTGGCAGCTGGGGCACTCCGTGAGAGCGTCGTCGCTGAACTTCTGGACGGCCTCGAGGCCTTCGCCGCACTCGGTGCACTGGTACTGATAGGTCGGCACTTGATCCTCCTGGCACTCTCACTCGATGAGTGCTAACGATTGTCCATAGTGACGTATTCCGATGGATCAGTCCACCGGCACAGGCACACGGTGACCGACACCACGTGCCACGGTGAGGCCGGCGGACGGCGGCGTCAGCCGCGACCGCAGCGCCACCAGGGTGGCCAGGGCCAGCGCTGTTCCGGCCAGCGGGACCAGGAATCCGGCGCTCGACCCGTGGGCGTCCGCCAGCCGTCCGGCCACCGTGACGGCGGCCGCCTGGCCCAGCGCCACGGCGCCGGTCAGCCAGGTGAACGCCTCGGTACGGGCCGAGGCCGGCACCAGCGTCTCGACCAGGGTGTAGCCGGTGATCAGCGTGGGCGCGATGCACAGACCCACGACCAGCCCGAGCGCGCCGAGCAGGGTCACGGAGTGCGCCGCCCACAGTCCGGAGGACGCCAGCGTCAGCGCCGCGAATCCGGCGATCAGCCGCTGCCGTGGCCCGGACTTCCAGGCGATGGCACCCACCGCGATGCCGGCCAGCATGTTGCCGGCCGCGAAGAGCCCGTACAGCAGCCCGTTCATGCCGGGCTGACCGATCTCCTGGGTGAACGCCGTCAGCGAGACCTGCATTCCGCCGAAGACGGCGCCGATGCCGAGGAAGGCCACGCTCAGCACGCGTACGCCCGGAACGGACAGCGCGGAGGTGTGCGGCCCGTCGGCCGCCGCGGCGTACCGGCTCGGCTTCGGCTGGGTGCGCCGCTGCGAGGCGAAGAGCATGCCGCCCGCCAGCGTCAGCACGGCCTCGGCCGCCAGTCCGGCCGCCGGGTGCACGCCGGTGCACAGCGCGGTGGCCAGCACCGGACCGACGACGAAGGTGAACTCGTCCGTCACGGACTCGAAGGCCGCCGCGGTCGGCATCAGCGGCGAGCCCTCCAGCTTCGCCGCCCAGCGTGCCCGCACCATGGGGCCGACCTGCGGCACCGAGGCGCCGGTCGGGACGGCGGCCAGGGACAGCGCCCACAGCGGCGCGCCCGCGAGGGCGAGCGCGGCCAGCGCGGAGACGGCAGTGGCGTGCACCAGTACGCCCGGAATCAGCACGGCACGCTGGCCGAAACGGTCGGCGAGCTTGCCGCTCTGCGGTGCGAACAGGGCCATGGAGACACCGGTGACGGCGGCCACGGCGCCCGCGCTGCCGTAGGAACCGGTCGTGTGCTGGACCAGCAGGACGATGGAGATGGTCAGCATCGCGAACGGCTGACGGGCGGCGAACCCGGGAAGCACGAACGACCACGCGCCAGGTGTGCGCAACAGTTGCCGGTACCCCGGGCGACTGGTGGTGACCGTGGATGCCACGGCCCTTGCCTTTCTGCCGCCTGGTAGCGCTTCCCCTCTGTGGACGGGAGCCGCCGAGAGCTGTCCTTACGCGCGGAACTGCGGTAGATACCGGGCTTTCCATTCCGTGTGTGGAGGATGCCGCGGCCGCCATACGGTCGCGCCAGCTCTGCATCAGGCAGAGTTGGTTCGATCAAATGTGCCTTTATGGTACAGGGGCCCGCGACCGTGCCTGGGAAATCAAACCCACCGCGGGTGCCTCACCTGGCATCAGCCGATCTCGCGTCCGGTTCCCAGCCAGCCGGCCAGCTTTCCGCCCTGTCCGACGGCCCGCAGTCGCTTCTCGGCGGCGTCCCGCACCGGATCGGTCGCCACCACCAGCAGCTCGTCACCTCGCCGCAGCACGGTCGACGGAAGCGGTACGAAGCTCTTCCCCTCCCGTACGACCAGGGTGACCGCCGCACCGGCGGGCAGCCGCAGCTCGTGCACCTCCACGCCGTGCATCCTCGACTTCTCGGGGATCGCCACCGACAGCAGATGTCCGCGCAGCCGCTCCAGCGGTGCCGACTCGATGCCCAGATCGGCGGCCTCCGCGCCCTCGCCGAGCCGCAGCTTCCTGGCCAGCCAGGGCAGTGTCGGCCCCTGGACCAGTGTGTAGACGACGACCAGCACGAAGACGATGTTGAAGATCCGGTCGCTGCCCTCGACCTCCATGACCATCGGGATGGTGGCCAGGATGATGGGCACGGCTCCGCGCAGTCCGGCCCAGGACATCAGGGCCTGCTCGCGCCACGGGATCCGGAACGGCAGCAGGCTGATCACGACCTCCAGGGGCCGCGCCACCATGGTCAGCACGAGCCCCACGATCACCGCGGGCCAGAAGTCGTCGATCAGCTCGTGCGGGGTGACCAGCAGACCGAGCAGGACGAACATGCCGATCTGGGCTATCCAGCCGAGACCGTCGGCGAATCCGCGGGTGGCCGGCCAGTGCGGCAGCTTGGCGTTCCCGAGCACCATCGCGGCGAGGTACACCGCGAGGAAACCGCTGCCGTGCGCCATGGCGCCGACGGCGTACGCCATCACCGCGATCGCCATGACCGCGATCGGGTAGAGGCCGGAGGCGGGCAGTGCCACCCGCCGCAGCGCGGACGCGCCGAGCCAGCCCACCGTGAGGCCGATGGCCGCGCCGATCGTCAGCTCCAGCGCTATCTTGCCGACCAGGACGTACCACGAGTCGATGGGGCCCGCGGTGGAGAAGGCGACGACCAGGATCACCACGGGGGCGTCGTTGAATCCGGACTCCGCCTCCAGCACACCGGTCACCCGGGCCGGCAGGGGCACCCTGCGTAGTACGGAGAAGACCGCCGCGGCGTCCGTCGAGGAGACGACCGCGCCGATGATGAGCGCCTGCTGCCAGTCCAGCCCGACCAGATAGTGCGCGGCCGTCGCCGTGACTCCCACGCTCACCGCCACCCCGACCAGTGACAGTGAGATCGCCGCGGGAAGCGCGGGTCTGATCTGTTTCCACTTCGTGCCCAGGCCGCCTTCGGCCAGGATCACCACAAGTGCGGCATAGCCGAACACCTGGGTCAGAACGGCGTTGTCGAAGTGGACATTTCCGATCCCGTCCTCGCCTGCGGCGATCCCGATTCCCAGGTAGAGGAGCAGGCTGGGAAGCCCGCTGCGGGACGAGATGCGCACTGCCGCGACGGCGATGAGCAGGACGAGCGAGCAGATGAGGAGAAGCTCGTTGAGCTGATGGACAGTCAGCGGCCGGATCCTTTCGTCCTGATCGCCTGCCGGATCGTTCCTCCGGAGGCGAGGGGGCTGTGGATACTTCGTTATCTTACCTAATCTTTAACGTTTTCTTGACGCCCTCCATGATCTGATCGCTCGCTCGTATGACCGCCGTTGTGGATACCGCGTCCGGAGCAATGCGGCGCTGCGCCTAAGGTTGTTCGCAGTACCCCAGGACCACCTGCCCCTCGAAGGACAGCGATGCCCGCCAACACAACCGCCTCTTCCGGCCCTTCCGGCAAGAAGAAGGGGCGACGCGCCCGCCTGCTCGTGATCCTCCTGGTGCTGGCGCTCGTCGCGGGTGTCGGCTACGGCGCGTACTGGGGCACCAGTACGGTGCGTGCCTCCTTCCCGCAGACCACCGGGTCGATCACGCTGGAAGGCCTCTCCGGCCCGGTCGACGTCAGGCGCGACGCCCACGGCATCCCCCAGGTCTACGCCGACAGCGACGAGGACCTGTTCATGGCCCAGGGCTATGTCCATGCCCAGGACCGCTTCTGGGAGATGGACGTACGGCGCCATCTGACCTCCGGACGGCTGTCCGAGATGTTCGGCGAGGGCCAGGTGAAGACCGACGCCTTCCTCCGCACTCTCGGGTGGCGCAGGGTCGCGCAGAAGGAGTACGACGAGAAGCTGTCGCCCCAGACCAAGAAGTACCTCCAGGCGTACGCCAAGGGCGTCAACGCCTATCTGCAGGGCCGCGACGGCAAGGACATCTCCGTCGAGTACGCCGCCCTCGGCCTCACCACCGACTACACGCCCGAGAAGTGGACGCCCGTCGACTCGGTGGCCTGGCTCAAGGCGATGGCCTGGGACCTGCGCGGCAACATGCAGGACGAGATCGACCGCTCCCTGATGACGAGCAGGCTCAGCAAGAAGCAGATCGAGGAGCTGTACCCGCCCTACCCGTACGAGCGGAACAAGACCGTCGTCCAGCAGGGCGCTGTGGACGAGGGGGAGGGCAAGTACGACCCGGAGAGGGAACCCTCGAAGGAAGGCGGCCAGTCCGCCGGCTCCGACGACACGGGCACCGGCGGAGCCGAGCAGGGGCTCCAGTCGCAGCTCTCCGGCCTGTCCGACACCCTCGACGGGATTCCCGCGCTGCTCGGCCCGAACGGCAGCGGCATCGGCTCCAACTCCTGGGTGGTCTCCGGCAAGTACACGACCACCGGCGAGCCGCTGCTCGCCAACGACCCTCACCTGGCGCCGCAGTTGCCCTCCCTCTGGTACCAGATGGGCCTGCACTGCCGTTCCGCCTCGGACCGCTGCCAGTACGACGTGGCCGGTTACACCTTCTCCGGTATGCCCGGCGTCGTCATCGGCCACAACAAGAACATCGCCTGGGGCTTCACCAACCTCGGCGCCGATGTGACCGACCTCTACCTGGAGAAGGTCACCGACACCGGCTACCTCCGCGGCACCGAGGAGAAGCCGTTCACCAGCCGCGAAGAGGTCATCAAGGTCGCGGGCGGCGAGAGCAAGAAGATCACCGTCCGTGAGACCAACAACGGCCCGCTGATCTCCGACCGCAACGACGAGCTGGAGAAGGTCGGCGAGAAGGCCCCGGTCCCGGTCGGCGATGACACCCCCGACCGCGGTGCCGGCTACGCCATCGCCCTGAAGTGGACCGCCCTGGAGCCCGGCAAGTCCATGGACGCGGTGTTCGAGCTCGACCGGGCGAAGGACTTCAAGGGCTTCCGCGCGGCCGCCGAGCACTTCGAGGTCCCCTCCCAGAACCTCATCTACGCCGACACCGAAGGCCACATCGGGTATCAGGCCCCGGGCAACATCCCGCTGCGCGCCGAGGGCCAGGACGGCACCCTGCCGGTGCCCGGCTGGGACGAGAAGTACGACTGGAAGGGCCGAATCGACTTCGACGAGCTGCCCTACGAGTACGACCCGGATCGCGGCTACATCGTCACCGCCAACCAAGCCGTCGTCGACGAGGAGAAGTACCCCCACCTGCTCACCAAGGACTGGGGCTACGGCGCCCGCAGCCAGCGGATAAACGCCCTCATCGAGTCGAAGATCAAGGACGGTGGGAAGATCTCCACCGAGGACATGCAGAAGATGCAGACGGACAACAGCAGCGAGATCGCCAAGCTGCTGACGCCCTACCTGCTGAAGATCGATGTCTCGGACGACCAGTACGTCCGCGAGGCGCAGAAGCTGCTGGAGGGCTGGAACTACACCCAGGAGCCGGACTCCGCTGCCGCCGCCTACTTCAACGCTGTCTGGCGCAATGTCCTGAAGCTCGCCTTCGGCAACAAGCTGCCCAAGGAGCTGCGCGCCGAGGACCAGTGCCTCTACGTCCGCCCGGCCGACGACTCGGGACCGGTGGACGATCTCAACGGGGTGGTGCGCGAGTGCGGCGAGCGCTCCGCCGACTCGGCCCAGCCGGACGGCGGTGACCGCTGGTTCGAGGTGGTGCGCAAGCTGCTGGAGGACGAGAACAGCGAGTGGTGGCACACCCCGAAGACCCGTACGGACAAGGCCACCACCACCCGTGACGAGCTGCTCAAGCGGGCCATGAAGGACGCCCGCTGGGAGCTGACGGCCAAGCTCGGCAAGGACGTCTCCAGCTGGAGCTGGGGCCGGCTGCACCAGCTCACGCTGAAGAACCAGACCCTCGGCACGAAGGGCCCGGGCGCCCTGCAGTGGCTGCTCAACCGCGGGCCGTGGAACCTGGGCGGCGGCGAGGCCACCGTCAACGCCACCGGCTGGAACGCGGCCGGCGGCTACGACGTCACCTGGGTGCCGTCGATGCGGATGGTCGTCAACGTCGGCGACTGGGACAAGTCCCGCTGGATCAACCTTTCCGGCGCCTCCGGCCACGCCTACAGCGCGCACTACACCGATCAGACGGACAAGTGGGCCAAGGGTGAGCTGCTCGACTGGGCCTTCTCCGACCAGGCGGTCGCCGCCGGCGCCAAGGACACCCTGACGCTCAAGCCGTAAGGACGACCGGGCCCCGGCGGGCCGGGTCAGGCGGTGAAGCGCCTGACCCCCGTCGGGGTGACCACCGCGTGCACGGGGTGGTCGTGCGGCTCCTCCGGGACCCGCGCGACCACCTCGTTGTCGTAGAGCAGCACGACCAGCGCGGGGGAGACCCGGGCCTCCTCGATCCGGGCCAGCACCCGGTCGTAGGAGCCGCCGCCCCGCCCCAGCCGCAGCCCGCGCTCGTCCACGGCGAGCCCCGGCAGCAGCACGGCGTCGGCCTCCAGCACGGCGCGTACGCCGAGCCGGGCGCCGTCCGGCTCCAGCAGTCCCCGCCCGGCACGGGCGAGGTGCCCGGCGCCCTCGTACACGCCCCAGTCGAGATCGTTGTCGGCTATGAGTACCGGCAGCAGGACACGTACACCCCGCGCGCGCAGCGCGTCGAGCAGCGCGCGTGTACCCGGCTCGCGCCCCACGGAGACATACGCGGCCACGGTGCCCGCCCGCGCCAGCTCCGGCAGTTCGAGCGCGCGGACGGCGAGGGCGCCGGCGGCCTCCTCCGCCTCTGCGTCCGTCAACAGCCGCCTGGCGTCGAGGAATTCCCTCCGCAGTACGGCCTTGCCCGCCTTCTCGTCCATCACGGCTGCCCCGCAAATTTCTCGTACGAAGTGAAATGAGAACCAATTGTCCGGAGCATAATCTTCCGCCCCGAGCAGCCGATATCGTGCTGAGCATGACTCAGGCACATCCCAGGATCAGCAAGGCTGTCGTCCCGGCCGCAGGGCTGGGCACCCGTTTCCTTCCGGCGACGAAGGCCACGCCGAAGGAAATGCTGCCTGTCGTCGACAAACCCGCGATCCAGTACGTCGTCGAGGAAGCCGTGGCCGCCGGACTGTCCGACGTTCTGATGATCACCGGTCGCAACAAGCGTCCGCTGGAGGACCACTTCGACCGGAACTACGAGCTGGAGGAGGCGCTGTCCCGCAAGGGCGACGCCGAACGGCTCGCCAAGGTCCAGCAGTCCAGCGACATGGCGACCATGCACTACGTCCGCCAGGGCGACCCGCGGGGCCTCGGCCATGCCGTGCTGTGCGCGGCCCCGCACGTCGGGGACCAGCCCTTCGCGGTGCTCCTCGGTGACGACCTGATCGACCCGCGTGATCCGCTGCTCACCCGCATGGTGGAGATCCAGGAGCGCGAGGGCGGCAGCGTGATCGCGCTGATGGAGGTCGATCCGTCGCAGATCCACCTCTACGGCTGCGCGGCGGTGGAGCCGCTGGCCGACGGTGACGTCGTACGGATCACCGACCTCGTCGAGAAGCCGGAGCGGGCGGAGGCGCCGAGTAATCTGGCCATCATCGGACGCTACGTCCTGGACCCCGCGGTGTTCGGGATACTGCGGCGGACCGAGCCCGGCCGGGGCGGGGAGATCCAGCTGACGGACGCGCTGCAGGAACTGGCGACGGACGAGAAGGTCGGCGGTCCGGTGCACGGCGTGATCTTCAAGGGACGTCGCTACGACACCGGCGACCGCGGCGACTATCTGCGTGCCATTGTCAGACTCGCGTGCGAACGTGAAGACCTGGGCCCGGACTTCCGGACCTGGCTCCGCCGTTACGTCACCGAGGAGATGTAGCAAGTTGAGCAGCACGGCAGAACCGGCCTCCGGCCAGCACCACCTGTGGTCGGTGGACGAGCACCTCGAGGACATCCTCGCGGCGATCCGCCCGCTGGAGCCCATCGAGCTCCAGCTCCCGGACGCGCAGGGCTGCGTCCTCGTCGAGGACGTCACGGTGCCGGTCGCCCTGCCGCCCTTCGACAACAGCTCCATGGACGGCTACGCGGTCCGTACGACCGATACCGAGGGCGCCACGGAGGAGTTCCCGGCCGTCCTCACCGTCATCGGTGATGTCGCGGCGGGCAGCGGCGAGCTGCCCACCGTCGGCCCCGGCCAGGCCGCCCGCATCATGACCGGCGCCCCGCTGCCGCCCGGCGCCGACGCCGTCGTCCCCGTGGAATGGACGGACGGCGGCACCGGCGGCGGTGCCGCCACCACCATGCGTCCGGCCGGCGCCGCCCCCGAGGGCGCCACCGGCGAGGTCCGGGTGCACCGCCCGGTCGAGGCCCGCGCCCATGTCCGTTCGCGCGGCAGCGACGTCCAGGCCGGCGACCTCGCCCTCGAGGCCGGTACGGTCCTGGGCCCGCCGCAGATCGGGCTGCTCGCCGCCATCGGACGGGGCACGGTCCGGGTGCGCCCCCGCCCCCGCGTGGTCGTCCTGTCCACCGGCAGCGAACTCGTCCAGCCCGGCGAGCCGCTGGGCAAGGGCCAGATCTACGACTCCAACAGCTTCGCGCTGGCCGCCGCCGCCCGTGACGCCGGCGCCATCGCCTACCGCGTCGGTGCCGTCACCGACGACGCCGCCGAACTGCGCGCCACCATCGAGGACCAGCTGATCCGCGCCGACCTGCTGGTCACCACGGGCGGCGTCAGCGTCGGCGCGTACGACGTCGTCAAGGAGGCGCTCTCCTTTGTCGGCGACGCGGACGAGCCGGGCAGCGGCATCGAGTTCCGCAAGCTCGCCATGCAGCCGGGCAAACCGCAGGGCTTCGGCTCCATCGGCCCCGACCACACCCCGCTGCTCGCCCTCCCGGGCAATCCGGTCTCGTCGTACGTCTCCTTCGAGTTGTTCGTACGCCCCGCGATCCGCGCCCTGATGGGCCTGTCCGATCTGCACCGGCCGACCGCCCGCGCGGCCCTGCAGGCCGACAAGCCCCTGCCGTCCCCGGCCGGCAGGCGCCAGTACCTGCGCGGTACGTACGACGCGGAGGCGGGCACCGTCACCCCCGTCGGCGGCGCCGGATCGCACCTCGTCGCCGCCCTCGCGCACGCCGACGCGCTGATCGTCGTCCCGGAGGACGTCACTTCCGCCGAACCCGCTACGGACGTGGACGTGGTCCTGCTCGGCTGACCGCCTCCCGGTGGGGGTACCGTGTGCCCACACAGCATGGAGCGGGAGCCCACGGCAATGACTGCGTTTTCCCGGGGGGACACCCCCGGACCTCTGCAAGACCAGCTGACCCACATCGACGAGGCGGGCGCGGCCCGTATGGTCGACGTCTCCGAGAAGGACGTGACCACGCGCACCGCGCGCGCCAGTGGACGTGTGCTGGTCTCCCCCCGCGTCATCGAGCTGCTGCGTGGCGAGGGCGTCCCCAAGGGCGACGCCCTCGCCACGGCCCGTATCGCGGGCATCATGGGCGCGAAGCGCACGCCCGACCTGATTCCCCTCTGTCACCCGCTGGCCGTCTCCGGCGTCAAGGTGGACCTGACCGTCGCCGACGACGCCGTCGAGATCCTGGCCACGGTGAAGACCACGGACCGCACAGGCGTCGAGATGGAGGCCCTGACCGCCGTCTCGGTCGCCGCGCTGACGGTGATCGACATGGTCAAGGCGGTCGACAAGGGCGCGGTCATCACGGACGTACGTGTCGAGGAGAAGACCGGCGGCAAGTCCGGGGACTGGAGCAGGTCATGACCGCGCCGGCGCGGGTCCGCGCCGGCCATGTCGGGCGCCCCCTCGGGCCGGCCGAAGCGGGGACGGGGGCACCCGGAGCCCTCGAGGCCGTCGCCGGCGTACAGCCGGGGCACGCACACCCCCAGGACCGCGGCGAGGGGCCGGCCTACCGTGCGCTCGTCGTCACCGCGTCGAACCGTGCCGCGGCCGGGGTCTACGAGGACAAGGGCGGCCCCCTGATCGCCGGCACCCTGGCCTCGCTCGGCTTCGAGGTCGACGGACCGCGGGTCGTCCCCGACGGCGACCCCGTCGAGCAGGCCCTGCGCGAGGGCGTCGCGGCCGCGTACGACGTCATCCTCACCACCGGCGGCACCGGCATCTCGCCCACCGACCGCACCCCCGAGGTCACCCGGAACGTCCTCGACTACGAGATTCCGGGCATCCCCGAGTCGATCAGGGCGTACGGCCTGGCCAAGGTCCCCACGGCGGCGCTCTCCCGCGGTCTCGCCGGCGTCGCCGGCCGGACGCTGATCGTCAACCTGCCCGGCTCCACGGGCGGAGTGCGCGACGGACTGGCCGTCCTGGAGCGGGTCCTGCTCCATGCCGTCGACCAGATCCGAGGCGGCGACCATCCCAGATCCACTGGGAGCCCGAGCTGAACGTGTCCTGGCCGGTCGAACTGGCGGACGGCGATGTTTCCCTCCGCCCCATAAAACTGCGCGACCAGCGGGCCTGGCGTGAGGTCAACCGGCGCAATCGCGAATGGCTCCGCCCCTGGGAGGCCACCGTCCCGCCGCCCGCCCCCGGCGGGCCGGTCGCCCAGCGCCCCACGTACCGGCAGATGGTGCGCCATCTGCGGGCCGAGGCCAACGCGGGCCGGATGCTGCCGTTCGTCATCGAGTACCAGGGCCGCCTTGTCGGGCAGCTGACGGTCGCCGGGATCACCTGGGGCTCGATGTGTTCGGGCCACATCGGCTACTGGGTCGACCGGGACGTGGCGGGCCGCGGTGTCATGCCGACCGCGGTGGCCCTCGTCGTGGACCACTGCTTCCGTACGGTCGGACTGCACCGCATCGAGGTATGCATTCGCCCGGAGAACGCGCCCAGCCGGCGCGTCGTGGAGAAGCTCGGATTCCGCGAGGAAGGGCTGCGCCCGCGCTATCTCCACATCGACGGAGCCTGGCGCGACCATCTGGTCTTCGCGCTCACCGCGGAGGAGGTGCCGGAGGGGCTGATCAGCCGCTGGCACCAGGCGAGACCCGGGACCGCTCGAAAATAAAACAAATTTTCGAATTACCCTTTCATAATCGCAAAAAAAGTCAGTGATATCAGCCAGATCGTGCGACACACCGGCTCAATTGGCGGATTCCCGCGTGCCCATCCCTCTACGGTGTGAGAGTGAGCAGCAGCGGCCTCATCTACGCAGTCATCGTCGGAGCATGGGCCGCCTACTTGGTGCCGATGTGGCTCCGCAGGCAGGACGAGCTCAATGAAGCCCGTCCGACGGAACGCTTCAGCACGGCCATCCGGCTACTGTCCGGACGGGCGGGCATGGAGCGCCGGTACGCCAAGGAACTGCGGGACCGCGCCGCCGGGGAGGACATGCCCGACGTGGACCCGGACGCGCTGACGGAACCACTGATGGATTCCGTCGACGTCCGGGCCTTCGCCCTGCCTCCGACCCGCGCCGAGCGCCCCGCGCCCCAGCCGGCCCGTCCGTCGAAGGCGGCGTCCGCCGAGCGTGCCCGGCGTGCCCGGCGCTCGCAGGTACTCGCGCGCCGCCGGCGCACCACCGTGATCCTCTTCCTGGCCTTCACGGCGGGTGCCGTCGTCGCGGCCGTGGGAGGCCTCGGCTTCCTCTGGGCCCCCGGAGTCCCCGCCGTCCTGCTGAGCGCCTACATCGCCTACCTGCGCGCCCAGGAGCGCCGCCGCTTCGTCTATGTCATGGACCAGCGCCGCGCCGAGGTCGCCGCTCAGCGCCTCCGTGAACGCCAGCGCCGCCGGCCCGCCCCGCCCGTGGCGCCGGACCCGGCCCCGGAGACCGCTGCGGAACCGGAGCAGCCCCGCCCCGAACCGGCCTCCGTCGTCACCCCTCAGGAAGCGGGCCGCCGCGCCCTTGTCGAACAGACCGACCACGCCGAATGGGTCGACCAGCAGCGCGAACGTGGCCCCGGCCGCGGTGACAGCTGGGACCCCGTTCCCGTCCCCCTCCCCACCTACGTCACCGCCCCGGTCGCCCCCCGCGCCCCCGGCACGGTCGACATCGGTGCGCCGGACACCTGGAGCTCCGCCCGCTCCAGCACGGCCGACCCCCACACCACCCACCCCTCCGCGCGCCGCGACCGGGCCGGCCGGCGCACCCCCCTTTTCGACCAGTACGCCGTCGAGGACCGCCCTCGTGCGGCCAACGAATGACGCAGCTCCGCTGACCAGCGAGGAACGGATTTCCAAGCACCCCGATCGGGATGCTAAGGTTTCACTCGTTGCAAGGGCCTGTGGCGCAGTCCGGTAGCGCACCTCGTTCGCATCGAGGGGGTCAGGGGTTCAAATCCCCTCAGGTCCACAACACGACTGTTCTTGAGTCAGCTCAAGGTCGGTTGACGAGATCCCGGCGATCATGCTGATCGCGCGGGATCTTCGTCGTTTCCTGGGTCTGTCCGATGGTATGCGGGGTGATGGACGGCGGCGGTCTACGGCTTTG
Source organism: Streptomyces sannanensis (assembly GCF_039536205.1). GTDB lineage: Bacteria > Actinomycetota > Actinomycetes > Streptomycetales > Streptomycetaceae > Streptomyces > Streptomyces sannanensis. Next base: position 2,941,433 of record NZ_BAAAYL010000001.1, on the reverse strand, counting down.
GCGGTGTCGCTGTCCGGCCACGTCCTGTTGAGCGCATGACGGTCGGCCCCGGGGGGCCGGGGCCGGCTGTGGCCGTGTGTTGTTCTTCTGGTTCAGATTTCTGTGGTGTGTGGCGGTGGCCGTCCGGTCTGTGCCGTCGGTTCCGCCTTTGGCTGCATCTGCGGGTAGGCCGTCGGCTTGCCCGCGCTTTCCCCGGGGCGGCAGCGGTGCGCGGTGACGGCGGAAGAGTGTCTTCGCCGCACACTGTCCGCGCGTTTCCGACGCGATCACACTGAAGCTCTGGAGTACGTCATGGCCCTGGCCGCCCAGGACATCGAGGACTTGTCCTCCATGGGCCCCACCGCCCGTCACATCCCCGCCCATGTACTGCGCCAATCACCTCACTGGCCACGCCCTTCCTGGTGACTGCTTCCTTCGTCGTATCGGTGTACCGGCCACGTTGAACGACCAAGGGGCGGAACAGGGAGGTCGATTCTCGCCGTCCTGTTCCGCCTGTCCCGGCTCAGCGTCGGTCTGTGGCTCGCGGGTGCCCCGTACCTGCGAAGGTGATCCAGCAAGTCTCCCGGACGGTGTCGAGGAGGTACCAGATTCAGCCGCCGCTGGTCACCTCGATCTGCCACTGCTCGCAGGTCCGCCCGCGGTGGGTGCCATGTGCCAGACCGCCCTTGAGGCGGTGGTGCCGGGGTGTCTCGGTAGCCGGTCTGGGGGCGGTGCGCATGGTGATCCAGGCGCGGTAGGTGTTTTCGTGGGCCTGCTGGGCGAGGCTCTCCCAGCCCTTGGCCGCGGCCGCGTCGGCGAACCGGACTTCCCAGTGGCCCTCGGGTGCCGGAGGTGCGGCGCGGTCACCGCGGCCCGCGGTCATGCTACGTCCCGAGGGTCTGGTACCGGGCCGTAGTCTTCGCCGTGATCCCTGGTCAGTGCGGCCAGCAGTTCGGGGTCGGAGTGGACCTCGGCGGTGTGCTGCCAGGCGATGAGCAACTGGGCGACGGACGCGCTGTTGCCGAGGGAGTCGGCGGCGCGCATGGTGTCGACCAGTTCGACAGCGAAGGCGTGGAGATCGGCCTCAGGCAGGAAACGGACCCACGGGAATGCGTCCGGCAGTATGTCGAGGAGCAGTTCCATGTTGCCAGGCTCCCGGCGCGCCATCGCGGCCAGCATTCGAGTGGCTGCCGACACCACGGTCTGGTCCTGCTCGGCCCGCGCCGCGGTGGTGAGGACCAGATCCTCGCCGTCTCTGCGGTGCAGGAGCAGTCTCGGTGATTCCTGGAGCCGGGCAAGCGTCTGCTTGTTCTTGTTCACCAGCTCGGAGAAGTTCACGGCTGCACTCTCGGCACTCATGACTTTGAAATTACTTCGAAACTCGCCCTGGTGTCATCACCCAGAAGGGGGGCGTGGAGTGGTGGACCGGTTACACAGCTCGCGAACGGTCGGTCACGGGCAGCCGGTCCTGGGTTCCCTCGCCGGCGGGGAACGATCTTCGACGACGCGGGGAGCGATCTTCAGAGCCTCTGGTCGTCACAGGTCATCTGCACTCGTGAACACCCCACAACAGAAGGTTCCCGAACCGGAATGGGAACCAGGACGGGATCTCGCCGTTTCCGGGACAACCCGGGGGCGCGGTTCAGAGCGGCTTGGCGTAGCAGCGGCTGTTGTCGTAGTCGCGGTAGTAGCCGAACTTCGGGCAGGGCTCGTAGCCGCTGGAGGTGTACAGGGCGATCGCCTCGGGCTGCTTGGTGCCCGTTTCCAGGACCATCCGTGCGCGGCCGGCCGCGCGGGCGTCGTCCTCCAGGGCGGCGAGGATGCGCCGCGCGAGTCCGTTTCCACGGGCCGTGGGGATCACGTACATGCGCTTGAGCTCGGCATCGCCGTCGGAGTAGCCCTCCGGGTTGCCCTCCTGGGAGCGCCAGCCGCCCGTGGCGACGGGCCGGTCCTCCTCGCCGTAGGCGACGAGGAACAGGCCGTGCGGGGGGTCGAACATGGCCGGTGCGAGCGGAGTGAGGTCGCCCTCGCCGTCCTCCGCGTAGCGCTCGGCGTACTCCAGCTGCACTTCGTCGTTGAGCTTCACGGCGTCGGGGTGGTCGAACGGGACGCGGCGGATGTTCATCGTTCGAGCGTACATGTATGCGTACGCATGAATGCCGGTATTGTGCCGGGATGCTCACTGTGACGACTGCGAATGTCAACGGCCTGCGCGCCGCCGCCAAGAAGGGCTATGTGGAGTGGCTGGCCGGGACCGCGGCCGATGTGGTCTGCCTGCAGGAGGTGCGTGCCGAGCCGCAGCAGCTGCCGGAGGAGGTGCGGCAGCCGGAGGGCTGGCATGCCGTGCACGCCCCGGCCGCCGCCAAGGGCCGCGCCGGGGTCTCGTTGCTGACCCGGCGTGAGCCGGACCGGGTGCAGGTCGGCTTCGGCAGCGAGGAGTTCGACGGCAGCGGGCGGTACGTCGAGGCCGACCTGCCCGGTGTCACGGTCGCCAGTCTCTATCTGCCCTCGGGCGAGGTGGGGACGGAGCGCCAGGAGGAGAAGATGCGGTTCCTGGGGGAGTTCCTGCCGTATCTGGTGGAGCTGAAGCAGCGCGCCGCGGCCGACGGCCGTGAGGTGCTGGTCTGCGGCGACTGGAACATCGCGCACCAGGAGGCCGACCTCAAGAACTGGAAGGCGAACAGGAAGAGCTCCGGCTTCCTGCCGGAGGAGCGCGAGTGGCTCGGCCGTGTCTTCGACGAGGCGGGTTACGTCGATGTCGTACGGTCCATGCACCCGGACCGGGAGGGGCCGTACTCGTGGTGGTCGTACCGCGGACGGGCGTTCGACAACGACAGCGGCTGGCGCATCGACTACCACGTCGCGACCCCCGGCCTCGCGGCGCGCTGCGTCAAGGCCTGGGTCGAGCGCGCCGGCTCCCACCCGGAGCGGTGGAGCGACCACGCGCCGGTCACGGCGGTCTACGAGCGGTAAGGGGGCGAGTCCCGGAGAAATTCCTACCGAACACCGGACATTCGCCACTTCCTGTGAGGTGGGCACCATGTGGGCGACTCGAGCGGTCCGTGGAATCGACAGGTCGGAGGCAGGAATTCCCGTCCGGTCATGTAATACGGTGATCAGAATTGCGCAGGGCTTCGCTGGGGAGATTCGTTGAGCGCTCGCATTCTGGTCGCCGAGGACGACGTGAAACAGTCGCAGCTGATTCGGATCTACCTGGAACGAGAAGGGCACGCCGTCCAGGTTGTCGCGGACGGCCGCGCGGCGCTGGAGCGGGCCCGGTCGTCCGCACCCGATCTCCTCGTGCTCGATGTGATGCTGCCACTGGTGGACGGGCTCGATGTATGCCGCATTCTGCGAGCGGAATCCGATGTCCCCATCTTGCTGCTCACCGCCCGTACGACCGAGGAGGACATGCTGCTCGGGCTCGACCTCGGGGCGGACGACTACCTCACCAAGCCGTACAGCCCGCGCGAGCTGACCGCGCGGGTGAGGGCGCTGCTGCGCAGGGCGAAGAAGGCCGGGGCGGGGGAGCCCGTGGTGCTGAAGGTCGGGGAGGTGGAGCTCGACACCGCCAGGTTCGAGGTGCGGGTGGCGGGGCGGCAGGTGGCGCTGACCTCCAAGGAGTTCGGCATTCTGGAGGCGCTCGCCCGGGAGCCGGGGCGGGTGTTCACTCGGGCGCAGATCATTGAGCGGGTCTTCGGTTTCGACCGTGAGGTGCTGGAGCGGACGGTGGACGCGCATGTGATGAACCTCCGCCGCAAGCTGGAGGAGGACCCGGCACGGCCCCGCCACCTGGAGACCGTGTACGGGCGGGGCTACCGCCTCGCGGATGACTGACCGGGCCGATCAGCCGGCGTCGGCCGGGGCCGTGGGGAGCACGACGGTGAAGGTCGTGCCGACACCCACCGCGCTCTTCGCATCGATCGTCCCCTGATGATCGGTCACGATCTGGCGGGCGATGGACAGCCCCAGGCCGCTGCCCCCGGTGGCGCGGCCCCGTGCCGCGTCCGCCCGCCAGAAGCGGTCGAAGAGATGGGGCAGGTCCTCGGCCGGTATCCCCTTGCCGGTGTCCCGCACCTCGACGATCGCCAGTCCGGCGTTCCGGGCCAGGGCCAGGGTCACGGTGCCGCCCGGTGCCGTGGCCCGTAGCGCGTTCCCGACGAGATTGCCGACGACCTGACGCAGCCGGTCCGCGTCGGCGGTCACCTGCACGGGCTGCGGCGCCTCCAGTTCCAGGGCGACCCCCACCGTCTCGGCCTGGGCACGATGGGCCGTGCGACTGGTCTCGAGCAGATCGCGCAGATCGACATCGGCGCGGTGGTAGGTGAGCGCGCCGGCCTCGGCCAGTGCCAGGTCCTGCAGGTCGTCCACGATCCGCTGCTGCAGCATCGCCTCCTCGTGGAGGGAGTCGAGCAGCTCGGGGGTCGGCTCCATGACCCCGTCCCGCAGGGCCTCGAGATAGCCGCGCAGATTGGCCAGCGGGGTGCGCAGCTCGTGCGCGATGTCTCCGGTGAGGCGGCGCTGGCGCCCCTCGGCGGCCTGGAGGGAGTCGGCCATCCTGTTGAAGGCGCCTCCGAGCTGGGCGATCTCGTCCCGCCCGGAGACGGGGACACGCCGCCCCAGGTCGCCCTCGCCGAGCCCCTTGGCGGCGAGCGTCATGGCCCGAACCGGCCGCAGCACCGCCCGGCTGAGGAGCAGCGCGCCGAGGATGGCGGCGAGGGCGACCCCGACCGCGACGGCGACGGTGGGGGCGGCGGCGAGGGTGGGCGGGGACTCGTCCCGGTATCCGAGGCGGACTTCGAGGCGGGGCGGGGCAACGGAGACGGTGCGGTCGTTGAAGACCCGCTGGAGGCAGGGGAGGAGGGGCTGTACGGATTCGCAGGCGCGGAGCGCGTCGACGTCCTGCTGCACCGGACTGCCCGGCTTCCCGGCCGCCTCCTGGCACTGCGCGGGTCGGCGGTCCGCGCTGACGACGGGGATGCCGGCGCTGTTCGGCCGGGACGTCACCTGGGCCCCGGCCCGGGTCAGGCAGGCGGCGTCGGCGACCGCGGCGCGGTAGTCGATGATCGCCACGACGGTCCGCTTCACGGAGAGGCGTGGGAGCTGCCCCTCGGGAAACGTGAGAAGGGGGCGCGGGTCGACGAGGACCGGGGGCCGGGTGCTGACGGCCCGTGGCTTGCGGCCGGCGAGGGCGTCGGAGTCGGCGAGCAGGGCGCCGGTCTCGGTGGCGACCCGGATGCGCTGACCCGTGTCCTTCGCGAGCGCGCCGACTCTCGGTGAGAGCCCGTCCCAGGTGCCGTGCGCGAAGCCGTACGCGCGGAGTTCGCCGGTGATCCGGGTGACCTCCTGCTGTCCGGCGCTGACGGTCTCCTGGACCTGACGGGTCGCCTGACGCAGGGTCAGCCAGGCGGTGGCGGCGGTGGCCGTCAGGGCGACCAGCATGAGCAGGCCGAGCACTCGAAGTCGGAAGCTCACCGCGTCGCACCTCGCAGGGTCATCGACGCCTTGGCCTCGGCAACCGGGACATGTGCGTTCAACGAGACTCCTTCGACCGGGTTTCCCGAGGTGCGGGTGTTTTGGCGGGCGGATGAGCTGTGTTCGATGAGGGAACGGCGTCAGTCGGAACGCTCGGCAAAAGGACGGACGCGACTGAAAGCCTCCTGGGCGGCGCATTTCCACTCGGAACACTTCCAGTCTCTCTGGCACGGAAACCGGACACCTTGCAGCGGAATGCATTCTTCAAGGATTTCGGGTCGTGATCGTGCTGATGCCACTCGCATCGCGACGACGAATTGGTCGCTGATTTCACTCATGTGCCGCTCGGCGCTGGGAGCCACAGCGCTCCGGCGCTGTGGACAAGGACGGGAGCGCCTGGAACGCCCGGTGCGTCAGGGGCGGTCTCGTTCGAGGCCGCCCCTGAACCGTTCCGAAGTAGCCGGCTCATGTGCCGGACAGCGTCTCCGTCGGGGACAGCTTGCTGGCTCGCACCGCCGGATACAGCCCCGCGATCATGCCGATGACCAGCGTCGAGCCGATGCCCGCCGCGCTCGCCCAGACCGGGACCACCGTCGGCCAGTCGCGGCTGAAGGCGTACCCGGCCGTGATCAGTGTTCCCAGCACCGTTCCGCCGAGGCCGCCGATCAGTGACAGCAGCAGGGACTCCGTCACGAACTGCGTGCGGATCTGCCCCCGGGTCGCACCCAGGGCCCGGCGCAGGCCGATCTCCGGGCGGCGTTCCAGGACCGAGATGACCATGGTGTTGCCGACGCCGACCCCGCCGACCAGCAGCGCCACGCCGCCGAGGCCGAGGAGCAGGCCGGTGAGTGCCGACTCGGTGGCCTCGCGGGCCGCGAGTGCGTCGGAGGGCCGGGAGATCTTCACCTCGCCGGGCTTCTCGGGGTACGCCGTGGCCGCGAGCACTGCCCGTACCGACGCGACCTGGCTGTCCTCCGCCCGTACGTACACCGTCGACGGGTGGCCGTCGAAGCGGAGGTATGTCCTGGCCGTCGGCCAGCCAACCAGCGCGGCGCCGTCGAGTTCCGGCGCGAGCGGGACGGGATCGAGGACGCCGACCAGCGAGAACCAGCGGCCGCCGATCCAGACCCGAGTCCCCGGGGCGTACACGTCGAGCCGCTGGGCGGCGGTGGCCCCGAGCACGATGGCTGGGTACCTCTCCGTCGAGGAGTCCAGCCAGCGGCCCTTGCGGACGTGTCCGCCGACGGCCGGCAGCAGGTCCGAGCCGGCCGCGAGGACGTTGAGGGAGCCGGTGCGGCCGGCGGCGATGCGTTCATTGCGGTAGACGTTGGCCCCGGTCGCGCCGGTGGCGGCGACCTGCTGCACCGGCGGGACGCGACGGATCATCGCCACGGACTCCGGGGGGAGCTCGGCCTTCTCGCCGGTGAGGGTCTCGCCCGGGGCGACCCGCAGCAGGTTCGTACCGAGGGCGTCGAGCCGACGGTCCACCTCCGCCTGTCCTGAGCCGGAGATGCCGATCACCGCGATCATGGCGGCCACGCCGATGGCGATGCCGAGCGCGGAGAGGAAGACCCGCAGCGGACGCGTCCGCAGACCGGTCCCACCGAGCCGCACGACATCGGCGGGACCGAGCCGCGCAGCGCGCAGCCGGGACCGTGAGCACGACGGCGACGGCTCCGGGGCCGGAGCGCCGGAGCCCGAGGACTCGGGCGCCAGGGAACGGAACTGCAGGGTCTCCGGGTCGGGGCCCTGATCGTTCGTCGTGCTGTCCGTCACCTGGGTGCCCCGATCGTCGTGCTCTGTGCCGTGTCGGCGACCAGGCGTCCGTCGCGCATCTCGATGCGGCGCGGCAGCTCGGCGGCGATCTCGCGGTCGTGGGTGATGATCACGACGGTTGTCCCGGCGGCGTGCAGCTCCCGCAGCAGGGTGAGGACGGCTGCGCCCGACGCCGAGTCGAGGTTTCCGGTCGGCTCGTCCGCCAGCAGGAGCGACGGTTCGCCGACCACCGCGCGGGCCACGGCGACCCGCTGGCGCTCGCCGCCGGAGAGCTGGTGCGGGAGGTGGTGGACGCGGTGGCTGAGCCCGACCCGGGCCAGCGCGGCGGCCGCTTTGGCACGGCGGCGGCGCATCGGCACGCCCGCGTAGAGCAGGCCGTCCGCTATCGCGTCCAGCACCGGGACGCCCACCGCCAGGTGGAACTGCTGGAAGACGAAGCCGATGCGGGTGGCCCGCAGGGCGGAGACCTCCCGGTCCGACAGGCTCGCCACGTCGTGGCCGTCGACCAGGACCCGGCCGGCGGAGGGGCGGTCGAGGCTGCCCATGAGGTTGAGCATGCTCGACTTCCCGGAGCCCGACGGGCCGACGATCGCGACCAGTTCGCCCCGGTTGATGCACAGACTCACGTTCTGTACCGCCGCCACACCACCTGGGTAGGTCTTGGAGACCGTGTCGAACTCCACGACCGCCGTCACTCCGGGATCCTCACCTTCATGCCCTCACGGACCGTGGGACCGCTGACCTCCACGTTGCCGTCGGCGAAGAGCCCGGTCTTCACGGCGACGAACCGGCCCTCCTCGGTCTCCAGACCGTGCCCGCCCTCGGCGAGGGCCACGAGCGCGGAGACGGGGACGGTCAGCACGTCCTTGACCTCGCGGCCCACGTACTCGACCGTGACCGGGCCGCTCTCCAACTCGCCCACGGCCTTCTGGTCCTTGATGGTGATGGTCACCGGAATCGTGGCGGGCTGTCCGGAGCCGCCCTCGCCGCCGCCCCCCTCGGGCGCGGTCGCCTGCTTGCCGATGGCCGCGACCTTGCCCTTCACGGGGGTGCCGTCGGGCAGCTTGACCGTGACGGACGCGCCGCGCACGGCCCAGGCGGCGTCCGAGGCCGAGGCGTTGACGATCACCTTCCGGGTCGTACCCGTGCAGGCGAGGGTGTTCTCGCTGACCGCCGAGCCCAGCCACCCGCCCGCCTGGCCGATGCGGACCTTGCCGGAGGAGTAGATGACGTCTCCGATGCCGACCGTGCCGGTCTGCTGGAGACCGAGTGACTTCTGCCAGCGCTTGACTGCCGCGGCGGTACCGGCGGTGAATTCCTCGTCCACGGTGAAGCCGGTGTAGCCCATGGCTGACAGGTTCGTCTCGAACTGCCTGACGTCCGCACCCCTGAGTTCGCGCGGAGCCCGGGACGTGCCGGTGTTCCCTCCGCCACCGGCGCCCCCCGGCGCCGGTGACCCCGAGGGGTTCGGGGACTTGCCGTTCCCCCCGTTCTGCTGCCCGCCGTCCGAGCCCTGACCACCGGATCCCCCGCCGTCCGCGTCCTGCTCGTTTTCCTCGGCGGTGAGACCCAGGTCCCGGTACATCGGCAGCGTTCCGTACAACAGGATCACGGGGCGGTCGTCCACACGGAGCAGGGTGCCGCCGCGCTCGACCGCCGCGCCCTGCTCGGGCAGCCAGGTCACTGTTCCCTGTGCCTTGATCGGCAGCGGCAGTTCCGATCCGTATCCCAACTGTCCGTCCACCGTCGTGCGTTCCGTCAGCGTGGTCGGGGTCACCGCGACGACGGAACCGGAGCGCGGCGGCGCGCTCGGCCCGTTCTCCTCGCCGCCGAGCCCCAGGGCGCCGACGACGGCGACCGCTGTCACGACGACCACGGCGGAGGCGATCAGCGCCGTACGCCGACCTCGCCTGCCGCGTGGCGGGGGCGTGGGAGCCGTTCCGGGCCCGTCATCGATGTGTGTCACCGTCTCCGTCATCGTCAGCCCTTGGCCGGAGGCGGGTTGGACGGCACGCCGATGATCGGGCCGCAGATGCGGGCGGCCCGCTGGGCGCCGGCCGAGCTCTGGTCCCACTGGGCGTCGTTGTCGTCGGCCCCGTCCGGACCAGGGTCGGGGAAGTCGGGGGCACCGTTCTTCTGCATGCAGGCGGCGTAGTCCCGCTTGACCTTGATCTGCTCGGGAGTGAGGGGGTTGAGGAGCTTTTCAAGACCTTCGGGGGCGGGCGGGTTGACCGACTCGCACTTCTTGGTCGCCGACAGAAACTTCGGGTCCTTCTTCATGCCCCGCACGGCGTCGCCGTTGCCGAAGTCGATCTGGCCCTTCTCATCCGGGTCGTTGATGTCGACCCCGTTCTCGCGCATGCACTTCACCCACGCACGCTTGCCCTCGATGTACGCGGCGAGCGCGTCCTCGCCCCCGCTGCCCGCCGCACCCGCCGTCTTCGAGGTGTCGCCACCGGCCGTCGGGACCTTCGCGCCGTCGTCGTCGCTGCCGCAGCCGGTCAGCGCGAACGCCATGACCGACGCCGCCGCGGCCATCAGTAACCGGGTCGTCCTCATCTGTTCTCCCCCTCCTCCTGTCGGGCCCGGCCGGGGGTGCGGCGGGCAGGCCGACCGTAAGCCGGAGATGATGAAGAACTTTTGAAGAACCTGTCACGCGATCATGCGATCCGCACGGAGTCGGCTCGCGTCCCTACGACAGTTCCCGCAGTCGCCGGTCCAGTGCCATCGAGAGCTCCGCGTCGACCACGCTCTTCGCCAACGGCCGCAGCCGTTGCGCGTCCTTCTCCTCGGTGTGCTCGCGCAGCAGCTCCGTGAAGAGATCCGCCAGCTCGTCCGCGTGCTCGCGCACCCGCCGGCCCGCTTCCAGGACCGCCGCCAGCGGGATGCCCTCCTTGACCAGGGCGGCGGAGACGTCCAGCAGTCGGCGGCTGATGTGCACGATCTCCTCGCCGTCCGTGGCCAGATAGCCGAGGTCCAGGGCGGCGGCGAGGTTCTCCGGGGTGACCTCGCCCTCGAAGTGGTCGGCGAGTTCCTCGGGCGTGAGGCGGACCGGGGTCTCCTCGGTCGGGCCGGTGAGGCCCAGCACCTGGCCGACGTCGCGGCCGTGTTCGAAGGCGGCGACCAGGTCGGCGATGCCGCTGAGGGCGTGGCCGCGTTCCAGCAGAGCGGCGATGGTGCGGAGCCGGGCCAGGTGCCGGCCGTCGTACCAGGCGATCCGGCCCTCCCTGCGGGGTGGCGGGATCAGACCGCGCTCGCGATAGAAGCGCAGGGTGCGCACCGTGATGCCGGCCGTCCCGGCCAGCTCCTCCATGCGGTACTCGCGTTCTTCTGCCACGACGGAAGCCTATGGTCTACCGCCGGTAACCGTGTCCGTCGTACCTCTACCCAGGAGTGCGAAGGTGCTCTACGCTCCGGACCGCGCCAGTGATTACTGGCGGAGTCGAGGGGAGGCGGCATGGGCCGGCAGGAGCATGTACGGGTGGCGGTGATCGGATCCGGATTCGGCGGCCTCGGGGCCGCGGTCCGGCTGCGCCGCGAGGGGATCACCGACTTCGTCGTCCTGGAACGCGCCGGCTCGGTCGGCGGGACCTGGCGGGACAACAGCTATCCGGGGTGCGCGTGCGATGTGCCGTCGCATCTGTACTCGTTCTCGTTCGCGCCCAACCCCGACTGGCCGCGCACCTTCTCCGGGCAGCGCCACATCAGGGCGTATCTGGAGCGTGTCACCGACATCTTCGGGCTGCGGCCGCACCTCCGTCTCCACCATGAAGTGACGATGATGCGCTGGGACGGCGACGAACTGCGCTGGGAGATCGAGACCACGCGGGGCACGCTGACGGCGGATGTCGTGGTCTCGGCCACCGGGCCGCTGTCGGATCCGAGGATTCCGGAGATCCCGGGGCTGGACTCGTTCCCCGGCAAGGTCTTCCACTCCTCCCGCTGGGACCACGACTACGACCTGTGCGGCAAGCGCGTCGCGGTGATCGGCACCGGTGCCTCCGCGATACAGATCGTTCCTGCGATCCAGCCCGAGGTGGCCGGGCTGACGCTCTTCCAGCGCACTCCGCCCTGGGTGCTGCCGCGCATGGACCGTGAGATCACGGGTGTGGAGCGCCGGCTGCACCGGCAGCTGCCGTTCACCGGCACCGTGCGGCGCGGACTCCTGTGGGGTATGAGGGAGCTGCAGGTCAGCGCCTTCACCAAGCGGCCGAACCAGCTCGGGATCATCGAGTCGGCCGCGAAGCGCAATATGGCGAGGTCCATCAAGGACCCGGCGCTGCGGGCCGGGCTGACCCCGTCCTACCGGATCGGCTGCAAGCGGATACTGCTCTCGAGCGACTACTACCCGGCGCTTGCCCAGCCGAATGTGGACGTGGTCGCCTCGGGGCTCGCGGAGGTGCGCGGATCCACGCTGGTCGCCGCTGGGGGTACCTCCCAGGCCGAAGGCTCTGGGGGAGGGACGCAGGCCGAGGCGGACGTGATCATCTTCGGCACCGGCTTCCATGTCACCGACATGCCGATAGCCGAGCGTGTGGTCGGCGCGGACGGTCGCACGCTCGCCGAGGCATGGAAGGGCCGCATGCAGGCCCTGCGCGGCGCGACCGTGGCCGGGTTCCCCAACTGGATGACGATCATCGGGCCCAACACCGGTCTCGGGAACTCCTCGATGATCCTCATGATCGAGTCCCAGCTGAACTACATGGCCGACTATCTGCGCCAACTCGACGTGCTGGGTGGGCGCGTGGCGCTCGGTGCCCGGCCGTCCGCCGTGAACGCGTGGAACCGCAAGGTCCAGGACAGGATGAAGCGGACCGTGTGGAGCACGGGCGGCTGCACCAGCTGGTACCTGGATGAGAACGGACGCAACACGACCATCTGGCCCGGCACCACGGGTGAGTTCCGGCGCGCCACGAGAGAGGTCGACCTCATGGAGTACGAAGTGATCCGCCCGCCCCGCAAGGCCGCGGCCGCACGCTCCGTCGACGGCGCGGAGGGGGCGGCATGAGCGGAAAGAGCCTGGAGGGGCAGGTCGCCGTCGTCACCGGCGCGGCCCGCGGGGTGGGCGAACTGCTCGCCCGCAAGCTGTCGGCGCGTGGTGCCCGGGTGGCGCTTGTCGGGCTGGAGCCGGGTGAGTTGAAGCGGGTCGCGGGGCGGCTGCACACGGACTGCGAGCACTGGTACGCCGATGTCACCGACCACGATGCGATGGCGCGGGTCGCACGGGAGGTCGAGGAGCGGTTCGGCAGGGTCGACATTGTCGTCGCCAACGCGGGCGTCGCCTCGGGCGGGCCCTTCGCCGACTCCGACCCGGACGCCTGGCGGCGGGTCATCGAGGTCAATCTGATCGGCGGTGCGGTCACCGCCCGGGCCTTTCTGCCCGCGCTGTTGGAGAGTCGCGGCTACTTCCTGCAGATCGCCTCGCTCGCCGCGATCACCCCGGCGCCGCTCATGACGGCGTACTGCGCCTCGAAGTCCGGCGTGGAGGCCTTCGCGCACAGTCTGCGCACCGAGATCGGACACAAGGGGGTCAAGGTCGGCGTCGGCTATCTGAGCTGGACGGACACCGACATGGTGCGCGGCGCCGACCAGGACGAGGTGATGCGGGAGCTGCGGCGGCGGCTGCCATGGCCGTCGAACCGTACGTATCCGCTGGGGCCGGCCGTCGACCGGATCGTCGCCGGGATCGAGCGGCGCTCCGCGCATGTGTACGCACAGTGGTGGCTGCGCGGAATGCAGTCCGTGCGCGGGCACCTTCCGGGGATCATCGCCGCGGTCGGGCAGCGCGAAATGCGGCGCTTCGAACCGCGGTTGGCCGGGGTGCGCAAGGGGCTCGTGGGGGCGGGCGGAGCGGCCGACGAACAGCGGCGTCAATGATCGAAATGCGCGATATGTCCGAGCATGTAAGTCTTGTCGAGGCCCAATCCCCGATCACCCCTTAGGAGTGAACAAGCATGGGCATCGCAGACAAGTTCCAGGACAAGGCGGAGCAGCTCGGTCAGACCAAGCAGTCCCGGCAGCAGCCCTCCGGTCGTCAGCAGCAGCCGGCCGGCAAGCCGCAGTCCTCCGGTCGTCAGCAGCAGCCGGCCGGCAAGCCGCAGTCCTCCGGTCGTCAGCAGCAGCCGGCCGGCAAGCCGCAGCCGACCAAGGGCCGGCGCCCGCAGGAGACGAACGACGAGATGCGGCGCGCCCAGCGGGAGTCCGAGGGCAAGCTCCGTCAGGACCGCGAGATCTGATCCTGGATCACGTGCTGCAGCCGCACGCAACGAGGGGCGCATCCCGTGAGGGATGCGCCCCTTGCGCTGGGCGTGACCTGCCTGTGCGGCGGCGGGTTGGTCACCTGGCCGGCCGCCACGGCCCGCCCGGCCGACGGCGTCGGCGTCGGTCGCCACGGACCGCGCGGCGGGCTCCGCCGATGTGGTGTCGGAACAGCCCACGAGCAGCAGGCCGAGCAGGGCGGCCGGAGCCGCGAGCGGGGTGCGGGAGGGGAGGACCGTGACGGGGCAGCCGGTGCCGCTCCCGCCACGGCCGCCGCCCGACGCTCGTGTCCTCAGCTGTTGTCGGCGGACCGGCCGCGCGGCCGGAGCCGCGAGCAGGGTGCGGGAGGGGAGGACCGTGACGGGGCAGCCGGTGCCGCCCCCGCCACGGCCGCCGCCCGACGCTCGTGTCCTCAGCTGTTGTCGGCGGACCGGCCGCGCGGCGGGAGCTTCGGGCGGCGCCGGTCCGGAACGTCCGAGTAGCCGGGCGGGGTTGCCGCCGGATGGCGTGCCAGCAGGTCGAGGGCGACCCGTACCGCGGTCTCCAGGTCGGTGCGGCGTCCCTCGGCCCATTCCAGCGGGGGCCGTTCCGACTCGATGTCCGGGGACACGCCCTTGTTCTCGATGTCCCAGCCGTAGGCGTCGAACCAGGCCGCGTTCATGGGCACGGTGATGACCGTGCCGTCGCCGAGCCGGTGCCGGCCGGTCATGCCGACGACTCCGCCCCAGGTGCGCTGGCCGACCACCGGGCCGAGACCGAGCAGCCGGAAGGCGGCGGTGATCATGTCGCCGTCGGACGAGGTCGCCTCGTCGGCGAGCGCCACGACGGGTCCGCGGGGTGCGTTGGAGGTGTACGAGACGGGCTGGGCGTCGCGGGTGAGGTCCCAGCCCAGGATCGTACGGGTCAGCTTCTCGATCACCAGCTCGCTGATGTTGCCGCCCGCGTTGCCGCGTACGTCGACGATCAGTGCCGGCCGGGAGACCTCGAGCCGTACGTCCCGGTTGAACTGGGCCCAGCCGGAGCCGCCCATGTCGGGGATGTGCAGATAACCGCACTTCCCGCCGCTCAGCTCCCTGACCACCCTGCGGCGCTTGGCCACCCAGTCCTGGTAGCGCAGCGGCCGCTCGTCGACCAGCGGTACGACGGCGACCCGGCGGGCGGGTCCCTCGCCCCCGGGCGGCCGGAAGGTCAGCTCCACGGTGGTGCCGCCCGCGCCGGCCAGCAGCGGATACGGTCCGGTCACCGGGTCGACGGGGCGTCCGTCGACATGGGTGAGCACCGCGCCCTCCCTGATGCCCATGCCGGCGAGCGGCGAACGGGCCTTGGAGTCGGAGGACTCGCCGGGCAGGACGCGCAGGACCGTCCAGGCGCCGTCGCGGCAGACCAGGTTGGCGCCGAGCAGGCCCATCGCACGCTGGTAGTGCGGCGGGCCCTCGTTGCGGCGGGCGGGGGAGACGTAGGCGTGGGAGGTGCCCAGCTCGCCGAGAACCTCGCGGAGCAGATCGGCGAACTCGTCGGGGGTGGCGACCCGTTCGACCAGTGGCCGGTACTGGTCGAGTACGGCCTTCCAGTCGAGGCCGCACATGTCCGGCTCCCAGAAGTAGTGCCGGATGATGCGGCCCGCCTCGTCGTACGCCTGCCGCCATTCGGCCTGCGGGTCGACCTCGTGCTTGATGCGGCGCAGGTCCAGATAGACGGTCGAGTCGCTGTCGCCCACATCCGTGGCCGGGACTGCCCGCAGGTCGCCGTCGTCGACCACGACCAGCCGGCTGCCGTCACCGCTGACCGCGAAGTGGTCGAGATGCTGGACGAGTTCGATGCGGCGGGCCTTGGTGATGTCGAAGTGCTCCAGCGTCGGCCGGCCCGAGGTGTCGGCGGGGTTGACGAAGGTCTCGCCGAGCGCGCCCGAGATGGGCCAGCGCAGCCAGACCAGGCCGCCGCCGCTGACCGGGTGCAGCGCGGAGTACTTGGAGGCGGCGACGGGGATGGGGGTGACCCGGTTCTCCAGGCCCTCGATCTCGACGGTCACCGTCCCGTCGCCCTCCACGGCCGCCTCCTCCTCGTACGGGTCGAGTCCGCCGGCGGCCGGCCGCCCGTTCGGCAGCAGTGCGAACGGTGACGGAGTGGCGGAGGACAGCGGTACGAGGTAGGGCCGACAGCCCAGCGGGAAGGACAGGTCGCCGGTATGCACGTCGTACACCGGGTCGAAGCCGCGCCAGGACAGGAACGCCAGATAGCGGCCGTCCCGGGTGAAGACCGGATTCTCGTCCTCGAAGCGGCCGTTGGTGACGTCGACGATCGTACGGTCGGAGATCCTGGCCATCCGGATCTTCCGCAGCGAGCGGCCGATGAACGGATGCGACCAGGTCAGCCAGTGCCCGTCGGGGGAGAAGGCGAGGTGCTTCACCGGGCCGTTGCCGGACCGGACCAGCTCGGTGACCTCGCCGTCGGACTCCTCGGACACATCGAGCAGCAGCAGCCGTCCGTCGTGCGAGGCGATCGCCAGGCGTTCCCCGTCCGGGTCGGACACCATCTCGTGCACCCGCCCCAGCCGGCCCGCGGCCAGCCGCCGCGGGGCGCGGCCGCCGCTGGCCCGCGGCAGGTACGCGATCTCGATCGCTTCCTCGCCCTCGGCGTCCGTGACATACGCGACCTGAGTGCCGGTGCCGAGCATCTCGGGCAGCCGTACCCGTACGCCCGGGGCATCCGCGATCGTACGGGCCGGGCCGTCGCGGTGGGTGAGCCAGTACAGGCTGCCGCGCACGGTGATCGCGCTGGCCCGGCCCGTGGTGTCGACGGAGAGGGCCTCGAGGTTGGTCGCGGCCGGGACCTGGTAGTGCCGTAGCCCGACGCGCGGCCCGCCGAGGCGCACTTCCAGTTTGCGCGGCTCGGAGTCGGGGGTGAGGGCGTCCACGACCCACAGGTCGCCGGCGCACTGGTAGACCACGCGGTGGCCGTCGCTGGAGGCGTGCCGGGCGTAGAACTCGTCGTGGTCGGTGTGACGGACGAGATCGCTGCCGTCGGGCAGGCAGGAGTACAGATTGCCGATGCCCTCGTGGTCGGAGAGGAAGGCGATCCGGCCGTCCACGAACATCGGGCAGTCCAGATGGCCGCCGATGTCGGGGAGCAGCCGCCGGCCGTGCAGGTACATCCGTCCCGTGGCGCCGCCCCGGTAGCGCTTCCAGGAGGCGGGCTCGTGCGGCGGTTTGCCGGTGAGCAGGAGCGTACGGTGCTCGCCCTCGATGTCGGCGACCTGGATGTCGGCGACCGGGCCCCAGGGAAGCCGTCCGCCGGGGCTGCCGTCGGTGGGGACCTTGTAGGCCCAGGAGAAGTGCGAGAAGGGCTGGCCGTGCGAGGACACGGCCAGGATGTGGCCGTCGGGTGTCCAGCCGCACACCCGGGTGTCGGTGGAGCCCCAGTAGCTGAGTCGCCGGGCCGGGCCGCCGCCCTCGACGGGTGTCAGATGGATCTCCGGGTCGAGGCTGCGCCAGGTGGTGAAGGCGATCCGGCTGCCGTCGGGGGAGAAGCGGGGGTGACTGACCCTGGTCCGGTCGACGGTGACCCGCCAGGCCCGGTCGGGGCGGCTGCCCGCGAGCACGAGGGGTGCGACCCACAGGTCGTCCTCGGCCGCGAAGCACAGCAGGTCCTTGTGCAGATGCGGATAGCGGAGATACGCGTGGTCGCTCACCTTCCAATGCTTTCCGTGTCCCGGGGGTGCGGCAACTCCTGTGGCCGTGTTCCGCCCGGCATTCGTCTTTCGGGCTGCTCGGCAGGTCCGCGTGGTGGCTGCCGCGCCGGGCGGACCGGCTGCTGCCGAATGTCGACGTCGAGGGCGAGGGCCTGCGTGAACATCCTGTGAACGGTGCCGCCGCCGATGAGGACCGCGAGCCGGCGCGCGTCTGCCGGCGGGTTCCACGTCTCGCCCGGCGGTTGAGGCAACCGCCAGTCCGGTTCACCCGGCGGTGTGCGGCCCCCTCCGGCCCGTCCGGCGTTCGAGGACGGATGCTCCGGTTCACTCGGAGGTGGGCGTCCAGCCCGGCAGGGCAACAGCGGGCCCCCGCGCGCTTGCCGCGCGGGGGCCCGCTCGGCGTCACCGCCGCGCGGGCGCGGCGCTCGCGGTGTACGTCCTCCGGAGGAACCGCAGCAGCGGTGCGCTGTCGAACTGCAGCACCGCCACCCCCTGCGGCGAATGGAACTCCAGCACCGTCTGCACCCGGCCGCAGGGCCAGATACCGACGTCGTCCCGGCGGGCCGGGGCGCGCAGCCCGGCCTCCAGCAGTTCGCGAGGGAAGGCCCACTCGCTGCCGCCCGGGAGGGCGATCCGTACGGTCCGCGGGTCGTCGGCCGCGTCGTAGCGGAGGCGGACGGGGACCGGGCGGAACAGCGGGGCATCCGTGACGATGCGTGCCTGGAGGTGCTCCTCGACTGCGGGGGCCATCGGTCGACTCCTCACGTTCGCGGCGATTGATGACCAATGTCCCATATTTAGCGGCGCGCGGGGCGGGGCATGCTCGCGATGCGGCCGCTCTTGCGAGTCGTTCGCAATAAGGACGTATCATTCGAGCGCTCATCACCAGCACGAAGCGGAGTACCGCCATGCATGTCCCCGACGGATTCATCAACGCGCCGGTCTCGGCCGTCGCGGGAGTCGTCGCCGCCGGCGCCGTCGCAGTCAGCCTGCGCGGGGCGCGCCGGGAGCTTGGGGGTACCTCCCATGCCGAAGGCTATGGGGGAGAGCGGACCGCCCCGCTCGCCGGGCTGGTCGCCGCCTTCATCTTCGCCGTGCAGATGCTGAACTTCCCGGTCGCCGCCGGCACGAGCGGCCATCTGCTCGGCGGTGCCCTCGCCGCGATACTCGTCGGCCCTTACACGGGTGTGCTCGTCATCTCCGTCGTCCTGCTGATGCAGGGCGTCCTCTTCGCCGACGGCGGCCTCACCGCGCTCGGCGTCAACATCACCGTCATGGGTGTGGTGACGGTCCTCGTCGCCCACACCGTCTTCCGCGGCCTGGTGAAGGTCCTGCCGCGCGGCCGCCGCTCGACCACCGCCGCCTCCTTCGTCGCGGCGTTCCTCTCGGTGCCCGCCGCGGCCATCGCGTTCACCCTGATCTACGCGGTCGGCGGCACCACCGACGTGCCCGTGGGCAAGGTGTTCACCGCCATGGTCGGCGTGCACACTCTCATCGGCCTCGGTGAGGCCGCGATCACCGCGCTCACCGTGGGTGCTGTCATCGCCGTGCGGCCCGACCTCGTGTTCGGGGCACGCGGGCTCGCCGCACCGCTCAAGCTGCGCGTCGGCGGCGAACTGGTCGACGCGGCCCCCGCCGCCCCGGCTCCCACGGCCGCCCGCTCCCGTTCCACCCGCAAGGTCTGGGCGGTCGGACTGGTCACCTCCCTCGTCCTCGCCGGTTTCGTCTCCTTCTACGCCTCCGCCAGCCCCGACGGCCTGGAGAAGGTCGCCGCCGACAAGGGCATCGACAAGAAGGTCGAGGAGCACGCCGCCGCGGACTCCCCCCTCGCCGACTACGGCGTCAAGAACGTCGACAACGCCCGGCTCTCGGGCGGCCTCGCGGGCGTGATCGGCGTGGGCGCCACCGTCGTCGTGGGCAGCGGAATCTTCTGGACCGTACGCCGCCGCCGTACGGCCTCCGTGACGGAAGCCGCCTGACATGGGGCGGGATGGGGGTACCTCCCATGCCGGAGGCCATGGGGGAGCCCACAAGCTCTACCGGCACGGGCACTCGCCGGTGCACGCGCTGCCCTCGCACTGCAAGCTCGCCGCCGTCTTCGGCTTCGTCGTGGTCGTCGTCTCCACCCCGCGCGAGGCGGTCTGGGCGTTCGGCGTGTACGCCGCGCTGCTCGCGGGGGTCGCGGCGGTGGCCCGGATCCCGGCCGGCTTTCTGCTGAGACGGCTGCTGATCGAGATCCCGTTCGTGGCCTTCGCGGTGCTGATGCCCTTCGTCGTGCCCGGCGAGCAGGTGGAGGTGCTCGGCCTCTCGGTCAGCGTGCCCGGTCTGTGGGGCGCCTGGAACGTACTGGCCAAGGGCACGCTGGGAGTCGCCGCGTCGGTGATCCTCGCGTCCACGACCGAACTGCGTGCGCTGCTGCTCGGCCTCCAGCGGCTGAAGCTTCCCCCGCTGCTGGTCCAGATCGCGTCCTTCATGATCCGCTACGGCGATGTCATCACGGACGAGATGCGCCGTATGTCCATCGCCCGGCGCTCCCGCGGCTTCGAAGCACGTGGCGTACGCCACTGGGGTGTCCTCGCCAAGTCCGCGGGCGCGCTCTTCATCCGCTCGTACGAGCGCGGGGAACGGGTCCATCTGGCGATGGTCAGCCGCGGCTACACGGGAACGATGCCGGTCATCGACCAGGTGACGGCGACCCGGGCCGACTGGTCGTCCGCCGCGGCCCTCCCGCTCTCCGCCCTGCTCATCTGTCTGCTGGGATGGACCCTATGACCGCTTCCCTGGAAGTCTCCGGCCTCGCCTTCGCCTACCCCGACGGCCACCAGGCCCTCTTCGGCGTCGACCTGACCGTCGCCCGCGGCGAACGGGTCGCCCTGCTCGGCCCCAACGGCGCCGGCAAGACGACCCTGGTCCTCCACCTGAACGGCATCCTCACCGGCGGTGCCGGAACGGTCGCCGTGGCCGGCCTGCCCGTGAACAAGCAGAACCTGGCCGAAATCCGCCGCCGGGTCGGCATCGTCTTCCAGGACCCCGACGACCAGCTCTTCATGCCGACCGTCCGCGAGGACGTGGCCTTCGGACCGGCCGCGTCCGGGCTGCGCGGGGCGGAGCTGGAGGCACGGGTGCGTACCGCCCTGGAGAAGGTCGGTATGGCGGACTTCGCGGAGCGCCCCCCGCACCACCTCTCCTTCGGCCAGCGCCGCCGGGTCGCCGTCGCGACGGTCCTGGCCATGGAACCGGAGATCGTCGTCCTCGACGAGCCCTCGTCCAACCTCGACCCGGCGTCGCGCCGCGAACTGGCCGACATCCTGCGTTCGCTGGACGTCACGGTGCTCATGGTCACCCATGACCTGCCGTACGCCCTGGAGCTCTGCCCCCGTTCGGTGATCCTCAGCGAGGGCGTCATCGCCGCGGACGGCCGCACCCAGGACCTCCTCGCCGACGAGGCCGTGATGCGGGCTCACCGCCTGGAGCTGCCCTTCGGCTTCGACCCGCGAGCGGTGTCCGTGCCCTTCTGACGCCCCTCATCCCGTTGGTGTCGTCGTTGCTGTTCGTCGTCAGCGGCAGAAGCCGTCCAGCAGTTCCGCGTCCGCGTTCAGCCGTGTGTCTGTTCCTCTTGACGCCGTCCTCGCGCCGCTCGGCGCCGGGGCGCCTCCCGGGCTTCGGCCGGCTGCGCCGGACTCCGTCCGTCGGAGTGGGACTGCGGCTTGCCGGTCACCTGCGGCCGGTGTCAGCGGCAGAAGCCGTCCAGCAGTTCCGCGTCCGCGTTCAGCCGTGTGTCTGTTCCTCTTGACGCCGTCCTCGCGCCGCTCGGCGCCGGGGCGCCTCCCGGGCTTCGGCCGGCTGCGCCGGACTCCGTCCGTCGGAGTGGGACTGCGGCTTGCCGGTCACCTGCGGCCGGTGTCAGCGGCAGAAGCCGTCCAGCAGTTCCGCGTCCGCGTTCAGCCGTGTGTCTGTTCCTCTTGACGCCGTCCTCGCGCCGCTCGGCGCCGGGGCGCCTCCCGGGCTTCGGCCGGCTGCGCCGGACTCCGTCCGTCGGAGTGGGACTGCGGCTTGCCGGTCACCTGCGGCCGGTGTCAGCGGCCGAAGCCGTCCAGCAGTTCCGCGTCCGCGTTCAGCCGTGTGTCCGTGGGGACGTGCGTGGGCGGTTCCTCGGACGGGGCGGCGGCGCGGCGCAGTACATCGGCCACGTCGTCGACCCTGTCGGGCCGGAGCCGCTCCACCAGATCGTGCAGCTCTTTCTTCGTTGCAGCCATGCACCCAGGTTAGGAGCGTGCTCGAGCGCGTTGCACCATGGGAAGGGTGCGCCACAGGGGCGCGGCAGAAAGGGAGCGCTCAGTGGTGGACGTGCAGGGCACGGTGGCGGCGGGCTTCGAGCCCGTCAAGGACGCCTTCGTGCGGAACTTCGACGTGCTCGGCGAACGAGGCGCCGCCGTCGCCGTCTATCAGGACGGCCGCAAGGTCGTCGACCTGTGGGGCGGCACCCGGGACGTCGACGGCACCGAGCCATGGGTGATGGACACCGCCCAGATCGTGCGCTCCGCCACCAAGGGCATCGCGGCCTCCGTCCTGCTTCTCCTGCACCAGCGCGGCCAGGTGGATCTCGACGCTCCCGTCGGCACCTACTGGCCCGAGTTCAAGGCGAACGGCAAGGAGCGGGTGCTGGTCCGCCATCTGCTGGCCCACCGCGCGGGCGTTCCCGTACTCGACCGGCCGCTGACCCCCGCCGAGGCCGCCGATCCCGTACTCGGCGCCGCGGCCGTCGCCGCCCAGGCGCCCGCCTGGGAGCCCGGCAGCACCCACGGCTACCACGCGCAGACGTACAGCTGGCTGCTCGGCGAGCTCGTCGGGCGGGTGACCGGCCGCACACTGGGACGCTGGGTGGCCGAGCAGATGGCCGAACCGCTGGGCCTCGACTTCTGGATAGGCCTGCCCGACGACGAGTCCCACCGGGCGGACCGTGTCGGCCCCGTGGACCCCCCGGCTGCCGGACCCGCCCTCAAGACCCGCCCCAAGCCGGCCGTCTCCGAGGCCTACCGGGACCCGGCCTCCCTCACCCGCCGTGCCTTCGGCGCCATCGACCCGCTCCCGGACGAGAACCGCCCCGCGTACCGCGCCGCCGAACTCCCCGCCTCCAACGGCATCTCCACCGCCCGCGGTCTGGCCCGCGCCTACGCGGCGATGATCGGCGACGTCGAGGGCGGTCACCGCCTCTTCGCCCCCGCGACGCTCACCCTCGCCCGCACCGAGGAATCCGCGGGCCCGGACAAGGTGCTGGTCGTCAACACCCGCTTCGGCCTCGGCTTCATGCTGCACGGCCCGTCCTGCCCGCTCCTCGCCCCCGGCTCCTTCGGCCACCCGGGCCGCGGCGGCTCCCTCGGCTTCGCCGACCCGGAGTCGGGCATCGGCTTCGGCTACGTGACCAACGGTCTGCAGAAGGGCGTCACCGCGGACCCCCGCGCCCAGGCGCTCGTACGGGCGGTCCGGTCCGCGGTGACGGGCTGAGCGGCCTCCACGAGCAGATATCCGTGCCCGCGTGCTACGCCGTCTCCTTCGGCGCGTAGCTGAGGATGATCAGGCCGGTGCTGTGCACCTCGGTGCCGGTGAGGGTGAACCCGGTCCGGATGCCGTCCCGGTAGAGCAGCTCGGACGGCTCGGCCTTGCCGGAGAGGACCGGGTGGAGCCAGATCCGGAGCTCGTCGAGCAGGCCGTTGTCGAGGAGCAGTCGGGTCACCGGGCCGAAGCCGTACTGGAGGATGTCCCCGCCCGGCTGTTCCTTCAGCTTTCGCACCTGGGCCACCACATCGCCGCTGATCACACTGGTGTTCGTCCAGGTGGGGTGCTGCAGCGTGGACGACACGACGTACTTCTCGATCCCGTTCATCCGGTCGGCGAACGCGTCCGCCCCGGCGCGGGCCGACCACGCCTCGGAGAAGCCGTCGTAGGTCCTGCGGCCCATGATGAGGGCGTCGCTGCCGAAGAGCTGGGCACCGGCGGCCTTCGCGGCTTCCTCGCCGAAGTAGTCGAAGTGCCAGTCCTGCATGTTCGCGATGTCGCCGTCGAGGGTCATGTACGTGGCGTTGACGATCTTGCGCATGGTGTCCGTCCTTCGCTCGGTCCGTGAGGTGCCGAAGGTGTAGACGGTCATGAGGACCGGAACTCATCGCAGCGAGCGCGCGGGCCGATGGCCGGTCAGGCCGCGTGCGTCATCAGACCGATGCCCACCACCATCAGGCCCGCGGCCGCGATCCGCGGCGGGCCGAAACGCGTCACGCGTTGCGCTCGCGGACATCCACCAGAATGCCGCCGGCGTGGGCGATCAGGGTCTTCGGGTCGAGCGGGAACACCGCGTGCGGGGTGCCGGCCGCGGCCCACACCACGTCGTGGTCGAGCAGTCCGCGGTCGGCCAGGACCCGGGTCTTCGTACGGTGTCCGAAGGGCGGTACGCCGCCGATGGCGTAGCCGGTGGTCTCCCGGACCAGGTTCGCGTCCGCGCGCTTCACCTTCTCCGCGCCCAGCTCACGGCGTACGAGCTCCACATCGACCCGTGACGCGCCGTCCATCAGGACCAGCACCGGGACGCCTCCCCCCTGCTCCCGGCTGTGCTCGAGCAGGGGGGACCCCCATGCCGAGAAGATCAGCGACTTCGCGATCCGGGACAGTTCGCAGCCGATGGCGGCCGCGGCCTCGGCGGCGGTGCGGGTCGAGTCGGGGAAGCGGCGCACCTCGACGTCCAGGCCGAGTTCGCGCAGGGCCTCGGCGAAGAGGGGGTGTGCGGAGGAATCGGGAGAACTCATGGTCCGCACGCTAGCGGTGTGCGTCCGTGCCGGGCGAACACGTTTCACTCTGCGGCACGGTTGCGAGTGCGCGACCCGTGTCGCCGTTCCACGTCCGGCAGGCCGGGCTACGTCAGCCCGCGCCCAGTACCGTCGCCACCACCGGGCCCGCCGCGTCGCCGCCGTGGCCGCCGGACTGGACGACTGCGGCCGCCGCCAGGTCGTCACGGAATCCGGTGAACCAGCTGTCGGACGCGGCCTTTCCGTCGACCTCCGCGGAGCCGGTCTTCGCGCCTTTGTCGCCGCCGAGGCCGGCCATGGCGGTGGCGCCGGTGCCGCTGGTCGCGGTGAGCCGCATCATGTCGCGCAGCTGCCGGGCCACGGAGTCCGGAAGCCGCCGCGCCGCTCGGGCGATGGGCCGGTCGTCGAGCTCCGCGGAGACCAGGATCGGCTGCTTGAAGACACCCGACTTCGCCGTCGCGGTGATGGACGCGATGTTGAGCGGGTTCATCTGGACCTGGCCCTGCCCGATGTACGCGGCAGCGGCGTCGGCGCCCGTCGTCTCCGGCACTCTGCCGTCGAAGGAGGCGATTCCGGTCTTCCAGTCCAGGCCGATACCGAAGACCTCCGTCGCCTCCTTCGAGAGCGCGGACTCGTCCTTGGTGTCGTCGATGAGCTTGATGAAGGCCGTGTTGCAGGACTTGGCGAAGCTGCGGGCGAAGGTCGTTCCTTCGGGGAGGGAGAAGCCCTTGAGGTTGGTGAAGGCCCGGCCGCCCCATATGGCCTCCGGCGGGCACTCGGCCGGCTTGTCCGCGGCCACCAGTCCCTTCTCCATGAGCATCGCGGCCGTGACGATCTTCATCGTCGACCCCGGAGCCAGCGTGCCCTGCATGGCCGCATTGAAGCCGTCGTCACGGTTGTTGGCGACGGCCCGTATCTTGCCCGTACTCGGCTGGATCGCGACGACCGACGCCTGGTCGTACCGCTTCACGGCCCGTTCGGCGGCAGCCTGGACCTTCGCGTCGAGCGTGGTGCGCAGCTCGCCCGGTTTGCCCTCGGTGAGGGTGAGCAGCGACCGGTCGGGGGCCCCGCCGTCCCCACCGTCGATGACCAGCTCGACACCGGACTCTCCGCCCGCACTCTGCCCGTACTTCTCGCGGAGCCCGTCCAGCACCGGCCCGAGCGAGGGGTACTTCTCCCTGGTGAGCTCCACGCCGTCGCGGTCCAGGGCCTTGACGGGCGGCGCCGAGGCCGGGCCCGTCATCAGCCGTTCGCCCTTCCTCAGGTCCGGGTGGACGACCGTCGGCTGCCAGTCCACCAGGGCCTTGCCGGTCGTCGCGCCGCGTACGACGGTGAGCTCCGACTCGTACTCCCAGGGCTTGCTCCGCCCTTCGTACGTGACCTGGGCGGTGACCCTGAACGGCACCTTCGCGCCCACGGCCGTGCCCGTCGTGAACGTCGCCTTCGTGATGTGCGCGTCCTCGCGGTAGCCGGCGATCGCGGGCTGCGCCTCGGCGGCGTTGTCGGTGAGCTCGGCTGCGGCGCGCTCATCGCCCGCCGCCCAGGCGTCGAGGAAGCCCTTGACGGTCTCACGCACCTCGTCGGCGCTCGGCGGCCCGGTCTTCACCGTCGAGCTGCCCGCCCGCGTACCCGTACCGGTCACCGCGTCGACCACGTTGTACGCGCCGTAGCCGATCCCCCCGGCCACCACCGCGAACACCCCACCGACAATCGCGACCTTCGCTCCACTGCGCATGACAGCCCCTCCCCACGAGGGCTGTAACTCTACGGGACGGGTGTGACACGCGGTGCGCTCGAACCCGCGCATCCAGCCATCGCTGGGCGTCCGTGCGTACAGCCCGCACCATTCCGCGGGGTGCTCCGGTGGCGACCGCCGACGGCTATCCCTGAGCGGACGGGGGGTATTTCTCTATGAGATTCGGGCTGGGCGGCGGGTATTTTTCTATGAGGCTAGGTTTGGGAAGGGGGTACTCTTCCGCGAGTGAGCTGGTGGAATGCGTCAGCTTGAAATTCACGCTGGCCATGTCGCCGGACAGGATCTCGCCGTTCACGGCCTTCAGGTACCACGTCCGTGTCTCGCCGGGAAGGAAGCCGCGCTCCAGGCCGTACTGCTCACCGTCGAGGTCACCGCTGCTGCAGCTCGACCCCTCGAACAACTGCAGCCTGGGCGCCATCGTCACCGTTTCCCAGGGGTTGAGATGCAGGTCGACGGTCAGGACGCCCCGGGTCTCGCCGCCTTCGCATGCCCAATAGCTCAGCGTGCCGTCCGGGTGGTCGTGGGTCAGGGTGACATGTCGTTCGAAGTGGAAATCGCCGGTGGACTCGTATTTGAAAATCCCGGCCGAGTTGTATACGTGCATGTCGCCGGTGAGAGTGACCGTGTGAAAGGTGGCCGCGGAAGCGGGCTGTGCCGTCCCCATGACCAGCATCGGGGTTGCCAGAACCGCAGCCGCGACGGCGTATCGCAGTCTCTTCTTCAGTCTCATCTTCACCCCTCGCAATCGCTCGGCCCCTCGACGGCGGCTGAGGCTGACTGCCTTTCCGGGCGTTGGTCCTGAATGATTCTGCGTACTCCTCCGAGTGCCCGTCGGACGTATTCGGCCTCAGGATTCGCAGGCGTCCAGGCTGACGGGCCGGCGCTGTGGACCACGGTGTTTTCAGGCTCGCAAGAACCGTCTCGGGTGGCAACCCGACCATGGCAAGCCCACGGTGGGAGCCGGTCCCGGGCCGACGCCCTGCGCGCTGTGCCGCAGTCGTCAGATCCAGATGTTCAGCCCGAGGTGTTCAACGGGGGGAATCGGGGCGGCGGACGCCGGGCCGTCTCTGGGCCGTCCAAGGGCCGCCAATGGTCACCGGGAACCACCGACAACGACCAAGAGGGCGCGACCGACGGTCGCGCCCTCTTCTGCGTTTCACTTGCTAGATCCAGGTGTCCAGCCACATCCGGTTCCGCCAGGCGTCCATGGGAATCGTCTGGCCTGTGTAGATCGGCCAGAAGTAGATGAAATTCCAGATGATCAGCAGCACCAGCACGCCCGCGCCGACCGCTCCGGCCGCCCGCCGTCGCTCGCTTGCCCCGGGCGGCCCCAGGATCGCGCCGATCATCATCGCCACCGCCAGGCACAGGAACGGTACGAACACGACGGCGTAGAAGAGGAAGATCGTCCGCTCCTGGTAGAGGAACCAGGGGGCCCAGCCCGCCGCGACGCCGCAGGCGATCGCCCCGGCCCGCCAGTCACGCCGGAACAGCCAGCGCCACAGCACGTAGCAGAGCGCGAAGCAGGCGGCCCACCACAGCAGCGGGGTGCCGATGGCCAGGACCTCGCGGGCGCAGTCGCCGCCGCCCTGCGGGCAGCCGTGCGTGCCCGGCTTCGGGGACTCGTAGAAGTACGACACCGGGCGGCCGAGCACGATCCAGCTCCACGGGTTGGATTCGTACGCGTGATTGTCGGTGAGGCCCACATGGAAGCTGTAGACCTCGGACTCGTAGTGCCAGAAGCTGCGCAGCGCCGCGGGCACCCAGGACATGTCGAACTGGGGCAGCCCCACTTCCCCGAACAGGGGCAGTTTCACATGGTCGGGCGACAGGCCCGCGCGGTTGTCCGCCCAGTCCCGGAAGTACCCGCCCTTCGTGAAGAACCAGCCCGACCACGACACCAGGTAGGTGGCCAGGGCCACCGGCACCGTGGAGACGAACGCGGGCAGCACATCCCGCCGGAACACCGCCCGGTACGGGCGCTCCGCGCCCGCCGTGCGGCGGGCGCCCACATCCCAGGCGACCGTCAGCAGGCCGAAGGCGGCCAGGATGTACAGGCCGTTCCACTTGGTCGCGCAGGCCAGGCCCAGACTGACGCCCGCCGCCAGCCGCCATGGCCGCAGGCCCAGGCGCAGCGTTTCCGCGACCGTGGCGTCGGGCAGCAGCGCACCCTCGTCGGACACCGGAAGCGCGGCGGCCAGCCGGGCCCGGGCCCGGTCCCGGTCGATCAGCAGACAGCCGAAGGCGGCCACCACGAAGAAGGACAGCACCTGGTCCAGCAGCGCCGTGCGGCTCATCACGAAGTGCAGCCCGTCGACGGCGAGCAGCGCACCCGCCAGGCATCCCAGGAACGTCGAGCGGAACATCCGCCGCCCGATCCGGCACAGCATCAGCACCGACAGGGTGCCGAGCACGGCCACCATGAAGCGCCAGCCGAAGGGGGTGAAGCCGAACAGCTTCTCGCCGAGCCCGATGACCCACTTGCCGACCGGTGGATGCACCACATAGCCGGGGTCGGTGGGGATGGGAACGGCCGACGGATCACTGAGGATCGACTTGTCGATGTTCTTCGGCCAGTCGCCCTCGTAGCCCTGGTTGATCAGCGCCCAGGCGTCCTTGGCGTAGTACGTCTCGTCGAATATCACCGCGTCCGGGCTGCCCAGATGCCAGAACCGCAGCACCCCGGCGATCAGTGCCACCAGCAGCGGACCGCCCCACGCGGACCAGCGCACCAGGCGCTCCGCCATCAACGGGGGCACACCCAGCACCATCCACAGCCGGTCGCCGGGCCGGTTGAACGGCGGTACCAGCCGCTCGCGCAGGCCGGCGCGCGTACCGGGCGCGTAGCCGAACCGGCGCAGCCGCTGCTGCCAGGAGGGCGGCTGTTCCCCCGCGGCTCGTCCCTGCTGGGTTTCAGACGCTGTACTGGTCACCGCGCCATCGTAGGGAACGTGTCCGTGCGAGTGCTGCCACGCTGCTGCGAGGATGGCGGGGTGACAGGAACGCTCGTACTCGCAGGCACCCCCATCGGCGACATCGCGGACGCGCCGCCCCGGCTCGCCACAGAACTGGAGAACGCCGACGTGGTGGCCGCCGAGGACACCCGGCGCCTGCGCCGGCTCACCCAGGCGCTTGGCGTGCACACCCGGGGGCGTGTGGTGTCGTACTTCGAGGGCAACGAGGCGGCCCGTACCCCCGAACTCGTCGAGGCCCTGGAGGGCGGCGCGCGTGTGCTGCTGGTCACCGACGCCGGCATGCCGTCCGTCTCCGACCCCGGCTACCGGCTGGTCGCCGCCGCCGTCGAGAAGGACATCAGGGTCACGGCCGTGCCCGGCCCGTCCGCCGTGCTCACCGCGCTCGCGCTGTCCGGGCTCCCGGTGGACCGCTTCTGCTTCGAGGGGTTCCTGCCGCGCAAGGCGGGCGAGCGGCTGAGCAGGCTGCGGGAGGTCGCCGGCGAGCGCCGCACCCTCGTCTACTTCGAGGCCCCGCACCGTCTCGACGACACCCTCGCGGCCATGGCCGAGGTGTTCGGTTCCGTGCGCCGGGCCGCCGTCTGCCGGGAGCTGACCAAGACCTACGAGGAAGTGAAGCGCGGCCCGCTCGGCGAGCTCGCGGAATGGGCGAAGGAAGGCGTACGGGGCGAGATCACCGTCGTCGTCGAGGGCGCTCCCGCGCCCGGGCCCGGCGAACTGGACGCGGAGGAGCTGGTGCGCAGGGTCCGGGTGCGCGAGGAGGCGGGGGAGCGGCGCAAGGAGGCCATCGCGGCGGTTGCGGCCGAGGCAGGCCTACCCAAACGGGAGGTCTTCGATGCGGTGGTGGCGGCAAAGAAAGCGGCTGGAACGGGCCCATGAGTGCGTAAAGGTCTATCGTGAAAAGCAAAGCTCAGACCGTGCATTCAGGCCTTCCGGAACGTGGCGGCCAAATCCTCACCAATTAGCCGGAAGGCCTGATGCGCTCCCGCCGGAACAGGCGTCCACTGGATACACACCGCCTGCGTGGCAGGGGTGGTGGACAGGAGGAGCTGGCATGAGTGAAATACCGGGCACCCCGAGCGGAGCACGGCCCGTCCGGGTCGCCCCGCCCGAGACCGTGCAGGAGTCCTACGCGTTCGCATGTGTGACGTGCGGCCACGCCTGGGAGCAGACCTACGACATCGAGCACCACATAGACGGCCGCGGTCAGCCCTTCTTCGTGTACCGCGTGCAGGGTCAGCAGGTGCCGTCCCCACTGAACCGGCTCAGTTGCCTCAACTGCGGCGGGCACAAGATCCGCATCATGCGGGCCGGTCAGGTGTCCTCCCTCGTGGAGTCGCTCCGCCGTCAGCATCTGGCGCCCCCCACGGGTGCCGCCGCGGGGCCCGTCCCCGCATCGGTCCCGGAGGCGAAGACCGAGGGCGGGGACCGGCCCGAACGGCGTCGCCGCCTCGGCGACGTACTGCGCGGCCGCAAGCACCGCACCTGAGGTCAGGGCCCGGCGTCACCGGGCTCTCATAGGATCGTCCTCATGAGCTCGAAGGACGCCCCGCCGCCGCTGCCCGTACCGCTCGGAGTGCCGGTCGCCGATTCGCACACCCACCTGGACATGCAGCACGACACCGTCGAGGAGGCCCTCGCCAAGGCCGCCTCGGTCGGCGTCACCACCGTGGTCCAGGTGGGCTGCGACATCAAGGGCTCGCGCTGGGCGGCGGAGACGGCCGCCATGCACGAGAACGTGCACGCCGCGGTCGCCCTGCACCCCAACGAGGCACCGCGGATCGTTCTCGGCGACCCCGATGGCTGGTCGCGGCAGGGCGCCCGGATGCCCGGCGGGGACGCCGCGCTCGACGAGGCGCTCGCCGAGATCGACCGGCTCGCCGCCCTTCCGCACGTACGGGCCGTCGGCGAGACGGGGCTCGACCACTTCCGTACGGGTCCCGAGGGCATGGCCGCCCAGGAACGTTCCTTCCGCGCCCATATCGAGATCGCCAAGCGGCACGGCAAGGCGCTCGTCATCCACGACCGCGACGCGCACGCGGACGTCCTGCGCATCCTGGCCGAGGAAGGCGCCCCCGAACGCACCGTCTTCCACTGCTACTCCGGCGACGCCGCGATGGCGAAGACCTGCGCCGAGGCCGGATACTTCATGTCCTTCGCCGGCAACGTCACCTTCAAGAACGCCCAGCACCTGCGCGACGCGCTGGCCGTCGCGCCCGCGGAGCTGGTCCTCGTCGAGACCGACGCGCCCTTCCTGACCCCGGCCCCGTATCGCGGGCGGCCCAATGCGCCGTATCTCGTCCCGGTCACGGTACGGGCCATGGCCGCGGTGCGAGGTGTCGAGGCGGACACCCTGGCCGCGACGATCTCGGCCAATACGGCGCACGCTTTCGGTTACTGACCGACAACGACTCGCTCTGTTCGCTCATGACAGAGCGTTGTCGTGCCGCTTTGGAGAGTGACGAACGCTCCGCTAGTGTCCCGGCCCGAACCGGACCGGACGGAGCGTTCGTGAGCATTTCGCAGAGCAGCAGCCGCAGTCACCGTGCCCCCCGGGGTGCCCGCCCCGCACCGAGGCCGGCAGCGCCCGCCCCTCCACCGGCGAGCGTGAACCCGCACACGGCCCCGACACACACGGGCCGACGGGCAGCCGCGGACCCGCCCGCCGCACCGGGCCCCCGGAACGAGGGGACCGATGGGCGGGAGACGCGCAGGGCCGCTCGGCGGCACCGGGCCGCCCAGCGGCCCGAGCATCTGCGGCGGCTCGTGCCGCAGGCCCTGGTCGTCGCCTTTCTGGCCGGCGGCACCTCGGCGTTCGTCGCCAACGACAAGGCCGTCCGCCTCACCGTCGACGGCGGCGAGTCCCACACCGTGCACACCTTCGCCGGCGATGTCGCCGAGTTCCTCGACGACGAGGGCATCGACATCGGCGCCCACGACCTCGTCGCCCCCGCCCCCGCCACCCCCCTGACCGGCGGCGACGAGGTCGTCGTCCGCTACGGACGCCCCGTCACCATCACCATCGACGGGCAGCGCCGCCGGCTGTGGACCACCGCCGGCACGGTGGAGGGCGCGCTGCGCCGGCTCGGGGTGCGCGGGGAGGGCACGTATCTCTCCGTCTCGCGCTCCTCCCGGATCTCCCGCTCCGGCCTCGCCCTCGACGTACGCACCGAACGCACCGTGACCTTCATGGTGGACGGCCGCGAACGCACCGTCCGTACGAACGCCGCGACCGTGGGGGAGACCCTCCAGCAGGCCGGGATCACCCTGCGCGGACTGGACACCACCTCCGTACCGCCCGGCAGCTTCCCGCGCGACGGCCAGACCGTCACCGTCATGCGGATCAGGGACAGCGAGGAGGTCCGCGAGGAACCCATCCCCTTCGACGTCGAGAAGACCCATGACCCGGACCTCTTCGCCGGCACCGAGGTCGTCGTACGAGCCGGGCGGCGCGGCAGCCGCCGCGTCACATACGTCCTGCGGACCGTCAACGGTGTCCGGCAGAAATCGCGCAGGACCGGCGAGGAGGTCCTCCTGGAGCCCGTTCACCAGCTGGTGAAGATCGGCACCAAACCGCTGCCGCCCTCGGTCTCCGGCGCGGACGGCCTGAACTGGACCGCGCTCGCGCAGTGCGAGTCCGGCGGGCGGGCACACGCCGCCGATCCGTCCGGGAGGTACGGCGGCCTGTACCAGTTCGACGTCCGGACCTGGCACGCCCTCGGCGGCCGTGGACGGCCGCAGGACGCCTCGGTCGCGGAACAGACGTACCGGGCGAAGAAGCTCTACGTACAGCGGGGGTCGAGTCCGTGGCCGCACTGCGGCCGTAGGCTTTACGGGTGAGCACCACAGAGCCCGACGCCCTCCTGGGCCCCGCCGACATCCGCGAACTCGCCGCAGCACTGGGCGTACGCCCCACCAAGCAGCGTGGCCAGAACTTCGTCATCGACGCCAACACCGTCCGCCGGATCGTCCGCACGGCCGAGGTCCGTCCCGACGACGTGGTCGTCGAGGTCGGCCCCGGGCTCGGCTCGCTGACCCTGGCCCTGCTGGAGGCCGCCGACCGGGTCACGGCCGTCGAGATCGACGACGTCCTGGCCGCGGCGCTGCCGTCGACGATCGCCGCGCGCATGCCGTCGAAGAAGGACCGCTTCGCCCTCGTCCACTCCGACGCCATGCGTGTCGAGGAGCTGCCGGGCCCCGCCCCGACCGCGCTGGTCGCCAACCTCCCGTACAACGTGGCCGTCCCGGTCCTGCTCCACATGCTCGACCGTTTCCCGACCATCGAGCGGACCCTGGTGATGGTCCAGGCCGAGGTCGCCGACCGGCTCGCCGCCCGGCCCGGCAACAAGGTGTACGGCGTGCCCTCCGTGAAGGCCAACTGGTATGCCGAGGTCAAGCGCGCCGGCGCCATCGGCCGCAATGTGTTCTGGCCCGCCCCGAACGTCGACTCCGGCCTCGTCTCCCTGGTCCGCCGCGAGCCGCCGAAGACCACCGCCACCAAGGCCGAGGTCTTCGCCGTCGTCGACGCGGCCTTCGCGCAGCGCCGCAAGACCCTGCGTGCCGCGCTCGCCGGCTGGGCCGGCTCCGCCGCCGGGGCCGAGGCCGCGCTGGTCGCGGCCGGTGTCTCCCCGCAGGCGCGGGGCGAGTCCCTGACGGTCGAGGATTTCTCGGCGATCGCCGAACACCGGCCGGCACCGGCATCCGCGTTCTGACCCTCCGCGCCCCGGGCCGGTCGGGCCGGGGCGCGGTATGCGTGCGGCCCGTTCCGCCCCGCCACGGCAGTCGGTCCCCCGAGGGCCCGTGCGGTCCGTCCGACCGCTTCGATGTCTCCTGTCAGTGAGTCAGCCCGGCCCGGTCGCGGTGTTGCACCCGTCCGTTTCCGCCCCGTTCCCGAGAGGTCCCGCACGTGTCCGGCTCCGTCACCGTACGAGTCCCCGCCAAGGTCAACGTCCAGCTCGCAGTCGGCGCGGCCCGGCCCGACGGGTTCCACGACCTCGCCAATGTCTTCCTCGCCGTCGGCCTGTACGACGAGGTGACCGTCACCCCGGCCGACGAGCTGCGGATCACCTGCTCCGGGCCCGACGCGGACCAGGTCCCCCTGGACCGTACGAACCTCGCCGCGCGCGCGGCCATCGCGCTCGCCGGCCGTCACGGCATCGAGCCGGACGTCCACATCCACATCGCCAAGGACATCCCGGTCGCCGGCGGCATGGCGGGCGGCAGCGCCGACGGCGCGGGCGCGCTGCTGGCGTGCGACGCGCTGTGGGGCACCGGGGCGTCCCGCGAGGAACTCCTCGCCATCTGCGCCGAACTCGGCAGCGACGTCCCCTTCAGCCTGGTCGGCGGCGCCGCCCTCGGTACCGGCCGGGGGGAGCTCCTGACTCCCCTCGAGGTCGGCGGCACCTTCCACTGGGTGTTCGCGGTGGCGGACGGCGGGCTCTCCACGCCGGTCGTCTTCCGCGAGTTCGACCGCCTCACCGAGGGCACGGACGTCCCCCTGCCGGAGGCGTCCCCGGTCCTGCTGGACGCCCTGCGCACCGGTGACACGGCCGCCCTCGCCGACGCCCTGGCGAACGACCTCCAGCCCGCGGCCCTGTCGTTGCGCCCGTCCCTGGCGGACACCCTGTCCGCCGGCACCGCGGCGGGCGCCCTCGCCGCCCTGGTCTCCGGCTCGGGCCCCACCACGGCCTTCCTGGCCAAGGACGCGGACTCGGCCCGGGCCGTCGCCGAGGCCCTGCTGGCCTCGGGCACCTGCCGCGCCGCCCGTGTCGCCGCGTCCCCGGCGGCAGGGGCGACGGTGGTGGGATGACGAGGCGCGGAGGGCTGCGGATGCGGCCACCGGGGTGGCATCACGCTACGCGCTCACCGGTACGTATCACGACCGGCTCAAGACCACGGTCCCGTACGACATCGACATCAGGCCGGACGCACTGAAGGAGCTCTGAGTCCGGCCGGCGCGACACGTACTCAGGCCCGACCCTGATCGTTGACGGCCGTGAACCTCCCCGGCATGGAGGCCGGAGTCTCCGCGCCGAAGCCGACGGGGCGGACGACGACCGGATCGCCTCGCCCACGACGGAGCGGGGGTACGCGAAGAGTGCGACGGGCGACGCTCGGCCTGGCACGGGTGGTGTCGTTCGTGGCGACTACGCTGGGAGACTGATCGATCCCCTTCCCAGGAGCGTTGATGGCCGTCAATCTGGTCAATGTCGAGGACGTCAGCAAGGTGTACGGCACGCGTGCCCTGCTCGACGGCGTGTCTCTCGGCGTGTCCGAGGGGGACCGGATCGGTGTCGTCGGCCGCAACGGCGACGGCAAGACCACCCTCATCCGGATGCTCGCCAAGCTGGAGGAGGCCGACAGCGGCCGGGTCACGCACAGCGGCGGGCTGCGGCTCGGTGTGCTCACCCAGCACGACTCGCTCGACCCCGCCGCCACCATCCGGCACGAGGTGATCGGCGACCTCGCCGATCACGAGTGGGCCGGCAACGCCAGGATCCGCGATGTGCTCACCGGACTCTTCGACGGGCTCGACCTCTCCGGCTTCCCGCAGGGCCTGGACACGGTCATCGGCCCGCTCTCCGGTGGCGAGCGCCGCCGGATCGCGCTCGCCAAGCTGCTCATCGGCGAGCCGGATCTGATCGTCCTCGACGAGCCGACCAACCACCTCGACGTGGAGGGCATCGCCTGGCTGGCCAAGCACCTCCGGGAGCGCCGCTCGGCGCTGGTGTGCGTCACGCACGACCGCTGGTTCCTCGACCAGGTGTGTACGCGCATGTGGGACGTCCAGCGCGGCTCGGTGTACGAGTACGAGGGCGGCTACTCCGACTACGTCTTCGCCCGCGCCGAGCGCGAGCGCATCGCCGCGACGGAGGAGGCCAAGCGGCAGAACCTGGTCCGCAAGGAGCTGGCCTGGCTGCGCCGCGGCGCCCCGGCCCGTACCTCCAAGCCGCGCTTCCGCATCGAAGCGGCCAACGCGCTCATCGCGGACGTGCCGCCGCCCCGCGACACCTCCGAGCTGATGAAGTTCGCCAATGCCCGGCTCGGCAAGACCGTCTTCGACCTGGAGAACATCACCGTCCAGGCCGGCCCCAAGGTGCTGCTGAAGCACGTGACCTGGCAGCTCGGCCCCGGCGACCGGATCGGCCTGGTCGGTGTGAACGGCGCCGGCAAGACCTCGCTGCTGCGCGCGCTGGCCGAGGCGGCCCGTACGGAGGGGGAGAAGCAGCCCGCCGCGGGCCGGGTCGTCGTCGGCAGGACCGTCAAGCTCGCCTACCTCTCCCAGGAGGTCGCCGAACTCGACCCCACCACACGGGTGCTGGAGGCCGTCCAGCAGGTCCGTGACCGGGTCGACCTCGGCAAGGGCCGGGAGATGACGGCCGGTCAGCTGTGCGAGCAGTTCGGCTTCGCCAAGGAGAAGCAGTGGACGCCGGTCGGTGACCTGTCGGGTGGTGAGCGGCGCCGGCTCCAGCTGCTGCGGCTGCTGATGGACGAGCCGAACGTCCTCTTCCTCGACGAGCCCACCAACGACCTCGACATCGAGACGCTGACCCAGTTGGAGGACCTCCTCGACGGCTGGCCCGGCTCGATGGTCGTCATCTCCCACGACCGCTTCTTCGTCGAGCGGACCACGGACCGGGTGTTCGCGCTGCTCGGCGACGGCGCGCTGCGGATGCTGCCGCGCGGCATCGACGAGTACCTGGAACGGCGTCAGATGATGGTCGAGGCCGCGGCCCCGGCACCGGCGCCCGCGGCCGCGAAGGACAAGCCCGCGGACACCGCGTCTTCTCAAAGCGTGCGCGCCGCGAAGAAGGAACTCCAGAAGATCGAGCGGCAACTGGACAAGATCTCCGACAAGGAATCCAAGCTGCACGCCCAAATCGCGGAGAACGCCACGGACTTCGAGAAGGTGGCCGGACTCGACGCGGAGCTGCGGGTGCTGGCGGGCGAGCGCGAGGAGCTGGAGATGCGCTGGCTGGAGCTTGCGGAGGACGCGTAAAGAGCGCGTGCCGGGACATAACAAGCGCATCACGGGCCGGTTCTCCCTTGGGCACAGGGGGTGGACCGGCCCGTCCGGTCACGGGGCCCGGTGATAGAAAGAAATCCCGCTTTACCGATGTGAAACCGCGGGGTCCATTTCCGAATCCCCTCCGTACGGAGGCAAGTCGGCCGCCGGGAACGCGGGGGAGGCCGGCCGGGCAGCGGACCCTGCCGAAGGGGGACGCCGCCGATGACCCAGCCGCCCAGCCCGTACCCGCCGCAGGGAGGCTTCGGGGCTCCACAGGACCCCTCGGGCGAGGCCCCGGGCTTCGGCGCCCCGCAGAATCCCCCGCCGGGCGGCTTCGGCGCGCCGCAGCCGCCCGGCGACGCCGCTCCCGGCCAGGCGCCGGTCACGCCGGGGTACGGGCAGCCACAGGCGCCTGTACCCGGGTACGGATATGCGCAGACCCCTCCGGGTGGGCAGCCCGGTCACGGGTACCCGCAGGGCGGGCCCTACGCGCAGCCGTCCGGCCCGTACGGCCAGTACCCCCCGCAGCAGTTCCCCGGCGCGCCCGCGACGGCCGCCGGCGGGAACGGGCCGTTCAAACGGAGGACCGGCGCGATCATCGGGGCCGCCGTGGCCGGCCTGCTCGTCGTCGGCTGCGGAGTCTGGCTCGCCACGAGCGGCGGTGCCGACGACCCGAAGAAGCCCGTCGCGGGCGGCAGCGACGCGCCCACACCGACCGGCTCCGCCTCGGTCGACCAGGGCGACGGCAGCGGTGACGGCCGCAAGGCCGCCGAGGACCTGAACGCGGGCCGCAAGCCCGGCGAGGCGAAGGTGCTCTACCTGCACATGAACCACACCGCGCTGCCGGAGAGCGGTGGCGAGACCTACGGCCCGTGGTTCTCCGGCGACACCGTCGTGAAGGCCATGTTCCGCGAGGTCACCGGCTATTCCGCGGCAGACGGCAAACAGAAGTGGAGCGTGCCGCTGGCGACGCCGGTCTGCGCCGCGCCCCTGCAG
This sequence comes from Streptomyces sannanensis, assembly GCF_039536205.1. Taxonomy (GTDB): domain Bacteria; phylum Actinomycetota; class Actinomycetes; order Streptomycetales; family Streptomycetaceae; genus Streptomyces; species Streptomyces sannanensis. The sequence goes on along the minus strand of NZ_BAAAYL010000001.1, from coordinate 2,903,728 downwards.
CCCACCGCCGACGGAAAGATCGTCATCGGTGTGAAGGACGGCAACACCCGCAGCAGCGAGTGCAGCCTGCTCCAGCAGATCGACCTCACCACCGGGAAGGCCGGCTGGAAGAAGGAGATCCCGGAGGAGAACACCTTCGACATCATGACCTCGTTGGACCTGACGATCGCGGGGGACACCGTCACCGCCTCCCGCTTGGGCACCTCCAGCGCCTTCTCCGTCACCGACGGCAGGAAGCTGTTCGGCGAGATGCCGGGCGCCTGCAAGTTCGACGCCTTCGCGGGCGGCGAGAAGCTCGTCGGCGTGGCGGGCTGCACCGTCGACGGCGAGCCCAACGCATACGAGCAGGTGCAGGAGGTCGACCCGGCGACGGGCAAGGCCAAGTGGACGTTCGAGGTCCCCAAGGGCTGGAAGGTCGAACGGGTCTACTCGGTCAGCCCGGTGGTGCTGTACCTCACCAACGAGGAGAAGAAGGCGTGGAACATCTCCACGCTCACCTCCACCGGCGTGGTCCGCTCCCAGCTCGCCACCAAGGACAGCTTCGAGCCCCAGTGCGGCTGGGCGCTCAGCGACCGCAGCCTTCAGGGCTGCACCGGCGCGGTTGCCGACGGCAACACCCTTTATCTGCCGACCAAGCCCAAGGGGTCCTCGCCCCGCACCAACGAGATCGTCGCCTTCGACCTCGACACGGGCAAGGAGAAGTGGCGTTCCCCCGCCGACGAGGGCCGCACGATGCTGCCGCTGAAGATGGAGGGCGCGAACCTCCTGGCCTACACGGAGCCGGCGGCCGGCAAGGGCGGAGCGGTCACGAGCATCGCCCCGTCGGGCGGCAGCCCGAAGACGGTTCTCCAGAACCCCGCGTCGACGGCCGGGATCGAGAAGACCTTCCACTCGAAGCGGATCGACTACGTGGACGGCCGCTTCTTCATCCTCAACTCCATGATCCTCGGCAAGAAGGACACCGAGGAGAAGGCCCTGATGGCCTTCGGCAAGTAAGTGCCGCCCCCAACTCACCGTCTTCCGAGGTAGAAACACGATGACTCAGCCGCCGTCGCCGCCGAACCAGCCGCCCGCGCAGCCCCCGCCGGGAGGTTTCGGCGTGCCGCAGGACCCCCCACCGGGAGGTTTCGGCGTGCCGCAGGACCCCCCACCCGGCGGCTTCGGCGCGCCGCAGACGCCGGCGCCCGCTGACGCCGCTCCCGGGCAGCAGCCGCCGCAGGCGCCGTCGGCCTTTGGCCCCCCTCAGGCCCCCGCTCCGGGCCGGGCACAGCCTGCCGTGCCGGCCTTCGGAGGTCCGCAGGCGCCGGTCACACCGGGGTACGGGCAGCCGCAGGCCCCCGCGCCCGGGTACGGATATCCGCAGACGCCGCCGGGCGGGCAGCCCGGGTACGGGTACCCGAACCAGCCCGCTTACGGCTCCCCGCAGGGCGGCCCCTACGGGCAGCAGCCGCCGACCCAGCCCATGCAGCCGCAGCACATCCCGCCCCAGCCGGCCGGCCCCGGCGGCGGCAAGAAGTCCAAGGCCCAGATGACGATCATCATCGCGGCGGTCGTCGCCATTGCCCTGATCGTCGGCACGGGCGTCTGGTACTCCAGCGGCAAGGACGACACCGGAAACCAGGCCAGGACGGGTTCGACGGAGACCGGAAAGGGCGGCGACGACAAGGGCGGCGACGGCCCCGCCGGCCCCGGCCCCGCCAAGGAGAAGGCACCGGCGGATGTGAACTCCAAGGTGCTCTTCCAGCTGCCCCTCCCGAAGGTCACCGGCACCACCACGATCGAGGGCTCCTGGCTGACCGACACGCTCTATGTGAAGAACGGTGTCAACGAGGTCGTCGGATACGACGCGGTGAAGGGCACCCAGGCCTGGAAGACGCCGCTGCCGGGCCCGGTGTGTGCCGCGTCCCGCCATGTCACGAGCGACGACAGAACGGCGATCGTGTTCCAGCCCAGGGTGCCCACCAAGGCCGACAAGTATCCGGGCTGCACCGAGGTCGCCGCGCTCGACCTCACCACCGGCAAGCTGCTGTGGCAGAAGTCGGTGAACGACGGCGACACCAAGGCCGACTTCAAGGAGGTCACGGTCGCCGCAGGCGTGGTCGCGGCCGGCGGCCTGTACGGCGGTGCCGCATGGGACGTCAACACAGGTGCCGCGCTGTGGCAGCCGCAGGCGTCCACGGACCAGTGCCAGGACAGGGGCTACGCCGGCGGTGAGGCGCTGGTCGCGGTGCGCAAGTGCGGCGACTTCGGCCAGGAGCAGCTCACCGTCCAGGTGCTCGACACGAAGGCCAAGGGCGCGGTCCTGTCCACGTACAAGCTGCCGGCCGGCGTCAAGTACGCGCACGTCGTCTCCACCGAGCCGCTCGTCGTCGCCGCCGACGTCGGCGAGACCGCGGGCGACGGCAGCGAGATTTCGGACTTCTTCTCGGTCGACGGCAAGACCGGCAAGCTGCTCGCCAGGATCCCTGCCGACGCCGAAAAGTACGGGGCAGAGTGCCAACTGGAGGTCGAGAGCTGCTCCGGCGCGGTCGTGGGCAACAACCGGCTCTACGTCATGACCGAGGAGCACGACGGCACCGGCGACAGCTACAGCCAGACGAACGAGATCGTCGCCTTCGACCTGGCCACCGGCAAGCCGGTCCCCGGCAAGGCGGACGCCGGAAACGACTACATCGTCACCCCGCTCCGCATGGACGGCCCCAACGTCATCGCGTACAAGAAGCCCCCGTACGACAAGGGCGGCCAGGTCGTGTCCATCGACGGCACCACCCTCAAGGAGACGCTGCTGATGGAGAACCCGGCCGACGAGGCCACGCGGAGTGCCGAGAGCCGCTTCCTGCCGAGGTTCTCCGAGATCCGCTTCGGCGGCGGACGCCTGTACTTCTCGCAGGTCCTCCTCAGCGAACCGACCGGATCGGACATCGACGGCAAGTACCTGACAGTCGCCTTCGGCACCGGCTGACCGGTTCCGCCCGTGGCACGGGGAGGCGCCGCCCGGACCGGGCGGCGCCTCCCCGTTTTCGCTCGCGGGTCCCCAACTGGACCTGAATGGCGGAGAATTCGACATTCTGGGGGGCTTCTGCCCGGTAAAGGGCGCGTAACGTCGAACAAGCGTGTAGCTTGCCGGGTCAGGAGGGCCGGGGGGCCAGCTCCTGGGGGATGGGGGTTGCTCGATGGGCGTGCGGCTCATGGTGGTCGACGACCACCGATTGCTCGCCGAGGCGCTCGCCTCGGCACTGAAACTGCGTGGGCACCGGGTACTCGCCGCGGCGGCCCCGGTGGCCGGGGCGGCGGAGCTGGTGGTCAGCAGGGCTCCTGAGGTGTGCCTGCTGGGGACCGCGGCGCCGGCCGAGCCCGGCACCTTCGACCCGGTCGTCCGCATCAAGCGGGAGCGCCCCCAGGTGGCGGTGGTCGTCCTCGGCCCCGTTCCCAGCCCGCGCGGGATAGCGGCGGCCTTCGCCGCCGGGGCGTCCGGGTACGTACGCCACGACGAGCGCATCGAGGGCGTCGAACGCGCCATGATCAAGGCCCGCGCGGGCGAGGCGGCGGTGGCGCCGCAGTTGCTCCACGGCGCGTTCGCGGAACTGCTGAACCCGGCGGTCGAGCCGGACGACGAGGGCCAGCGGCTGCTCCACATGCTCACCCCGCGCGAGGTCGAGGTACTGGTCCGGGTCGCGGACGGGGAGGACACTCGTCTCATCGCGGCCGGGATGGGGATAGCCCCGAGCACGGCCCGTACACATGTGCAGAGGGTTCTGATGAAGCTGGGCGTGGGCTCCCGCCTGGAGGCGGCGGCCCTGGCGGCCCGCACGGGCCTGCTGGACCGCGCATCGGGCAGCTGACGCCCCACGTGGTGCGCCCCGGACCCGCGCGCCCGACGGAGTGGCGCGCACAGGACTCCGCCGCGCACTGGACTCCTCGTACGACGCGGTCCTGCGCTTCGTCGCCTTCTCCTGGTGCCGCCGTTCCCGTCACCGTGTCCGCCCCGACCGTGCCCACCAGCCCGGGCGCGTACGGGCCACGGCGCGTGCCGGGCTGCTCGCCGCGATGCGGGACGGGTGCGCGCACGGCGTGCGCCCCGGCGCGAAGCCGGGTGCGTACAACCGCCCGCCACTGTCGGGCGTTTGAGCGACGGAACGATACGCCGATCCGTCGACCACTTCCGTCGCGATCCGGCACACCAGGATCACCGTGCACATCCCGGCCTCCCAGTTCTGCAAATTGCCTTCCACTCCCGGCGTCCGGCCCTACTCTGATGCACAGCACCGGTGGGGGCCGGTGCCGATCAGGGGTCGAGTCAGTCGGGTACGACGCTCGGGGTGGGGGTAGCAGTAACGGCACGGCGGCGGCCGTGCTTCTGCGGTGACCCCGATCCCGGGCGCCGTACCCGCGCCGTCGGCTCCGGACGCATGGGGGTGTCTGTGGTTCGTATCCGGGTTCTGGTGGTGGACGATCATCGCATCTTCGCCGAGTCGCTCGCCGCGGCTCTGGCGGCCGAGCCCGACGTCGACGTGGCCGCGGCGGGCAGCGGGCCGGCCGCGCTGCGCTGCCTGGAGCGCGGAGCCGCCGAGGGGCGCAGATTCGACGTGATGCTGGTGGACGCCGACCTCGGCGCGACGGCCGTGGCCGCGGCGCGTGCCACCCCGGCGCCGGCCGCCGTTCCGGTTCCCGCCGACGGCAGCGAGGACGTCTCCCAGGCTCTCGACTTCTCCCCCACTCTCGGCTTCGCTCGAGCGGGGGGACCCCCCTACGCAGGGGGGACCCCCACGGTGGACGGAATCTCCCTGGTGGCAGGGGTGCGTTCCGCCCAGCCCACGGTCCGTACGGTCGTACTCGCCGAGAAGGACGACCCGCGCCGGGCCGCCCTCGCGCTCCAGGCCGGGGCGTCCGGCTGGGTCGCCAAGGACTGCTCCCTGCAGCGGCTGCTCGCGGTCATCCGGGGTGTGCTCCGCGACGAGACGCATCTGCCGCCGGCCCTGCTCACCGGCGTACTGCGCGAGCTGACCGCGGCCCGCAGGCACCGCACCGAGAGCGAGCGACTGGTGGAGTCGCTGACCCCGCGCGAGCGCGAGGTGCTGCGCTGCATGGTGGCCGGACTGGGCCGCAAGGCGGTCGCCGAGCGGCTGTTCCTCTCCCCGCACACGGTCCGTACGCATATGCAGAACGTCCTCGGCAAGCTCGACGTGCACTCCACGCTGGCCGCGGTGGCGCTGGCCCGCAGGGCCGGAGTCGGCCCGGTCGACCTAGCCGGGGATGTTGTCGAACGGGGCGGTCAGCCGGCGTAGCAGCCCGGCGAGTTCACCGCGCTGGGCCCGGGACAGTTCCGCGAGGATCGCCCGCTCCTGGTCGAGCAGCCCGGAGAGCGCCTGGTCGGCGCGGTCGCGGCCCTCGGGGGTGAGGCGGACCAGTACCCCGCGCCGGTCGCTGGGGTCGGGCAGCCGCTCGACCAGGCCCTTCTTGGCGAGCCGGTCGATACGGTTGGTCATCGTGCCCGAGGTGACCAGCGTCTGGGTCAGCAACTGGCCGGGAGAGAGCTGGTAGGGCGCGCCCGCGCGGCGCAGCGAGGTGAGCACGTCGAACTCCCAGGGTTCGAGACTGTGCTCGGAGAACGCGAGCCTGCGGGCCCGGTCGAGATGGCGTGCCAGTCTGCTGACGCGGCTGAGTACCTCGAGCGGTTCCACGTCGAGGTCGGGGCGCTCCCGGCGCCATGCCGCTACCAGTCGGTCGACCTCGTCCTCCATGACGATCAGTGTAGAGGGTCTGTCGACATGAAGTCTCTTGACGTCAAGATATATTCTGTGGACGATTGGGCATGTCCGGGCCGGAACGCCGTTCCGCTTGGGTACACACGGCCGGCAAGGGGGCTCGAACATGCATTCCGCACCTACCTGGGATCCACAGCAGTACCTGCGCCACTCGGAACTCCGCACCCGCCCGTTCCTGGACCTTCTTCAGCGGATTCCCGCCCTGCCCAGCCGCGACCGCCCCGCCCGCGTGGCCGACCTCGGCTGCGGCCCCGGCCATGTCACCGCCCTGCTCGCCGACCGCTGGCCGGATGCCCGCATCACCGGCTTCGACATATCGCGCGACATGCTGGAGCAGGCCGAGCGCCACCACGCCGGCCCCACCCCCGGCGGCGGACGGCTCGACTTCCGGTACGCGGACATCGCCCACTGGACCCCCGACGAGCCCTACGACCTGATCGTCTCCAACGCCGCCCTGCAGTGGGTGCCCGGCCACCCCGAGTCCTTCGCCGCCTGGCTCGACGGCCTCACCCCGGGCGGCATCCTCGCCTTCCAGGTCCCCGGGAACTTCACCTCCCCCAGCCACGCCCTGCTCGGCGAACTCTGCGCCACCCCGCGGTGGCGCGACCGGCTGGCCGGCCACGGCCGCCGCTTCGTCCACATCCTCGAACCCGCCGACTATCTCGACCGCCTCGCCGACCTCGGATGCGAATCCGACGTCTGGGAGACCACCTACCTCCAGTTGCTGCCCGGCGAGGACCCGGTCCTCGACTGGACCAAGGGAACCGCCCTGCGCCCCGTCCTCACCGCCCTCGCCGACGACCCGGAAGCCACCGAGGAATTCCTCGGCCAGTACCGCGACCTGCTCCGCAAGGCATACCCCCCGGCCCCCCACGGCACGGTCTTCCCGTTCCGCCGGGTCTTCGTCGTCGCCAGGAAGGCCGCGTTCTGATGCTCGCCGCCGTCGACCACGTCCAACTCGCCGCCCCAGAGGGCTCCGAGGACGCCCTCCGCGCGTACTACGTGGACGTCCTCGGCATGACCGAGATCCCCAAGCCCCCGGTCCTGGCCGCCCGCGGCGGCTGCTGGTTCGCGGCCGGTACGGTCCAGCTCCACCTGGGCATCGAGGACGACTTCCGCCCCGCGAAGAAGGCCCACCCGGGCCTGCGGGTCACGGACATCGAGGCATACGCGGCCCGCCCGGAGTCCAAGGGCGCCACGGTGGTCCGGGACCACAACCTCCCGGGCCACCGCCGCTTCTACTCCGAGGACCCGGTGGGCAACCGCCTGGAGTTCCTGGAACCGACGAGCTGACTCACTCCTTCGCGTGGTCGATTGGCATATGCGCACACCGGGGCGCCACGACTGCGTAGCGTCCTGGTGTCGCTTGTGCCGCCCTGGTGCCCGCGCCCACACTGACGGAGGAGGTGCTTCTCGATGACCGCTCTCGCGCATGAGGTGATCCCGGTGACGGATGACAAGCCGGTCTCCGAACTTGACGAGTTCCTGTGGCAGACGTGGAAGGCCCTGGAGCTCCCCGAGGGCTACCGCGCCGAGATCATCGAGGGAGCCATCGAAGTGTCGCCGACCGGTCGTCGCCGCCATGGCGTGGTCATCAACCGTCTCCGCCGGGCGCTGGACGCCCATCTGGCCGACAGTGACTACGCGGCTTACCAGGACATCAACGTCATTCACCGCCGCAAGTCCTGGATTCCGGACCTCTTTGTCGCGCCGCTCGACCTGGACGAGATCCCCGATGAGGAGGACCTCGGCGTCGAAGCCGTAGGCGTTGCCAAGGTCATCGAGGTCGTTTCGCCCGGCTCCGGGAACATCGAGCGCGACCGGGTCCGCAAGCGTCGCGAATACGCCCGCGCGGGCATCCCGGTATACGTGATCATCGACGACTTCGACGCGGAGGGCGCCGTCCTCGTGCTGACTGCTCCCAACCCCAAGAAGGCGACGTACGAGGACGAGCACCGGGTGCCGTACGGCACCGACGCAGTCATCCCCTCCGGCCCCGCCAAGGGTTTCGCGATCGGCGACGCGATTACTCGTGCCTGAGCAGGTTGCCGCCTTGTAACCTGGCCCCGCCACTTGAAGTGGGCATGATGGGGACGGGGGCAAGCGGTGCGACCGTTACGGAATCCGAGGTTCTTACTCGACGCTGTCGGGCTGGCGATCGCCGCATGCCTTTATGTGGCGTCGACCCGGACGCAAGCGCCGCTCCAGGACTTGCTGATCGGCGTTGCCACGTCGTTCGTCTTCGCCGCGATCCTCGATCTCCTGATCGTCGCGCAGCAGCGCGCCCTCAACAGGGACCGGGTCAGGTTTTTCGGCGAGGAGCTCGTCCACCACGAGACAACGCTCGTCTACCCGGACTTCGTTCTGCACGAAGACATTCGAGCCACCCTCTCCTCGCACAATCAGCAGCTGATCTTCCAGCGCCCCGAGTCCCGGTTCACCGGACTGACGGTGCATCGCATCGACGTGCCGAGCCTGGTGGCATCCAACGACATTCAGTCGCTGCTGTACGTCTCGAGCATCTTCGACAGCACGGCGGACTGCCCCAATGTCATGGTCGTGGACAGCAAGATCCTCGACGACTGCGACCGCAGCTTCATCAGTTTCGGCCTGACCAGCAACGACTGCACACATCTCTATCTGCACGACGCACCCAGCCCGCTGTTCGAGGTGGTGGAGGACGACCGCGGATCCGAGTTTGTCAAGCTCAAGAACGGACATGAGTTCCGTTCGACCGAGAGGCGGCAGTACGGGCTGATCGCCCGGCACGCGCCGGATCCGGCAGAAGCCCCCAGCCGCCGATGGTTGCTGGTCGCAGGCCTCGGTCCGGTCGGCACGACCGGAGCAGGCTGGTACCTCGCACGACACTGGCGCACCCTGGCCAGGCAAGTTCCGGCGGATCGTGACTTCGTCGCCGTACTCTCCGTGGGCTCGTACACGGACAGGACGCCACGACTTGAGGAAGTGGTCATTGGTGAGCCCAGGAGTACCGGTGCCTAGGTCGCTCTTCGTCGGCCTGTGCACCCTGGATGTCATTCAGCTCGTGGAGCACGTGCCGGGCCCGAACGAAAAGGTGACCGCACTGGCGCAGACCATTGCGGCAGGCGGTCCGGCAGCGAACGCCGCCGCGGCATTCAGCCATCTGGGTGGGCGGGCCACGCTGCTGACCGGCATCGGCGGGCATCCTCTGGCCGCGGGCATCACGGCTGACCTGGGCGCTCTAGGCGTCCACATCATCGACCTCAACCCGGACGCCGCCGAGCCGCCAACGGTCTCCAGCATCCTGGTGACGGACTCGACAGGGGAACGCGCGGTTGCATCCGTCAACGCAACGGGAATCGACCTCGAACCGCCACAAGACCTGGAAGAACTCCTTGAAGGCGTCGACTCCGTCGAGTTCGACGGACACCACATGGCCCTTGCGATCCATGTGGCCGAAACGGCCCGGAATGCTGGCGTGCCCACGGTGTTCGACGGCGGCAGCTGGAAACCGGGCACGGAGAAGCTGCTACCGCTCATCGATGTCGCCGTCTGCTCGGCCGATTTCCGCCCGCCAGGCGCGAGCAGCCACGAAGACGTTCTCCGCTACCTGCTGGCCTCCGGAGTCCCCCGGGCAGCCGTCAGCCGGGGCGATGCCCCGATCCTGTGGACCGGGCCCGAAGGAACGGGGTCGGTCGCCGTGCCGCAGGTCGAGGTGGCGGACACGCTGGGCGCGGGTGACATCCTGCACGGCGCCCTCACCTACTATCTGGGCCTGCCGTTCCCCGAGGTCCTCGCCCGTGCGGCCGAGGTGGCCACCCTGGCCTGCGCGTCCTTCGGAACCAGGACCTGGATGGTCAAGGCGCCGGGGTGATGGTCCCCGGAACGACCACGCGGGTGCAGTTGTCGCGGGTCTTCTTCACGACCTCGCCATTCGGGCGGTCATTGCTCTCGACCCACGCCCATGCCTCGTCGTGGTTCCGCCCGCCGGTGATCTGCCGCTCGGCCAAACGGCTCTCCCGTACTTCATCGGCGGTCTCGATGTACCAGAGTGCACGAAGGAACTTGCGGACTTCCCGCCACACCGACTCATCGCTGGCCAGGTAGTTGCCCTCGGTGATGACGAGCTTGGTCTCGGGAGCGACCACCAGCCTCGCGGCGATGGGCTCGTGAAGGGTGCGGTCGTAGCTGGGCACGTAGATGTCGTGCTCGACCACACCAGTCACCCGGTGCAGAAGTGCCACGTACCCGTGCACGTCGAAGGTGTCGGGCGCGCCTTTGCGGTTTTGCCTCCCCATCCGCTGCAGTTGAAGGTTGGAGAGATGGAACCCGTCCATGGGCAGGTACGCCGCCGTGTCGGGCCCGAGACGGCGGTTGACCTCATCGACCAGGTGCGTGGCGAGCGTGGACTTGCCGGCGGCGGGAGGGCCGGTCAGGCCGAGTATGGCCCTGGGTGCGGCTTCCTTGGCGAGCGCGACCGCGTCCTCAAGCAATGCAGCTGTCATGCTGTCACGCTAACGGCGCGCCGCGCCCGCGTCATCGTAGGCGTGCACCCCGGCTTTCGGCGATACGGAGCACATCGCGCAGGGCCTCGGTCAGGTGGCCGGCCAGGACGCGCAGTTCCTCGACGGCCAGCTCGCCTTCGGCGAGCAGCGCCAGCGCGTGCGCGAGCAGATCACCGCCCATCCCGAGCTGCACGGCCTCGATGCGGTCGGCGACCCGGGAGAGTTGTCCAGTGCCGTCGGTCAGGAGATAACAGGGCCTGCCTTCCGGCCCGGTCCAGGGGAGGAGCCGGGCGCGCTGTACGGGGTCCATCAGGCCACCTCCACACCGTGGATGCGGCGTGGCCCGGTGTCGATGCCGTACGTCGCCAGCCAGAGCGCCCGACGCCGTCGGCGCCGCTGCCGCCGTTGGTGACTGTCGTACGGCCTGGCCCGGTGCCTGCCGCGCGGGGCGATGAAGGTGCGGAGGTGGTGCAGAGCGTGGCTGATGAGGCTGGTCATGTCCTCAACTCCCATTCGTTGTCCGGTCATCCGCTTGCGTGGAACACGCCGCGCAGACGTTCACGGCCCAGCCGAGCCGCGCGCCGTCGGCGCTGCGGGTGTACGCGTGCCCGCCGGGCCGGAGCGACTCGGTGCCGCCACACCGGGCGCAGGCCAGCCCGTACAGCCGACGCCACGACTCAGGCGGGAGGCGGAGGGGGTCGTGGGTGCCGATACGGAGGTCGGCGGGGATGTGCATTGCCATGGCTGTTCCTTGTGCAACCGAGGCGGCGAGATCATTGGAAGCATTCCATTGGATTCCAATGAATAGATGCGAGGCGGTTGGACTTCACTCATGTGAGTGGCCGACCGAACTCGCGGACCCCGGCCGCGGCAAGTGGCGCGTACGCTCGCCGCGTTGATGGTGTTGGCGCCGGGAGGTAGCGGAGATGACGGCCACGCTGACAGGACCGGCCGGCCGTATGCAGATCGCACGAGGGCTCGTGGCGCTGCGGGAACGCTGCGGTCTCACGCAGGTGCAAGTCGCCCAACGGGCTGGGGTCAGCAAGGCGACCGTGAGCCGGTACGAGATGTGGCAGGACCGGGCGCGTATCCGCTGGGCCACGGTGAAGGCCATCGCGGACGCCTGCGACGCGTCCGCGGAGGAGCGGGACGCTCTCGTCCAGGTGGCCAGATCACAGGCCGACGGCTGGTGGGTCGGCAACAGTGCGGTGCCGGAGTGGATGGATCCTTTGGTCTCCTTCGAGCAGGAGGCCGAGTACGAGCACGTCTACGCGAACACGGTGATCCCTGGCTTGCTGCAGACCCGGGAGTACGCGCTGGCGATTCATCAGGCGCGTGAAGTCCGGAGCCCTGGCGACGTGATCGAACGGATGGTGGACGCTCGCATGCAGCGACAGGGCATCTTCAAGAGGGAGCCGCCGTTGCACCTGTGGGCGGTTCTCGATGAGGCGGTGTTGCGACGGACGGTCGGTAGTCCGGCGGTGATGGAGGAGCAATTGCGGCACCTGCACGACGTGACGCAGAGCCCGACCGTCGACATCCAGATCCTGCCGTTCAGCGCCGGCGCGCATGCCGCAGGGGCCGGACACTTCGTGATCCTCGGCAGGGACGACGAACGGAACCCCCTCAACTCCATGGCCGTGGTCTACATCGAGATGCGGCGGCGCGGCCTGTATCTCGATGACGGTGACGACGTCGGCGCTTATAAGTTGACCTTCGACTACCTTCGTTCGCAGGCCGCTGATACGTCAGCGTCACTGAGGCTGCTGGCCAAGGCACGACAGGAGCTGTCCCATGACTGATCGCGTATCCACTCGGGTGGAGATGCCAGCCGCCACTGCCTGGCGCAAGAGCAGTTACAGCGGCGGCGAAGGCAACGAGTGCGTCGAGGTCGCGCGTGTGGAGGACATGGTTGCCGTGCGCGACTCCATGAACCCGCAGGGGCCCGTGATAGTCCTGCCCATATGTGTGTTCACGTCGTTCCTGGACGAAGTTTGCGCCGTCGGTTCTCGCAGCCTGTAGCTGGTCAATGAACGCGGCGGAGAGCTGTTCGGCTAAGGGATGTCCCGTAACTGCTGGTCAGGTCCGTGGATGAGGTACGGAAACTTCGTGGTCGCTGCGCCTGCACTGTCGGTACCGTCAGGTCTCCCGGCCAGCCGCATCGGTGGTTTGCCAAGTTCAGAGAGTGGTTCCCATGACCGGCCAGCAAGTAACGACGACCCTGTGGCGCCCCATCGGCCCCAAGGAGCTGGACCTGGTCCGCGAACTGGACTGGCGCGCCTGGCCGCCTCGACTGCCGGAGCAGCCGATCTTCTATCCGGTCCTCAACGAGGACTACGCGGTGAAGATCGCAAGAGACTGGAACGTGAAGCACGATGGCGCCGGCTTCGTCACCCGTTCAGGGTCATTGCATGATCGAGATCTGTCTGGGTTCGTCACGCGAGACCGAGGGCTCGTAGGGGCCGGTGGTAGTCGCGGCCGGTGTGGCGGAGGGCGGCGGCGATGTTGGTCTGGCCGTCCTGGCGGAAGACGCTGATGGCGAGGTTGCGCAAGGAGGCCATGGCGCGGGGCAGGGTGCCGGTGCGGACCTTGGAGTCGTCCTCGCGGAACGTGCGGTCCCGCACGTGGTGCAGGAGGTTCTCGATACCCCAGTGGCCTCTGATCCAGGTGGCGAACTCGGTGCAGGTGGCGTCGAAAACGCTCAGGCTGGTGATCAGGTAGACGCGCTCGATGGTCAGCTTCCCGGTGCTCAAGTCGCGCCGCCACCGTACGACTTGGATTGCCTGGCGGGCGCCGGGGTAGTCGAGGTGGCTGAACCCGGCGACCTTGAGCCGGCGGATCTCGTCGCGGTGGTGGGCGTGGTCGCGAGTGCGGTGCCCGAGTGGGATGTCACGCCAGGGCAGCTTCCTGACCTGGGCGTACAGGCCCGGATGGTTCTTCTTCACGACGGCCACGTAGTGCGCGCCGCGACTGGTCAGATAGGCCCCGTGGTCGTGCTGGGTGTGCAGGGCGTCGGCGGTCACCACCGTGTTCTCCAGCCCGAGACCGTCCAGCAACGGCGCGAAGGAGGGGATCTCGTTGCTCTTGGAAGCGACCTGCCGCTGGGCCAGGACCACGCCGTGGTGGTCCATCGCCGCCAGCAGCTGGATCGCCGCGGCCGTTGCGGTTCGCGATCCGCGGACCACCTTGCCGTCGACCGCGATCACCCGTCGCACCGGCCCTTGCTCCGCCTCCGGCTCCACCGGGGGCGGCGTTCTGGCCTGCAGATACGCGCTGATCGCCGCGTCCAGCGCGTCACCGTCCACACGCTGCAGCAGGCGGCGCACGGTTGCGGCGTGCGGCACCGGCCGCAGACCAGTAAGTGGATCGGCAGCGAAGCCGAGGACGCCCAGCACATGCTGCGGGGCATCCGTGATCCACTCGCTGATAGCGATGAGCGAGCGAGCCCCTGTCAGCACCGCCGAGACGGCCGCGCACAGCAACGCGAGGGCCGGATACCGCAGTCCTCGTGCATCGCGGGGATCGGCGACCAGGATCAGGAAACGCCGCAGGTCAGCGACATCGCTTGAGGTGAGGGGATCAGTCGGGGAGCCCAGTTGCTCCAGTGCGGAAGGGATGGGCGATGATGTTCGGGCAGGCACGGTCTCGCTCGGTTCTCATGGGTCTCGACAACCACATGATCACCAGCACCGTGCCTGCTCCGCTCTCCCGGGCCCCTTGCCGCACAACGGACATGACGCCACGTCGCTCATGAGACCGGCGAATCGGACCAATCCCAATCACGCAATGCCCCTGGTCACCCGTTTCGAGGTCGAGTCGGAGTTCTTGAGCCGGTATCCCGTCCAGCAGGCAGGCGGGCAGACGATCCTTGAGCTGTGGGTACCGGCTGAAGAGCTCGACGAGTTCAACACCCACATCGTCGGCAGGATTCAAGTGGTCCACGAGTTCCGCTGAGCGGCGGAGTCCGGTGAAGGGGCAGGCCGGCCCGCAGTGCCCAGGCGGTCACCCAAAGCGACGTGGCGAGGTCAGGAAGGTAACTGCCTCGGCGTCTGCGCGGAGCAGCATCACAGGCGGGCGAAGGTCCCGGGCAACGTGTGCGGTCGCCGGCAGACAGGCGGGCCCGACCGCCTCCAGGGCGGGCTTTCAGCTGCTGTGGTGCTGGGCCAGCGCGTGGAACTCGGGATCGGCGAGCCCCTCGCGGGCGCGCGGCCGTCAGCCGGGTGCCGCCTGTGGCTTGGCAGCCGCGGCGTACGACCGGCCGTCGCACAGCAGCGCGGCACCCCCCGGAGGTCAGTCCTTGCGGTGGCCGACCAGCCGGGGCTTCGGCTCCAGGCCGTCCAGGCCGTGCCAGGCCAGGTTGACCAGATGGGCCGCGACCTCCGCCTTCTGGGGCTTGCGGACGTCCAGCCACCACTGGCCGGTCAGCGCGACCATGCCGACCAGGGCCTGGGCATAGAGCGGGGCCAGCTTGGGGTCGAAGCCGCGGGCCTTGAACTCCAGGCCCAGGATGTCCTCCACCTGTGTGGCGATATCGCTGATCAGCGAGGCGAACGTGCCGGTGGACTGGGCCACCGGCGAGTCACGGACCAGGATGCGGAAGCCGTCCGTGTACCGCTCGATGTAGTCGAGCAGGGCGAACGCGGCCTGCTCGAGCAGCTCCCGCGGATGCCCGGCCGTCAGAGCGCCGGTGACCATGTCCAGCAGGGAGCGCATCTCCCGGTCGACCACGACGGCGTACAGGCCCTCCTTGCCGCCGAAGTGCTCGTACACCACCGGCTTGGAGACGCCCGCCTTCGCGGCGATCTCCTCCACCGACGTGCCCTCGAAGCCCTTCTCGGCGAAGAGGGTACGGCCGACATCGAGCAGCTGCTCCCGGCGCTCCTTGCCGGTCATGCGGGTGCGCCGGGTGCGCCGGGTCCTGTTGCCGTTGCTGCTACTGCCGTCGATCGCCACGTTCTCAATCATGCCGCGTTCACGGGCTGGCCCTTGCGCCGGGCATCGATACGGGCCGCAGTCGGCCAGCGCACGTCGTACGCCCAGCCGAGCTGCTCGAACCAGCGGATCAGCCGCGCGCTGGAATCGACCTGGCCGCGCATCACGCCGTGCCGGGCGGACGTCGGGTCGGCGTGGTGCAGGTTGTGCCAGGACTCGCCGCAGGACAGGACGGCCAGCCACCAGACGTTGCCGGAACGGTCCCGGGACTTGAAGGGGCGCTTGCCCACGGCGTGGCAGATGGAGTTGATGGACCAGGTGACGTGGTGGAGAAGGGCCACGCGGACCAGGGAGCCCCAGAAGAAGGCGGTGAAGGCGCCCCACCAGGACATCGTGACCAGACCGCCGACCAGCGGCGGGATCGCCAGCGAGACGACCGTCCAGAGCATGAACTGGCGGGAGATCCGGCGGATCGCCGGGTCCTTGATCAGATCCGGGGCGTACTTGTGCTGAGGAGTCTGCTCCTCGTCGAACATCCAGCCGATATGGGCCCACCACAGGCCCTTCATCAGGGCCGGAACCGTCTCACCGAACCGCCACGGCGAGTGCGGGTCCCCCTCCGCGTCGGAGAACTTGTGGTGCTTGCGATGATCCGCCACCCAGCGCACCAGGGGACCCTCGACGGCAAGGGACCCCATGATCGCGAGGGAGATCCGCAGCGGGCGCTTCGCCTTGAAGGAACCATGCGTGAAATAGCGGTGGAAGCCGATCGTGATGCCGTGGCAGCTGATGAAGTACATGGCCACCATCAGGCCCAGGTCCAGCCAGCTCGCCCCCCAGCCCCAGGCCAGCGGCACGGCCGCGAGCAGCGCGAGGAACGGCACCGTGATGAACAGCAGCAGCGTGATCTGCTCGATCGACCGCTTGTTGTCCCCGCCCAGTGTGGCGGAGGGGAGCTCGTAGTCGGCCGGCTTCCGGTCGTCTTCGATCACGTCGGAGCGTGAGGTCATGGGATTCCCCTGTGGGGTGAGGAATAGGGCGAGTGCACGGCTACGGTTCCGTAACTTATGGCTACGGTTCCGTAACCTACGGCGACGTAAGTATGGCAGCGGCAGGCCGGGACACGGCAAGACGGCACGGAACGGCACCTATCCTGGAAGCGTCGGACAGCGCGGTCCGCCACCCCTCCAGACGTGCTCAACACCGCAAGGAGCCGCACCTGTGAGCAGTGCCGACAACCCCACCAACTCCAGCGCGGAACTGCGTGCCGACATCCGCCGACTGGGCGATTTGCTGGGCGAGACACTCGTCCGCCAGGAAGGGCCCGAGCTCCTCGAGCTCGTCGAGCGGGTGCGGGCACTCACCCGTACCGACGGTGAGGCTGCAGCAGAGCTGCTCGGCGGCACCGAGGTGGAGACAGCCGCCAAACTGGTACGCGCCTTCTCCACCTACTTCCACCTGGCCAACGTCACCGAACAGGTCCACCGCGGCCGCGAGCTGCGCGCCCACCGCGCCGCCCAGGGCGGACTCCTCGCCCGCACCGCCGACAAGCTCAAGGACGCCGACCCCGACCATCTGCGCCAGACGGTCCAGAACCTCAACGTCCGGCCCGTTTTCACGGCCCACCCGACCGAGGCAGCCCGGCGTTCCGTACTCAACAAGCTGCGCCGCATCGCGGCGCTCCTGGAGACCCCCGTCATCGAGGCGGACCGGCGCCGCCACGACCTCCGGCTCGCCGAGAACATCGACCTCGTCTGGCAGACCGACGAACTCCGGGTCGTCCGCCCCGAACCCGCCGACGAGGCCCGCAACGCCATCTACTACCTCGACGAGCTCCATGCCAACGCCGTCGGCGACGTCCTGGAGGACCTCAGCGCCGAACTGGAACGCGTCGGCGTCAAGCTCCCCGCCGGCACTCGCCCCCTCACCTTCGGCACCTGGATCGGCGGCGACCGCGACGGCAACCCCAACGTGACCCCCGAGGTCACCCGCGAAGTACTGATCCTCCAGCACGAACACGGCATCACCGACGCCCTGGAGAAGATCGACTCCCTGCGCGGGCTGCTCTCCAACTCCATCCGCTACGCCGGAGCCACCGAAGAGCTGCTCACCTCGCTCCAGACCGACCTGGAACAGCTGCCCGAGATCAGCCCCCGCTACAAGCGTCTCAACGCCGAAGAGCCCTACCGGCTCAAGGCCACCTGCATCCGCCAGAAGCTCCTCAACACCCGCGAACGCCTCGCCAAGGGCACTTCGCACGAGCCCGGCCGCGACTACCTCGGCACCGGCGAACTCCTCCACGACCTCGAACTCGTCCAGACCTCGCTGCGCGCCCACCGCGGCGGTCTCTTCGCCGACGGCCGCCTCGACCGTACGATCCGCACGCTCGCCGCCTTCGGGCTCCAGCTCGCCACCATGGACGTACGCGAACACGCCGACGCCCACCACCATGCCCTCGGGCAGCTCTTCGACCGGCTCGGCGAGGAGTCCTGGCGCTACGCCGACATGCCGCGCGACTACCGCAAGAAGCTCCTCGCCAAGGAACTGCGCTCACGCCGGCCCCTCGCCCCCACCCCGGCCCCGCTGGACGCCGCCGGCGCCAAGACGCTCGGCGTGTTCCACACCGTCAAGGAAGCCTTCGAACGCTTCGGACCCGAAGTCATCGAGTCCTACATCATCTCCATGTGCCAGGGCGCCGACGACGTCTTCGCGGCGGCCGTACTCGCCCGCGAGGCCGGACTGATCGACCTGCACGCCGGCTGGGCCAAGATCGGCATCGTTCCACTGCTGGAGACGACCGACGAGCTGCGCGCCGCCGATGTCATCCTCGACGAGATGCTCGCAGACCCCTCCTACCGCCGGCTCGTCTCCCTGCGCGGGGACGTCCAGGAGGTCATGCTCGGCTACTCCGACTCCTCCAAGTTCGGCGGCATCACCACCAGCCAGTGGGAGATCCACCGTGCCCAGCGCCGGCTGCGCGACGTCGCCCACCGCTACGGCGTACGGCTCCGGCTCTTCCACGGTCGCGGCGGCACCGTCGGCCGCGGCGGCGGCCCCACGCACGACGCGATCCTCGCCCAGCCCTGGGGCACCCTGGAGGGCGAGATCAAGGTGACCGAGCAGGGCGAGGTCATCTCCGACAAGTACCTGATCCCGTCCCTGGCCAGGGAGAACCTGGAACTCACGGTCGCCGCGACCTTGCAGGCCTCCGCCCTGCACACCGCCCCGCGCCAGTCCGACGAGGCCCTCGCCCGCTGGGACGCCGCCATGGACACCGTCTCCGACGCGGCCCACACGGCCTACCGCAAGCTGGTCGAGGACCCCGACCTGCCCGCGTACTTCTTCGCCGCCACCCCCGTCGACCAACTCGCCGAACTGCACCTGGGCTCCCGGCCCTCCCGCCGCCCCGACTCCGGCGCCGGCCTCGACGGACTGCGGGCCATCCCCTGGGTCTTCGGCTGGACCCAGTCCCGGCAGATCGTGCCCGGCTGGTACGGCGTCGGCTCCGGCCTGAAGGCACTGCGCGACGCGGGGCTGGACGGAGTGCTCGAGGAGATGTACGAGCAGTGGCACTTCTTCCGCAACTTCCTCTCCAACGTGGAGATGACCCTCGCCAAGACCGATCTGCGCATCGCCCGCCACTACGTCGACACCCTCGTACCCGACGAACTCCAGCACGTCTTCGACGACATCGAGGCCGAACACGAACTGACGGTGCGTGAGGTCCTGAGTGTCACCGGCGGAGAACGGCTGCTCGACTCCAACCCGGTGCTCCAGCAGACCTTCGCGATCCGCGACGCCTACCTCGACCCGATCTCCTACCTCCAGGTCGCCCTGCTGGCCCGCCAGCGCAAGGCCGCGGCGGCGGGCGAAGCCCCCGACCCGCTGCTGTCCCGGGCCCTGCTGCTCACCGTCAACGGCGTCGCGGCGGGCCTGCGCAACACGGGCTGAACGCAGGCAGGTCCGCCGGTCCCTGCGGGTGCCCCGCGCCGCACGGCGCAGGGCACCCGCCTGCGGCGAGCACTGGTGCACACCAGGCAACACAACAGGGCCTGCTGCCGGAACGATGTCCGGCAGCAGGCCCTGTGCGTGCGTCAGAACGTCAGTGCTGCTGAGCCTTACGGCGGCGCATCACCAGGAAACCGCCCAGGCCGAGCAGGGCCGCGGCGGCCGCGGACAGCGCGACGACGGGCGTGCTGGAGCCCGTCTCGGCGAGGTCACCCTCGGTGCCCTTCTCGCCTGCCGGGGACGGCTGGTTGTCCGGCTTCGTGTCGTCGCCACCCGTGCTGCCGCCGTTGGCGGCGGGCTGGGACGGCTCGGGCGACGGCTTGTCACCAGGCTGCTCGCTGGGCTTGTCACCAGGCTTGTCGCCGGGGTTCTCGCCGGGCTTGTCACCGGGGTTCTCGCCGGGCTTGTCGCCAGGCTTGTCGCCGGGGTTCTCGCTCGGCTTGTCACCCGGCTGCCCGCCCGGGTTCTCGCCGGGCTTCTCGTCCTCACACTCGGTCCAGAAGACCTTGTGCTTGGCCTTTCCGTGCTCACCGTCGAAGTTCCAGATGAGCTTGTAGTGGCCGTCGGGGAGGTTCATGTCCTCGCTGCGGCCGTGACCCTCGGCGTCCAGGCTGAGCGAGCCGTTCTTGGCCTCGGTGCCCTTGGTGCCTGTGGGCGGCATCTCGACGATCTTCCAGCCGACCTGCTGGCCACCGTCGAAGCCGAAGGCGTCGAGGTAGAAGGTGCAGACGTGAGGCTCGTTCTTGCGGAGCTCCTCGCCGGTCTTCGCGTCGTGGATCTTGACGGTGCCGTTGTCGCCCCGGGGAGTCGCGTAGGCAGCGGGCGTCAGCAGTGCGAAGGCAGCCGCCGTCGCCGCACTCAAGGAAACAAAAGTGCGCATGCGCATAGGCATTCCATCTTCAAAGTGAAAATCGATCAAATGATCAGGGGGTTGCTACAGCTTCCTTCCGATCCTGATCATTCGTCAAGCTGGGAGGATTCCCTGTTCCATGCTTGGTACAGACGGTTCCGGAAGCACATTCACAGGGGCGCGAGCGACCCGGCCGGAAGAACCGCCCCTGCCACGGCAGTTGCCCAGGCGATACGCGGCAGTCGCACCCGTCACGACCGGCGCCAGGACCGTCCGGGGTACACGAACCGGTGCATTGCCGCTCGCGGCCCTCGGCCGGAATCACACGCTGCGCCGTCCCCCACGACGAGCAGACCGGCCGGCGCGGCCATGAGCACCCACAGGACGGGAGACAGCAACCTCATGGGCCGAGGAGATCCTGCCCCAGACGCACTCAGGAGTTGTACGCGCTCTGCGCCCTCTCCAGACCCTCCGTCACCAGACACTCCACGGAATCCGCGGCGCGGTCCACGAAGTGGTCCAGCTCCTTGCGCTCGCTCGACGAGAAGTCCTTCAGCACGAAGTCCGCGACCTGCATACGGCCCGGAGGACGGCCGATACCGAAACGGACCCGGTGGTAGTCGGAGCCCAGCGACTTGGTGATCGACTTCAGGCCGTTGTGGCCGTTGTCGCCGCCGCCCAGCTTGAGACGCAGCGTGCCGTAGTCGATGTCCAGCTCGTCATGGATCGCGACGATGTTCGCGACCGGCACCTTGTAGAAGTCCCGCAGCGCGGTCACCGGCCCGCCCGACAGGTTCATGTACGACATGGGCTTCACCAGGACGACACGCCGGCTCGCCGGTCCGGGCGGACCGACACGGCCCTCCACCACCTGCGCCTGCGCCTTCTGTGCGCGCTTGAACTTGCCGCCGATGCGCTCCGCGAGCAGGTCGGCGACCATGAACCCGACATTGTGCCGGTTCGCGGCGTAATCGGGCCCCGGGTTGCCCAGACCCACGATCAGCCAGGGGGCGTTGGCGTCCGTCGTCATATGCGCTGCGTCTCCTCGCGTACCGGCGTGTACAGGGGAACGGGGTGGCGGGCCAAGGCCCGCCACCCCGTCAGGCAGAACGTGAGGCTCAGGCCTCGGCGCCCTGGGCCTCGGCGGCCTCCTCGACCGGCTCCTCGGCCTGGGCGGCCAGGACCTGGAGGACGACAGCGTCCTCCTCGACGGCCAGGGTGACACCCTTGGGCAGGGTGATGTCCTTGGCGTGGACGGACGCGCCGGCGGCCAGGCCCTCGACGGAGACGGTGACGGCCTCGGGGATGTGGGTGGCCTCGGCCTCGACCGGCAGGGCGTTCAGCACGTGCTCGAGCAGGTTGCCACCGGCGGCCAGGTCGCCCTCGGTGTGAACCGGAACCTCGACGGTGACCTTCTCGCCGCGCTTCACGAGCAGCAGGTCGACGTGCTCCAGGAAGCCCTTCAGCGGGTCCTTCTGGACGGCCTTCGGGATGGCCAGCTCGTTCTTGCCCTCGATGTCCAGGGAGAGCAGGATGTTCGGGGTCTTCAGGGCCATCATCAGGGCGTGACCCGGCAGGCTCAGGTGGACCGGCGCGGAGCCGTGGCCGTACAGAACGCCCGGAACCTGGCCCTCGCGGCGGGTACGGCGGGCGGCACCCTTGCCGAAGTCGGTGCGGACGGACGCGGTGAGCTTCACCTCGGACATGTGCACTCCTCGTATGCAGTACGAACAGATGGGGATCCCCCTGCTCGAGCACAGTCAAGAGCTCGGGGGAGGTCACCCGGCCACGACTGGCCTGCTACGAAGAGCGCGTCGATAACGGACCGCCGTACACATGAGTACGGCCTCCCTCGCCGAGCAACTCAGTGAGTCTACCCGGCGGGGAGGCCGCCCTCAAAAGTGATCTTCAGTGCCCTCCGGGCACGGGCGATCTACTGCTCCTCGAAGAGGCTCGTCACCGAACCGTCCTCGAAGACCTCGCGCACCGCGCGGGCGATCGTCGGTGCGATCGACAGCACCGTGATCTTGTCGAGCTCCAGGTTGTCCGGGTCGGGCAGGGTGTTCGTGAACACGAACTCGCTGACCTTGGAGTTCTTCAGACGGTCGGCCGCCGGGCCCGACAGCACACCGTGCGTGGCCGTCACGATGACGTCCTCCGCGCCGTGCGCGAACAGCGCGTCGGCGGCGGCGCAGATGGTGCCACCAGTGTCGATCATGTCGTCGACCAGGACACAGATGCGGCCCTTCACATCACCGACGACCTCGTGGACGGTGACCTGATTGGCCACGTCCTTGTCACGGCGCTTGTGCACGATCGCCAGCGGCGCGTCCAGCCGGTCGCACCAGCGGTCGGCGACCCGGACACGGCCGGCGTCCGGGGAGACCACCGTCAGCTTGGACCGGTCCACCTTGGCGCCCACGTAGTCGGCGAGGACCGGCAGGGCGGACAGGTGGTCGACCGGGCCGTCGAAGAAGCCCTGGATCTGGTCGGTGTGCAGGTCGACCGTGAGGATGCGGTCGGCACCGGCCGTCTTCATGAGGTCGGCGATCAGACGGGCCGAGATCGGCTCACGACCGCGGTGCTTCTTGTCCTGCCGGGCGTAGCCGTACGACGGGATGATCACGGTGATGCTCCGGGCCGAGGCCCGCTTCAGAGCATCGATCATGATCAGCTGCTCCATGATCCACTTGTTGATCGGAGCCGTGTGGCTCTGGATCAGGAAGCAGTCCGCGCCACGCGCGGATTCCTGGTAGCGGACGTAGATCTCACCGTTGGCGAAATCGAACGCCTTGGTCGGCACGAGACCGACGCCCAGCTGATGTGCGACCTCCTCGGCCAGCTCGGGGTGGGCGCGGCCGGAGAAGAGCATCAGCTTCTTCTCGCCGGTCGTCTTGATCCCGGTCACAGGACTGTCTCCTCAGACGTGATGTTCCGCTGCTGCACCCGCACTCCTGTAACCAGCACAGTCCCTGTGCAGCGAGCCGCCGAATCGTGCATCTATCACGGTACGCCGAGATCGGCGTAGCGTTTTCCGGTCAGCTTTCGTCGGCGCCGTCCTCGGCCGCCGCCTGCGCCGCCTGCGCCGCCGCACTACCCGGACGCTTACGGGCCACCCAACCCTCGATATTCCGCTGCTGACCGCGCGCAACCGCCAGTGAACCGGGCGGCACATCCTTGGTGATCACGGAGCCGGCGGCGGTGTAGGCGCCGTCCCCGACTGTGACAGGCGCAACAAACATGTTGTCCGAGCCGGTCTTGCAGTGCGAGCCGATCGTCGAGTGGTGCTTGGCCTCGCCGTCGTAGTTCACGAAGACCGTCGCCGCGCCGATGTTCGTGAAGTCACCGATCGTCGCGTCGCCCACGTACGACAGGTGCGGCACCTTCGTGCCCTCACCGACCGTCGCGTTCTTCATCTCCACATACGTACCGGCCTTGGACTTCGGGCCCAGCTTCGTCCCGGGCCGCAGATACGCGAACGGGCCCACGGAGGCGCTCTCGCCGACCTCGGCGCGCTCCGCCACCGAGTTGTCCACCCGCGCACCCGCGCCGACCGTGGTGTCCTTCAGCCGCGTGTTCGGGCCCACCTCCGCACCCTCCGCGAGATGCGTGGCACCCAGCAGCTGCGTACCCGGGTGCACGACCGCGTCCCGCTCGAAGGTCACCGTCACGTCGACGAGCACCGACGCCGGGTCCACCACCGTCACGCCGGCCATCATGGCCCGCTCCAGCAGCCGTTCGTTCAGCAGCCGGCGCGCGTCCGCGAGCTGCACACGGTTGTTGATGCCCAGGATCTCCCGGTGGTCGGCGGCCACCGACGCACCCACCCGGTGGCCCGCCTCGCGCAGGATGCCGAGGACGTCCGTGAGGTACTCCTCGCCCTGGCTGTTGTCCGTACGCACCTTGCCCAGCGCTTCTTCGAGCAGCTGCCCGTCGAACGCGAACACCCCGGAGTTGATCTCCCGGATCGCCCGCTGCTCGTCCGTCGCGTCCTTGTGCTCCACGATCGCGGTCACCGCACCGGTCGCCTCGTCCCGCACGATCCGCCCGTAGCCGGTCGAGTCCGGCACCTCGGCGGTCAGCACGGTCACGGCATTGCCGTCGACGGCATGCGTCCGCGCGAGCTGGGTCAGGGTGTCGCCGGTCAGTAGCGGAGTGTCGCCGCACACGACGACGACGGTCCCTTCCACGCCGCCGCCGAGCTCGTCCAGCGCCATGCGCACGGCGTGGCCGGTGCCGTTCTGCTCGTACTGAACAGCGGTGCGCACCCCGGCATCGATCGCCCCGAGGTGCGCGGCGACCTGCTCACGGGCGTGGCCGACCACCACGACGAGGTTCGCGGGGTCCAGCTCACGGGCGGCGGCGACGACGTGTCCGACGAGCGAACGCCCGCAGATCTCGTGCAGAACCTTGGGGGTGGCCGACTTCATGCGGGTGCCCTCACCCGCTGCGAGTACGACGACGGCGGCCGGGCGATTGGCGCTCACGGGAATGCCCTTCGGCTTTTGCTTCGGGTGGTGGACGTCCCGAGGATACCGGGGGGTTTCGAGCGTGAAACGAGTACGGGTCCTGACCTGTGCGGTCAGGACCCGTCGTTCGGGGCTCCCGAGGAAGGAATCGAACCCTCATTCAATGGACCAAAACCATTTGTCCTGCCATTAGACGACTCGGGATAGTTTGCGCGTCGTGTCCGATTTTCTTGATCGGTCGAGCGTGCAGCCACCACTATGCCGTACCACCAGCCCTCGACGCGACGATACAAGTCGGCGCTTTGTCGCGCGTGGATGGCGAGGCGGCTGCGGAACGGCTCACCGGTGTTCTCGCGCTTGGTCCTTGGGTTGTGTTTCTCGAGTGTGGTCTCCCCAGGTGTCGTGGCGTCGACGCCCACCGGGGCGGCCCGGAACTGCTCTGGTCCCGCAGGCCACTCGTGCCGTCGCGTCCCGGCGTCGGATTTCGCTCATGCGGTCACCCTCGTCCGAAATCCGGACATCCGAGTCGAAAGTCCTGTCGATTCACCAGTTCGAGCGATCTGTGCACGGATCGCTACCGCATCACCACTTTCTGTGGTTGATAAGTAGCGGGAAAGGACTCGATGGCGCCCGTAGGGTGGACACATGACCGCAACGGGGGCGAGCCAGGACGCCGCGGCGCGAACCGCGCGCCGCGGCTGGTGGTGGTGGGATCGGCGGCGCAGTGTCGCGCTGGACGTGGGGCTCGGGCTGCTCTCCGCGCTGGAATGTGCGAGCGAGGGGGTGGAATTCGCCGGGGATGCCGGGCTGCCTGTTCCGGCCGGGGTGCTGTTCGGGCTGCTCGTGGGGGCCGTGCTGACGCTGCGGCGGCGGTGGCCGATCGCCGTGGTGCTGGTGTCGATCGCGGTCACGCCGGCCGAGATGGGCTACGTGATGGCCGTCGTGGGGCTGTACACGCTGGCCGCTTCCGAGGTGCCGCGCCGGATCATCTCGGTGCTGGCCGGGATGCAGCTGTTGGGGACGTTCATCGTGACGTTCGTGGAGCTGCGGCGGGGCCTGGACGGTGACACCGATTTCGATCCGGGGCTCTGGTATGTGCCGACGCTGGCGCTGTTCATGTCGTTGGGGATGGCCGCGCCGCCGCTGTTCTTCGGGTTGTACATCGGGGCGAGGCGGCGGCTGATGGAGAGCCTGCGGGAGCGGGCGGACTCGTTGGAGCGGGAGTTGTCGCTGCTCGCGGACCGGGCCGAGGAGCGGGCGGAGTGGGCCCGTAGGGAGGAACGGACCCGGATAGCCCGGGAGATGCACGACGTGGTGGCGCACCGGGTGAGCCTGATGGTGGTTCATGCGACGGCGTTGCAGGCGGTGGCGTTGAAGGATCCGCAGAAGGCGGTGAAGAACGCGGCGCTGGTGGGCGACATGGGCCGGCAGGCGTTGACGGAGCTGCGCGAGATGCTGGGGGTGCTGCGTTCGCCGGTGTCGAAGCCGAAGGAGGAGCCGGCACCCGCGCCGGAGGCCCAGGCGGTCCAGGCGGCTCAGGCGGCCCGGGTGGCTCCCGCTGTGGAGGAGGCGGGGCCGTCGCTGGCGGATCTGGAGGCGCTGGTGGGTCAGTCCCGGGAGGCCGGGATGACGGTGGTGCTGTCGGTGCAGGGTGATCCGCGGCTGTATGCGCCGGTGGTGGAGCAGACGGCGTACCGGGTGGTGCAGGAGGCGTTGACGAACGTCCACAAGCACGCGGCGGGTGCGGAGACCTGGGTGCGGCTGGCTCACCGGGGCGGTGAGGTGGCGATGCAGGTGGAGAACGGTCCGTCGGACGCGGCGGCGCGCGACGCGGGGCTGCCGAGTGGTGGCAACGGCCTGGTGGGTATGCGGGAGCGGGTGACGGCGTTGGGCGGGGTGTTCGTCTCCGGTCCGACGGATGCGGGCGGTTTCCGGGTCTCCGCGGTGCTGCCCGCGTCGGGCTGAGCGTCGGGGCGGGCGTCAGGCGGATGTGAGACGGACCGGCTGGATTCCGGTGAGGAGTGTGTTGAGGGCCTCGTCGAGGCCGGGGCCGAGGTACCAGTCGCCGGTGTGGTCGATGCTGTAGACGCGGCCTTCGGCGTCGATGGCGAGTACGGCCTGTGCGTCGCCCTCCTCTCCGAGCGGGGCGACCTCGGTGTCGAGTGCGCGGCCGAGGTCGGCGAGGGTGCGGGCGAGGTGGAGTCCGGCGAGCGGGTCGAAGCGGATGGGGTTGACCGCGTTCTGCCGGCCGGGGCCGGGCCAGGTGATGCGCAGTCCGCCGAATTCGGCCCAGGCTTCGATGGCGGCGGGGAAGACGGTGTGCCGGTGCCCGGCGGGGGAGATGTGGGCGCTGAGGGTGTCGGCCCAGTTTTCGGCTTGTCCGATGTCCCAGCGGCCGGGCTGCCAGCCGGAGGCGCGCAGGGCGGCGTCGACGTGGACCGGGAAGCGTGCGGTGTTGGTGTCCGGCACGGTCAGCCCTTCTCGGAGGCGGAGGTCGGGTCGACGGGGCGTACGCCGAAATGGTCGAGGAGCGCGGAGCAGGAGCGGCAGGGCGGGGCGTAGCTGCCGTGCAGGGGGTCGCCGTCCTCGCGGATGCGGCGGGCGGTGAGTTTGGAGTTCTTGAGGGCGCGGCGTGCTTCGCCGTGGGTGAGCGGTTTGCGCTGGGCGCGTTTGGATCGGCCGGCTTCGGCGGCGGTGAGGTGGTGGGAGAGCAGGATCGCTTCGGGGCAGCGTCCGGTGAAGCGTTCGCGTTGGTTGCCGGTGAGGGTGTCGAGGTAGTCCTGGACGAGCGGGTGCAGTGCGGGTGGCTGGTCGCCTCGGCCGGCGGTGCAGGTGAGGGTGGTGCCGCGGACGGAGAGGGCGGCGGCGACGGTGGGCAGGATGCCGTCGCGGCGGTGACGGAGCGTGGGGTGCGGGCCGTCGTTCCCGGTGCTGCTCCAGTTGAGGCGTGGGTCGGCCGATTTGCTTGTCTGTGCCGTGCGCATGGTGCTGTTTTCCCTCCCGGTGCAATCCCCCGAGTTGCGGGGACAGCCTGCCAAATGTGTCCGGCGGTACGGAAGCGGGGGCGTGCATATGTGCAGATCCTTCGGCAATCGGTCACTTGTTCGTGACGGTATGTCACTGCCGAGCGAGGGGCGGGGTCCGGTATTGCGGCACCGCATAGGCTGTGCTGAACCAGCCAGCATCAGCAGGGGGCAACGCTATGACGACAGGTCCGATCGGGCTGGGGGCACCTCCCGGCCCCCAGGGCCGGGGGAATGCCGCGCCACCGAACGCGGCCTACGCCGGGCAGGTCGTGCATTTCCCGGATCCGGTCCGGGCCTCCCGTCACCCCGGAGGGGTGCGGGTGGATGAGAACGGCTTTCCGGACTTCTCGCCGTACGCGCGTGCCGCCGCAGAGATCGCGGAGCCTCCGGAGGGCTTCGGTGTCGACGAGTTGAGGCTCACCGACTACGTTTCGGCCAATGCGGCGCTGTCGGCTTCCGGTCACGAGCTGTGGGACACGGTCCCGGCGGTGGCCACGCCGCACGGCTGGACGTGGCATCACGTGCCCGGGGCCCGGCGGATGGAGCTCGTACCGGTCGAGGTGAAGGCCCTGCTGCGGCATCATGGCGGGCTCGCGACGTCCGGTGCCGACCAGGACAAGCGGGGTACGCGGCCGCTCCAGGAGACCCGGCCGGCTCATTTCGCGGTGCCGAAGGGCGAGGTCGCGGTGACCGAGCAGCAGATCCTGGGCGTCGAGGAGGACCTCGGCTACCGGCTGCCGGGCGCCTACCGCGATTTCCTCAAGGCAGCGGGCGGTTGTGCGCCGGTGGGTGCGGCGCTGGACGCCGAGCTGGGGCTGCTGGTGGACCAGCCGTTCTTCACGGTGCGGGACGCGGCCGCGGTCAATGACCTGATGTACGTCAACAAGTGTCTGCGTGACCATCTGACGAAGGATTACCTGGGCGTCGGTTTCGTGCAGGGCGGGCTGTTGGCTGTCAAGGTGCGGGGATCGGGCCTCGGTTCGGTGTGGTTCTGCCCGCACGACGACGGCCGGGACCGCAACGGCTGGTCCGTGGGCGAGCGGGTCGAGCGGCTGCTGCTGCCGTGCGGCTCGGACTTCGACGCCTTTCTGCAGCGTCTGGCGGGCAATCCGCCGGAGCTGGAGACCGTGGCGAACCTGATGGTGGACGGCGGCTTCGCGCGTGCCGTCCCGGTCTCGGCGGAGGGGTGACGGTCCGATGGTGACGTTCGCGCAGGCACAGGAGCGCGCGGAAGAGTGGTTCAACGGCGACGTGTCCGCGTACCAGCACCGCGAGGTGCGAGTGCGGGAGTTCGAGCTGGGTTTCGTGGTGTGGGCGGAGGACCGCCCGGAGGGCCCGACGTCGGGCGGCGGCCGTCAGCGGCTGGTCATCGCGCGGGACAGCGGTGAGGCCACACTGTGGCCCGGCCTGCCGGTGGGCGAGGTGATCCGCCGGTACGAGGAGGAGTACGGCGCGGTGGCGGAGGCGGCGTCGCCGGAGCCGCCGGCCCGTATCGATCTGAACCAGACGTCGTTCCTGCTGAGCCCTCCGGAGTGGCTCCAGGACGCGGCGGACCGTATGGGCATCCCGGGTTCACCCGCGGAGCCCCAGGACGCGTCTCCCGGTTCCGGGGACGGGGGTGCTCCCTCGTCCGGCGGGGCCCGTGTGGCGGACGCGTGGCCCGGTGCTCCGGGCAGTGAGGGGCGGGCCGTGGCCTGGCCCGAGAACGGGGACGGCCGTGAGCCCACGGATCGGGACGGGGTGCCGGCTTCGTCGACGCCGTGGGCCGGCACCGACACCAACTCCGGTCCCGACGACGCTTCCGTACCGCTGCCGGAGACCGTGTTCGCGCCGCCGCTCTCCGGTTCGGACGACGACGCTCCGCCGCACGCTGCCGAGCCGGGGGCGAGGACCGCGTTGCTGTCCGGCGGCAGCCAGTTGCCGACGACGGCGGTGGCGCCCGCGGTGCCCGGTGCCGGTGACATCGCGGACGCGGTGACCAGCAAGGCCGTGGCCCCGCCGCGTGGCGCGCGGGGCAGCAGCCCGATGACTCCTCCTCCTCCGCCCCCGCCGCCCGGCGCTCCCCGTCTGCCGGGGGCGACTCCGCCGGGTGCGGCGGGCGGGTACGTACCGACGCAGCTGATGTCGCCGGTCGGCCCTGGTGCCCCGCAGCCGCCGGGTCCGCCCGGTGTGCCGGGTACTCCGCCTGCCTCCGGCGGGGGGACCCCCGCGCGTGGGGTGCATCACGAGGCGACGGTGCTGGCGGCGCCGGGGCAGATGGGTGCCGGTCCGAGCGTGCCGCAGCCGCCGGGTCCGCCCGGTGTGCCGGGTACTCCGCCTGCCTCCGGCGGGGGGACCCCCGCGCGTGGGGTGCATCACGAGGCGACGGTGCTGGCGGCGCCGGGGCAGATGGGTGCCGGTCCGAGCGTGCCGCAGCCGCCGGGTCCGCCCGGTGTGCCCCCCGGACCGCCGCTGCCGCCGCAGCCGCCGCAGGGGCAGCGGCCGCAGCCTCCGGCCTCCGGCTATCCGCAGCAGCCGGCCGGTCAGCCGACCGTCGGCCCCGGCTACCAGGCCGTGCTGCGCTATCGGGCCGCGGACGGCACCGAGCAGCAGCTCATCCGCCGTTCGGCGCCGGGCACCCCGCACCCGGAGTGGCAGATGCTGCACGAGCTGCGCGCCATGAACGTGCCGCCGCAGCAGGTGCTGGAGCTGCACACGGAGCTGGAGTCCTGCGAGCTGCCGGGCGGTTACTGCGCGCGGATGATCCGGGAGACCTGGCCGCAGGTGCGGATCACGAGTGTCGCCCCGTACGGCACGGATCATGCGAGCCGTCGCCAGGGCGTGCAGGCGCTGCTGACGCATCAGGGCGAGCTGCACCAGGTCGCGGACGGGCCGGCGCGGCCTGCGCCGGTGCGTGCGCCGCTGCCTCAGGTGCAGCCGGCGCCGCTGATCCCTCCGGAGGGGATCGCGCACGAACTCCTGGGCGCCTTCGGCCCGCAGGGCGTGTTCCGCTTCGACCAGCGGGCGGTGTCCCGGCAGGGTGTGCCGGACGTCGTGGGGCGCACTCTGGTGTGGGCGGGTCTGCCGGTGGACATGGGCCCGTTCTTCTGGGCGCACGCGGTGCCGGGGCAGCCGGTGCCGACGCTGGCGGAACTGGCGCAGCAGCGCGGGGTGCAGCCGGCGGCGGACGCGGCGTCGTACCTCGTGATGGGCAGCGACTTCGGCAGGGCGATCTGTGTCCAGTACGGGACGGCGCACATCGTGGCCGTGCCGGTGGAGGCGGGGCCCGGCGGGCAGCCGGTGCCGCCGCAGTTCGTGAACAGCGGGCTGCCGGAGTTCGTGCGCTGTCTGGCGATGCTGGGCCGCATGTGGCGGCTGCGTTTCGGGCTGAACCCGGAGCAGGCGGGCCGCTGGACGGTCGATTTCCAGGTGCAGCTGGCCGCGCTGGACCCGGCGGCGCTGGCATCGCCGGAGAGCTGGTGGTCAGTGCTGCTGGAGCAGATGTGGGACGGGCTGCTCTGACGCGAGCCGCAGGCCGGGGCGCCCACCGTGTTCGTACACGGTGGGCGTCTTTTTTCGTCTCTCGACTTGCATATGGGCGGAGTGTCACGTTATGGGGATTTCGCTCTGATCCATCAAGATGTGCGCATGATGAGCGCACTCGTGTCACCTCAGGGCTTCGCCGCCGCGCGGGGCCGTGGCTACCGCCCGGAACAGGTCGACCGTGTGGTCGTCGCACTGTCCCGGGAACGCGACGCGGCGTGGGAGCGTGCCGCCCGTCTCACCGTTCTCGCGAAGGAGATGGAGGCCGGGGCGGCCGTGCTCCGGGAGCGGGTCGCCGAGCTGGTTCCGCAGCGGTACGCCTCGCTCGGCGAGCGCGCCCAGCAGCTGTTCGCCCTCGCGGAGGAGGAGGCCGAGGCGGTACGGTCCGCCGCGACGGAGGAGGCGCGGGAGATCCTGGGCGCGTCGGAGGCCACGGCGCGGCGGCTGGGAGAGGCGGCACGCGAGTACGCGGACGAGGTACGGACTCAGGCCGAGGCCCGTGCCGAGCAGATGCTGCGGTACGCGCGTCAGCGGGCGGAGGAGATGTGCACGGAGGCGTGCCGCGAGGCGGAGGGGCGGCGCGGCGAGGCGCTGGCCGCGCTGGAGGACGTACGGCAGCGCACCTCGGGGGTGCTGGGCGAACTCGCGCAGGATCATGCGGGGCGGCTGGAGGCGGTGGGCCGGGAACACGTCGGCCGCGAGAAGGAGTCGGGCGCGCGGGAAGCCGAACGGATCGCGTACGCGGAGGCCGCGCTGGCGGAGGCCGAGCGCGCCCTCACGGAGGCGGAGGAGCAGGCCCGCCGTGTCCAGGAGGACGCGGAGTCGCGAGGAGCGGAACTGATCGCGCAGGCGCTGGTGCGGGCGGAACGGATCGGGCGGGACACGGAGCGGGTGCTGCGGGAGCACGCGGAGACGCGTGAGCAGCTGCAGGCGCACATGGCGCACGTCCAGGACAGCCTGGCAGCTCTCACCGGCCGGGCCCGGGCCGAGAGCTGACTCACCGTTTCACCTTCCGGCTCGCGCGCGGTGTACGGCGAACGGCTCCTCAGTCCCGGTCCGGCGTCGCCTCCGAGAGGACCGGGAACCGCCGCGGCGCGAGGAACAGCAGCACCAGCGGCGCCAGACCGACCGCGCACGCGGCGCCGAGGTGGACGGAGCCGACGGCGGCCGCCACGGCGTGGCGCAGTTCTTCGGTCGCGTCGGCGCCGAGGGGCGCGGGGTCGTCGAGTGCGCAGGCGGCGGAGTCGAGGTCGGCCCCGGACGCGAGGCGGGCGGCGAGGACCCCGTTGGCGACGGCCCCGAAGAGCGCCGCGCCCACGCTCTGGCCGACCTGGCGGCAGAAGAGGACCGACGAGGTCGTCGTGCCGCGCTCGGCCCAGCCGACGGTCGACTGGACGCCGACGATCAGCGGGAGTTGGAAGAGTCGGGCCGCGCCGAGCAACGCGAGTGAGGGAGCGGAGAGCCAGGGCCAGGCGATGCCGCCCTGGACGAGGGCGGTGAGGAGCAGGGCGCCGGTCGCGAAGACGCAGAGGGCGCCCGGCCAGTCGACGCGGGGTACGGCGTCGTCGGCGGGGGACTTCGCGGCCGGCGTCGCTTCGCCCGTCCGGGGAGATTCCTTCCCTGTACACCTATCTGGCCGGAGAGACCTGCTCACTTGAGACTGACGCAGAGGTAGGGCGCTGTCTCCCCGAGACGTCTCCCCCGGAAGGCGGAGAACCCCTAAGGGCGACTCCCTACTTCAGGGCAGGGAACGGTGGTACCGGCGGCGGAGGAGACGAGGGGCTTTCGCCCCTAGCGTGTGAGGGGTGGGGATAACCCCCCCATAAAGACGGGACCGCTCCCCACTGCGTCCGGGCCCCGCCGCGAGCAGACTCAGAACGTAATCAGCGATCAGCGATCACCACATCTTGAGGAGACGCACCGTGACAACGGCTGTGACCAATCCCAGGCAAGGGAGCACTGGAGGGCGATCGGCCGTTGCCGCGCGGGCGCGTCAGGTCGTCAAGGCGTACGGTGCGGGGGAGACCCGTGTCGTCGCGCTGGACCATGTCGACGTGGACATCGCGCGCGGGCAGTTCACCGCGATCATGGGCCCCTCCGGCTCCGGCAAGTCCACCCTGATGCACTGCCTCGCGGGCCTGGACACCGTGACCTCCGGCGAGATCTACCTCGACGAGACCGAGATCACGAAGCTGAAGGACAAGAAGCTCACCCAGCTGCGCCGGGACCGGATCGGTTTCATCTTCCAGGCCTTCAACCTGCTTCCGACGCTCAACGCGCTCGAGAACATCTCCCTGCCGATGGACATCGCCGGCCGCAGGCCGGACCCGCAGTGGCTGGACCGTGTGGTGGAGACGGTCGGCCTGGCCGGGCGGCTGAAGCACCGTCCGACCCAGCTGTCCGGCGGCCAGCAGCAGCGGGTCGCGGTGGCGCGCGCGCTGGCCGCCCGCCCGGAGATCATCTTCGGTGACGAGCCGACCGGAAACCTGGACTCCCGGGCCGGCGCCGAAGTGCTGGGCTTCCTGCGCAGGTCGGTGGACGAGCTGGGCCAGACCATAGTGATGGTCACTCATGACCCGGTCGCCGCCTCCTACGCCGACCGGGTGCTCTACCTCGCCGACGGCCGGATCGTCGACGAGATGCACGACCCGACGGCCGATCAGGTCCTGGACCGCATGAAGGACTTCGACGCCCGGGGGCGTACGTCATGACCGTGCTGAAGACCTCCATGCGCAACTTCTTCGCGCACAAAGGACGGATGGCGCTCTCCGCCGTCGCGGTCCTGCTGTCGGTGGCGTTCGTGTGCGGCACGCTCGTCTTCACCGACACCATGAACACGACGTTCGACAAGCTGTTCGCGGCGTCGTCGCCGGATGTCATGGTCAGCCCGAAGGGCGGCGCCGCGGGCGACATGGACCAGTTCCCGAAGAGCGGAAAGCCCCCCTCCCTTCCTGCCTCGACCGTCGAGCAGCTGAAGCGGGTGGACGGCGTGAAGTCCGCCGAGGGCGTCGTCGTCAGCATGAGCGTGACGGTCGTCAACAGCAAGAACGAGAACATGGGCTCCAGCACCGGCGCCCCGACGATCGCCGGCAACTGGACGCGCAACGACCTGCGCTCGATGGAGATCACCTCCGGCCACGCCCCTCGTGGCCCGACCGAGGTGATGGTCGACGCCGACACCGCGGACAAGCACGACCTCAAGATCGGTGACGAACTGCGCACCATCGCCGTCACCGGTGACCACACGGCGAAGATCTCCGGAATCGCCACCTTCAAGGTCACCAACCCCGGTGCCGCCGTCGTCTACTTCGACACGGCCACCGCCCAGCGCGAACTTCTCGGTGCGACGGGGCTCTTCAGCAACATCAACGTCGAGGCCGCGCAGGGCGTCACCAACGATCAGCTCAAGCAGAAGATCCGGGCCGAGCTGGCCGGGCTCGGCGGTCCGTACATCGTCCAGACCCAGAAGGAGACCACGGACGCCAATCGCGAGGGCATCGGCTCCTTCCTCGATGTGATGAAGTACGCGATGCTCGGCTTCGCCGGAATCGCCTTCCTCGTCGGCATCTTCCTCATCGTCAACACCTTCTCGATGCTGGTCGCCCAGCGCACCCGCGAGATCGGCCTGATGCGGGCCATCGGAGCCGGCCGCCGGCAGGTCAACCGATCCGTGCTGGTGGAGGCGCTGCTGCTCGGTGTCATCGGCTCGCTGCTGGGCGCCGCCGCCGGTGTCGGTCTTGCCGTCGGCCTGATGAAGCTCATGGGCTCGATGGGCATGGAACTGTCCACCGACGACCTCACGGTGAAGTGGACCACCCCGGCCGTCGGCCTCGCCCTCGGCATCGTGGTCACCGTTCTCGCCGCGTATCTGCCGGCCCGCCGTGCGGGCAAGATCTCCCCGATGGCCGCCCTGCGCGACGCCGGCACCCCGGCGGACGCCAAGGCCGGCCGGATCAGGGCCGCGATCGGCCTGCTGCTGACCGGTGCGGGTGGCGCGGCGCTGTACGCGGCCGCCACCGCGGACAAGGCCGGCCAGGGCTCGATGTTCCTGGGCCTGGGGGTGCTGCTCACGCTCCTTGGCTTCGTCGCCGTCGGCCCGCTGCTGGCCGGCGGGGTGGTCCGGGTGCTCAGCGCGGTCGTCCTGCGCGTCTTCGGCCCGGTCGGGCGGATGGCCGAGCGCAACGCACTGCGCAACCCCCGCCGTACCGGCGCCACGGGCGCCGCGCTGATGATCGGGCTCGCGCTGGTGGCCTGCCTGTCGGTCGTCGGCTCCTCTCTGGTCGCCTCGGCCACGGACCAGCTCGACAAGACGGTCGGCGCGGACTTCATCGTCCAGTCGGAGAACGGCCAGACGATCGTGCCGCAGGCGGCGCAGCGGATGGAGCAGACCCCGGGGCTGGCCCATGTCACCGAGTACAAGCTGGTCAACGTCGAGATCACGACGCCGGACGGCAAGGTGTCCAAGGTGCTCAACGCAGCAACCCCCTCGTACGCCGACGACCTGCGGGTCGAGACCACGCAAGGCAAGCTCAAGGACGCCTACAAGCCGGACTCGATGTCGGTCTTCGAGGGCTTCGCCAAGGACCACGGCATCAAGCTGGGCGACCGGCTGGCGGTCGACTTCGCGGACGGCAGCACCGCGCGGCTGGCGGTGCGGGCGATCACGAGCGACGGCACGACCGTCGACAAGGGCGCGATGTACGCGGACATCGCCACGGTCGCCAGGTACGTCCCGGCCGAGCGGATGCCCAAGAACCAGATCATGTTCGCCAAGGCGGAGGAGGGCAAGGAGAAGGAGGCGTACGCCGCCCTCAAGGACGCCCTCGCCGAGTACCCGCAGTACAAGGTGCGGGACCAGACCGACTTCAAGCAGAACATCAAGGACCAGGTCGGCCAGCTGCTCAACATCGTCTACGGGCTGCTCGCACTGGCGATCATCGTCGCCGTGCTGGGTGTGGTGAACACCCTCGCCCTGTCGGTGGTCGAGCGGACCCGGGAGATCGGCCTGCTGCGGGCGATCGGCCTCTCGCGCCGCCAGCTGCGCCGCATGATCCGTCTGGAGTCGGTGGTCATCGCCCTCTTCGGTGCCCTGCTCGGCCTGGGCCTCGGCATGGGCTGGGGAGCAACGGCCCAGAAGCTGCTGGCCCTCGAAGGCCTGGGCGTGCTGGACATCCCTTGGCCGACGATCCTGACGGTCTTCGTGGGTTCGGCCTTCGTGGGCCTGTTCGCCGCACTGGTCCCGGCGTTCCGGGCAGGGCGGATGAACGTTCTGAACGCCATCGCGACCGACTGACGGTCGCGACGGCCGGCGGACTCCGGCGCGGTGGGTGTGGGGACGCTCACCGGGCCGGGGTCCGCAGCACTATGTAGCCGCCGGCCCGTCCGACGACGGAGTAACGAGCCGTCGGATGCAGTTCCTCGGCGTACGCCACGGGGTCGTCGACCCAGCCCGACGCCACGTCAAGCGCCACGTACTCCGGGACCACACCCTTGGTTCCCCCGATCCAGTAGACCTGGCACCGCGAGGTCAGCCGGCTCACGGGGCCGATGTTCGCCTCGACCGTCGCCCCGTCCGGTATGCGCTCCAGCAGCTTCTCGGCGGCGACGACGTCCGGACTCCTGCGGTACGTCGCCGGATCGGTGAGCGCCGACAGCGGCAGCTCGGTCGTCAGCGTGAGCGCCACCGCGGCGGCACAGGCCGGAGCGTGCCGCGCGTAGGCACGCAGCCAGTGGCGGGAGCTGCGGCGTGCGATGTCCACGGCGTCGGCGAACGCGAGCAGGATGACAGGCATCAGCACGGCGTTGTAGTGCCAGTCCGTGCCCCAGTAGTGGTCGTCGGAGGAGAGAAAGCGCCAGCCGAGGGTGGGCAGTGCGACCAGCAGCAGGGGCGAGCGCAGTGCCAGCAGTCCGGTGGTCGGCAGCAACAGCCAGGCGAGTGTGCTGAGTTTGACGCCGACGGCCGTGGTGAGGGGGTTGCCGCCGCCGTCGACCTTGCCCCAGTAGTCGTATGCGCCCGTGGAGTTGAAGGCCGGGATGACGACCGTGAGGGTCACCAGGGTGGCCAGTACCCCGAACACGGCCACCCCCAGCGCGTACGGCACGGTGCGCGGCGACTCCTGGCGCGCCCGTATCGCCACGACGACCGCGACGGCGGCCACCGTCACCCCCAGGTCCTCCTTGACCAGCACCAGTGGCAGCGCCCACCCCAGGGCCGCCCGCCACCGGTGTGCCAGCAGCGCCTCCAGCGAGAACGCGAGCAGGGGGACGGCGAAGCAGATCTCGTGGAAGTCGAAGTCGACGGCACGCTGGATGCCCCACGACAGCCCGTAGGCGACCCCGAGCGCGAGCCCCTGCCCCCGCCCCAGCAGCCGGGCGGCGGCCCGCGTGACCGGCACGGCGGAGAGCGCGAACAGCGCGGCCTGCGCGACGAGCAGCGTCACCGGTGAGGGGAAGAGCCGGTAGAGGGGTGCGAGCAGGGCGGTGACGGGGCTGAAGTGGTCCCCGAGGATATTGGTCCCGGGCCCCTTGAGGTCGGCGACGGGGACCTGGAGGTGAGCGTAGGCGCGGATGGCCTGCTCGAAGATCCCCAGGTCCCAGGAGCGGGTCTCCAGCCGCCAGTACCGGCAGACGGAGACCGTGGCGTAGGCGACGAAGAGAACGGCGGCGAGCACGAAGGGGTCCCGTCGTCCGGTGGACGGATGTGCGACGCCAAGTGGCCGGGGCGTCGCCTCCGTCCTGATGCCGGACACGGTGAGGAGAGCTCCGGGCATGGGGTGAATCCTTCGGTGGAGGGGGCAAGGTCAGGGCGTCTTCGGCGGCACCCAGCCGGACGGCGGCGGTGCCGAGGACGAGGAGGAGGACGAGGGCGACGGCGGGGCGCTCGGCGACCCGCTCGGCACCGGACTCGCGGACCTGTACGACGGCGAGGGACGCTCCGAGGGCGTCGACGACCGCGTCGGCGCCGGCGGGGCCGCGGGCCGCGCCGGGTCCGCGGCGCCCAGGTGGTGAGCGGTCAGCGCGCCCGTACCGGCGAACAGGCACACGGCACACGCCGCCGCCACCGCGTACGTACGGCGCCTGCGACGCGCGCCCAGCGCCGACACCCATGCGGCCGGCGCGGGTACCAGCGCGTGCCCGCCCGCCGCCGCGGCTCGCTTGAGCGCGTCGGCCAGAAAGGTCTCATCGGGGTCATGGACATCGGAGAACTCAGACACCGTGCTCCTCCGGCGTGATCGAGTCGTCGAGGTGAGAGGCGAGCGCGGCCCTGGCACGGAACAGATGGGCCTTGACGGTGCCGACGGAGATTCCGGTCTCCGCGGCGACCTGGGCGACGGTGAGGTCGCACACGTAGTGCAGGACGGCGACCCGCCGCTGCCGGGCCGGCAACTGCCGCAACGCGGCGACCAGCGCGACCGTGCCGGGGTCCGGCGCGGGGGCGGCCCCGGGCCGCCCGTCGGCCTGCCGCCGCCAGGCCTCGGCCGCCCGCCCGCGCCTGCGCCACCGGCTGACCGCGAGCCGCCAGGCGACGGTTCTGATCCAGGCCTCGGGGCCGGCGTCGCGGTGCAGCCGGGACCGCCGCCCCCAGGCCCGTACGAATGCCTCCTGGACCACGTCCTGGGCCTCATGGAGGTCCCCGGTCATCAAGTAGATCTGCCCGACCAGCTGTTTTACGCAAGCACCGTAGAACTCCTCGAACTCCTCGACGGTCAAGTGCGGGCTCCCCGGTGCCTGTGGGTGGTGAGATCTCGGGGGGTATACGCACGGGAGGGGTCACTCGGTTTACACACAGGCTGAAAAATACGGAACGGGGTCGGGTAGCTGGGTCGGAGGGGCTGTGCGGAGCGCATCGGTGAGGGGTGGTGGTCGGGCGACGGGGTTGGAGGGGCTGTGCGGAGCGCATCGGTGAGGGGTGGTGGTCGGGCGACGGGGTTGGAGGGGCTGTGCGGAGCGCATCGGTGAGGGGTGGTGGTCGGGTGGCGGGGTTGGAGGGGCTGTGCGGAGCGCATCGGTGAGGGGTGGTGGTCGGGTGGCGGGGTTGGAGGGGCTGTGCGGAGCGCATCGGTGAGGGGTGGTGGTCGGGTGGCGGGGTTGGAGGGGCTGTGCGGAGCGCATCGGTGAGGGGCGGTGGTCGGGCGACGGGTGGGCGTACGCTGAAGAGACCCCCGGCCCGTCAGACGTGTCTGGCGATTCGCGTTGCCCATTCCTCGGAAACCGGACGGAAGCCTTCATGAGTCTGCACGGTCTGCTGGATGCCGTTGTACGTGACCCGGCGCTCGCCGAGGCGGCGAAGGCCGCCACGGACGGTCACCGGATGTACGTCGACCTGGTCGGCCCGGCGGCCGCGCGTCCCTTCGCGGTGGCCGCGCTGGCGCGGGACACCGGCCGCACGGTGCTCGCGGTGACCGCGACCGGGCGGGAGGCGGAGGACCTGGCGGCGGCATTGCGGTCGCTGCTGCCGGAGGAGGGGGTCGTCGACTACCCCTCCTGGGAGACCTTGCCGCACGAGCGGCTGTCGCCGCGCAGCGACACGGTGGGCCGCCGCCTCGCCGTGCTGCGCAGGCTCGCCCACCCGGCGCTGGACGACCCGGCGGCCGGCCCGGTGAGTGTGGTGGTCGCGCCGGTGCGGTCCGTGCTGCAGCCGCAGGTGAAGGGGCTCGGGGACCTGGAGCCGGTGGCGCTGCGTACCGGGCAGCAGGCCGATCTGGGCGAGGTCGTGGAGGGCCTGGTGGCGGCCGCGTACTCCCGTGTCGAACTGGTGGAGAAGCGCGGCGAGTTCGCAGTGCGCGGCGGCATTCTGGATGTTTTCCCGCCGACCGAGGAGCATCCGCTCCGTATCGAGTTCTGGGGCGACGACGTCGAGGAGATCCGCTACTTCAAGGTGGCCGACCAGCGGTCACTGGAGGTCGCCGAGCACGGCCTGTGGGCCCCGCCGTGCCGTGAGCTGCTGCTGACGGACCAGGTGCGGGAGCGGGCGGCGGCGCTCGCCGAGGCGCATCCGGAGCTGGGCGAACTGCTCGGCAAGATCGCCGAGGGCATCGCGGTGGAGGGTATGGAGTCCCTCGCCCCGGTGCTGGTCGACGACATGGAGCTGCTGCTGGACGTCCTTCCGAAGGGCAGCATGGCGGTGGTCTGCGACCCGGAGCGGGTGCGGACGCGGGCCGCGGACCTGGTCGCCACGTCGCAGGAGTTCCTGCAGGCGTCCTGGGCGGCGACGGCGGGCGGGGGCAAGGCCCCGATCGATGTCGGCGCGGCCTCGCTGTGGGGGATCGCGGATGTCCGGGACCGGGCGCGCGAGCTCGGCATGATGTGGTGGTCGGTGTCACCCTTCGCGGCCGACGAGGAGCTCTCCGACGACACTCTGAAGCTGGGCATGCACGCCCCCGAGTCGTACCGTGGTGACACCGCCCGTGCGCTCGCGGACACCAAGGAGTGGCTGGCCGACGGCTGGCGCACCGTCTTCGTCACGGAGGGGCACGGTCCGGCGGCCCGTACCGTCGAGGTGCTCGGCGGCGAGGGGGTGGCGGCCCGTCTGGAGGCGGACCTCGCCGAGATCTCCCCGTCCGTGGTGCATGTCGCCTGCGGCTCCATCGACTACGGCTTCGTCGACCCGCACCTCAAGGTCGCGGTGCTCACCGAGACCGATCTGTCCGGCCAGAAGGCGGCCGGCAGGGACGGCCAGCGCATGCCGGCCCGCCGCCGCAAGCAGGTCGACCCGCTCACCCTCCAGGCGGGCGACTACATCGTCCACGAGCAGCACGGCGTCGGCCGCTACATCGAGATGGTGCAGCGCACCGTCCAGGGCGCGACCCGTGAGTATCTGCTCGTCGAGTACGCCCCGGCCAAGCGGGGCCAGCCCGGCGACCGCCTCTACATCCCCACCGATCAGCTGGAGCAGGTCACCAAGTACGTGGGCGGCGAGGCCCCGACGCTGCACCGGCTCGGTGGCGCCGACTGGACGAAGACCAAGCAGAAGGCGAAGAAGGCGGTCAAGGAGATCGCCGCCGACCTGATCAAGCTGTACAGCGCGCGTATGGCCGCGCCCGGTCACACCTTCGGACCGGACACGCCGTGGCAGCGGGAGCTGGAGGACGCCTTCCCGTACGCCGAGACGCCCGACCAGCTGTCCACCATCGCCGAGGTGAAGGAGGACATGGAGAAGTCCGTTCCCATGGACCGCCTGATCTGCGGCGATGTCGGTTACGGCAAGACCGAGATCGCGGTGCGGGCCGCCTTCAAGGCGGTCCAGGACGGCAAGCAGGTCGCGGTCCTCGTGCCCACGACCTTGCTGGTGCAGCAGCACTTCGGAACCTTCACCGAGCGCTACTCGCAGTTCCCGGTGGTGACCAAGGCCCTGTCCCGCTTCCAGAGCGACACCGAGGCGAAGGCGACCCTGGGGGGTCTGAGAGAAGGTTCGGTCGACGTCGTCATCGGTACGCACCGCCTCTTCTCCTCCGAAACCAAGTTCAAGGACCTGGGCCTGGTCATCGTCGACGAGGAGCAGCGCTTCGGTGTCGAGCACAAGGAGCAGCTGAAGAAGCTCCGCGCCAATGTGGACGTCCTCACCATGTCCGCGACGCCCATTCCCCGTACGCTCGAGATGGCCGTGACCGGCATCCGTGAGATGTCGACGATCACCACCCCGCCGGAGGAGCGGCACCCGGTGCTGACTTTCGTCGGCCCGTACGAGGAGAAGCAGATCGGCGCGGCGATCCGGCGTGAACTGCTGCGCGAGGGCCAGGTCTTCTACATCCACAACCGTGTGGAGACGATCGAGAAGGCCGCCGCCCGTCTGAGGGGGATCGTTCCCGAGGCCCGGATCGCGACGGCCCACGGCCAGATGTCGGAGAGCGCGCT
Source organism: Streptomyces sannanensis (assembly GCF_039536205.1). Taxonomy (GTDB): domain Bacteria; phylum Actinomycetota; class Actinomycetes; order Streptomycetales; family Streptomycetaceae; genus Streptomyces; species Streptomyces sannanensis. The sequence continues at coordinate 2,861,818 of NZ_BAAAYL010000001.1, read as the reverse complement.
GGAGCAGGTCGTCGTCGACTTCTGGGAGAAGAAGTTCGACGTGCTGGTCTCCACGACGATCGTCGAGTCGGGCATCGACATCTCCAACGCCAACACGCTGATCGTCGAGCGCGGCGACAACTTCGGTCTCTCCCAGCTCCACCAGCTGCGCGGCCGCGTCGGCCGGGGCCGCGAGCGCGGCTACGCCTACTTCCTCTACCCGCCGGAGAAGCCCCTCACGGAGACCGCCCACGAGCGGCTCGCGACCATCGCCCAGCACACCGAGATGGGTGCCGGCATGTATGTCGCCATGAAGGACCTCGAGATCCGCGGCGCCGGCAATCTGCTGGGCGGCGAGCAGTCCGGTCATATCGCCGGTGTCGGCTTCGACCTCTATGTCCGCATGGTCGGCGAGGCCGTCGCCGACTACCGCGCATCCCTGGAGGGCGGCGTGGAGGAGGAACCCCCGCTCGAGGTCAAGATCGAGCTTCCGGTCGACGCGCATGTCCCGCACGACTACGCGCCGGGCGAGCGGCTGCGCCTCCAGGCGTACCGTGCCATCGCCTCCGCCAACACGGAGGACGACATCCGGGCCGTGCGCGAGGAGCTCACCGACCGCTACGGAAAGCTTCCCGAGCCGGTCGAGAACCTGCTGCTGGTCGCCGGTCTGCGCATGCTGGCCCGCGCCTGCGGTGTCGGCGAGATCGTTCTGCAGGGCACCAACATCCGCTTCGCCCCGGTGGAGTTGCGCGAGTCCCAGGAACTGCGCCTCAAGCGCCTCTACCCGGGCTCCATCCTCAAGCCGGCCGCCGGCCAGATCCTGGTTCCCCGCCCGAAGGCCGGCAAGATCGGTGGCAAGCCGCTGGTCGGCCGTGAACTGCTGGCGTGGACGGGGGAGTTCCTGACGACGATTCCTGGTTCGTAGAGCCGGCCACAGCGCTGTTCGCGCCGGGGCGGTCTTCCTGATGAGGGCCGCCCGCTCGTGGCCTCTTCGGAAAGCCGGTCGCCGATGTTCATACGCCGTGTTACCTTCGCCGGGTGGCGAAGACCCGAGTGACTTTCACCATCGACCCGGCAGATGCCGCGAGGCTCCGCCGGGCCGCCGAGCGGGCCGGGATCACCGTGTCCGCGTACATCGAGGCAAGGGTGCTGGCCTCGGTCGAGCAGGATGAAGCCATAAGGAAGACGTTCCGTGACGCCGATGCTGCGACCAACGCCGCCTATGCGGCAGCCGATGCGGCGATCTGGCCGGAGCCGGAGCCTCTGACGGCGCAGCGGAAGGCAGAGCTGGACTCGGCGCTCGACCGGTTCTTCGACAAGATGCAGCGCTCCGCATGACGGCGCACGTCATCTACGACAGTGGTGCACTGATCGCAGTGGAGCGTGGTGCCGCTGACATGCGGTATCTGCACACGGTCTGGCGAGCTGCCGGCATTACACCGATCGTTCCCGGCCCTGTACTGACGCAGGTCTGGCGGGGCGGCGCGCGCCAGTACCGGCTTGCCGAATTCCTGAAGCAGTGCCGAGTCTTCCTGGATTACACCGTGGACGACTACCGACGTGCGGGCTGGATGCTCGGTCAGGCCGATCTGCCGCCGAAGAAACGCCCGGACGTCGTCGACGCGCTGGTCGTGGTGACGGCGGTCCTGCATCAGACGGACACCGTGGTCGCTTCGGATCAGGGGGACTTGGCCGCGTACGCGGCGACGCTCGACTGGAAGCTCGACCCCGTCACGGTATGAGCATTCGCTCGACCCCATCGACGATGACGGTGTCGGGCACGGTGTGCGCGGCCTCGTGGGGGACCCCCGCTGAATCTGCCGGCCGTCGACGCGGGTGCCAACCGCCGCAAAGAGCGACGATGACGCGGCGACCTGGCTGCCGTCGTACCGGCCGTACCAGTGCGCGTATGTGGCGCGGCAGGTGGCGGTGAAGCGGAAGTACGGGCTGTGGGTGACACGCGCGGAGCGGGACGCCATGCGGCGGGTGCTGGAGCGCTGCCCGCAGGAGGCGTTCCCCGGACGGGCCTCCCGGGCATGAACAGGGGAACGCCCGGGAAGCCGCCCCCCTCCTGCGGCTTCCCGGGCGTGATCGGGGCGGGCTCGTCGGCCCGCCGGCCGGGTCAGAGCTTCAGGTCCCACTGGGACGAGTCGTAGTCCAGGCCCGGGTTGACCTCGACGGTCAGGTTCTTGGCGTCGGCCGGGGCGTCGTAGGAGACCTCGACCGTGGCCTTCTTGCCCGGCAGGACCGTGCCCTCGAACATGCCGGAGCCGGTCTTGTCGTCGAAGATCTGCTCGGCCTTCACACCGTTCGCGCCGGCGCGGGCGTCGACCTGGACGAAGGCCGTGTCGAACTTCTCCTTGCCGGCGTTGTCGATGGTCACGGTGACCGTGTAGGCCTTGTTGCCCTTGGTGTGGCCGATCGCGAACTCTCCCGGGGTGTAGGCCTTGGGCGCGGACACGGTGACGGTCAGGTCGTCGTCGTACACGACGGAGTCGTCGGCGGCCAGGTTCTGGTTCTTGTCCTTGCCCTTGTCCTTGCCGTCGGCGGAGCCGCCACCGGGCTTCTTCTCGGCGGACTGCTCCTTCGTCGCCTTGTTGATCTCGTCCACCGCGCTGTCCACGGCCTTGAAGGTGACGACCGCGCCGACCACCGACAGGATCAGGGAGACCAGGCCCAGTACGGCGCCGGTGATGGTCACGCCCTTGTTGGTGGCCTCGCCGCGCTTCACCCGGCCCCGCCCGGCCAGGCCGAGGATCAGGGCGATGAGGCCGAGGACGCCGGCCAGCCAGAACAGGATCATGAACAGGCCCGTGAACGCGCCGATGATGCCGAGGATCAGGGCGGCAGTGCCGAGGCCGTTCCGGGCGGCCTGCGGAGCGGGTGCCTGCGGGAAGGGCGCCTGGGGAAACTGCGGCTGCTGCGTGTGCTGGGACATGGGGACTCCGGACTGTGTGTTCGGGGCTGTCGCCAGCCCCTCGAAGCGACGGGTCAATAAGAGCAGAGCTTGTGAACCGAGTCAACTCTATTCACATGGGAGAGGTCAGCTCCCGGTGTGAAGAGATGTCTCCGGATCGCAGGGGTATGCTCGGCGACACAGCAGCCGGGAAACGAGGGGAGTCGGCCAGGTGCCGGAGAACGAAGCAGAGGTGACCGCCGCCGGGATCGCCCGGCTGGCCGGTGTCGGCCGCGCGGCCGTCAGTAACTGGCGGCGCCGGCACGCGGACTTCCCCAAGCCGGTCGGCGGCACCGAGGCCAGCCCCTCCTTCGCCCTGGCCGATGTCGAGCGGTGGCTCCGCGACCAGGGCAAGCTCGTCGAGGTCCCGCTCCGTGAGCGCGTCTGGCAGCAGCTCGCGGCCCATCCCGCCGGAGCGGTGACAGCCCTGGTGCACACCGGCTGCGCCCTGCTGCTCGTACGCGAACGGCCCACCGCCTGGCGCGAACTGACCGCCGTGTCGGACCAGCGGATGGCCGAGCTGCTGCAGCCCGCCCTCGAGCAGGTGCTCACCGCGCGCTTCGGCGCCCTCGCCGACTGGGCGGCCCGCAGCCCCGAGCTGATCGCGTCCGTCCCCCTCCTGCGCGGCGCCGGTGAACTCGCCGCCGAACTCGGCGCCCGGCAGGCCTTCGAGTTCCTGCTCGGCCGGCACCTCGACGCCAACCCCCGCCAGTACACGCTCACGCCGCCGGGCCCCGCCGAGCTGATGGCCGCCCTCGCCGGCCCCGCCCGCACCGTCCTCGACCCCGCCTCCGGCACCGGCACCCTGCTGCGTGCCGTGCAGAACCCCACCACGCTGTACGCCCAGGAGTCCGACCCCGACCTGGCCGCGCTCACCGCGCTGCGCCTCGCCCTCCACGGCGACGCCGATGTGCGGGCCGCCGCCGCGGACACCCTGCGCGCGGACGCCTTCCCACGGCTCGCCGCCGACGCCGTGCTCTGCCACCCGCCGTTCAACGAGCGCAACTGGGGCCACGACGAACTCGCCTACGACACCCGCTGGGAGTACGGCTTCCCGGCCCGTACGGAGTCCGAGCTGGCCTGGGTCCAGCACGCCCTCGCCCGGCTGCGCGAGGGAGGCACCGCCGTCCTCCTCATGCCCCCCGCCGCCGCGTCCCGCCGCTCCGGCCGCCGTATCCGCGCAGATCTGCTGCGCCGCGGCGCCCTGCGTGCGGTGATCGCGCTGCCCGCCGGGGCCGCGCCCCCGTACGGCATCCCACTGCACCTGTGGGTGCTGCGCAAGCCCGTACCGGGCCTTCAGCCGTCGCCCGAACTCCTCGTCGTCGACACCTCGGACCTCGCAGCCGACGGCGGCCGCGACAAGCTGCCCTGGCACGCCGTCCAGACGGCCGTCCTGGACGCCTGGCTGCCCTTCGACCGGCACCGCGCGGACGTCGACCAGCCCGGCCTCAGCCGCGCGGTCCCGGTCATCGAACTCCTCGACGACGACGTCGACCTCGCCCCCGCACGGCACCTGCCGCTCCCCACCGCGGGCGGCGGAGCGGCCGACCTGGCCGGTGTACGCGAACGCCTCGGCGAAACCCTGCGGCTCACCACCGAGCTGACGCCGCCACCCGCCACGGTCGCGCAGCCCGCCCGGTGGCCGCTCACCACCGTCGGCGAACTCGCCCGCGCCGGCGCCCTCCAGCTCCACGCCGGCGGCTCCGGCAGTTCCCCGGCGGGCGGCCCCGTCCTCACCGAGCACGACGTGCTCGCCGGCACGGGCCCCTCGGGCGTGCTTCCCGAAGGTCCCGAGGAGGAACCCGTACGCACCGAACCCGGCGATGTCGTCGTCCCCGTCCTGGGCGGCGGCGCGATCGCCCGGGTCGTCGACGAGACCACCGCCGGTGCGGCGCTCGGCCGCAACCTCCAGCTGCTGCGGGCCGAACCGGCCGCCCTCGACCCCTGGTTCCTGGCCGGATTCCTGCGGGCCACCGCCAATAACCGCCAGGCCAGCAGCTATGCGTCCACAGCCACCCGGCTCGACGTACGGCGGCTGCAACTGCCCCGGCTGCCCCTCGCGGAACAGCAGCGCTATGGCGAACACTTCCGCGCCATCGCCGCGTTCGAGGATGCCCTGCGCCTCGCGGGCCGGCTCGGCGAGCGGCTGGTCCAGGGCCTGCACGACGGCCTGGCGGACGGCACGGTACGGCCCGAGTAGTTCCGGAACCGGCGGGCGCGTTGTCAGCGGGGGAAGCTAGTCTCCCCATGTCATCCCAACAGCTGACCAGGAGTGATCGTGAACGGCTCAGGCCCCAGAGTCATCACTCTTCGCGTGGTGTTCATCGCCTGCGCACTCGTCAGCTGCGGGCTGCTCGCCTCCGTGCCCATGCTGCGGATCGCCCTGCTGCGCCGCAGGACGCTGGACTGGCTGGCGTTCTGGGCCATGCTGGCGCTGACGATCGCGTACTTCTTCGTCGTCGGCGTCATGCCCGAGAACAGCTGGCAGACGAATGTCGCCGTGGCCCTGCTGCTCGGCTCGGGAGCGGTGGGCGCCGTGTACTTCCTGATAACCGACATCGCCCTGCACCGCGGCCTGCCCGCCGCCCCGTCGGCCTTCCCCGCGCCCTACGGGGGGTACGGCGCGTACAGTCCGCAGCATCTGCAGACCACCGTGCCCACACCCGCCTACGGATACGGATACCCGCCGGCCCAGCCGGTTCCGCCGGTTCAGCCTGTCCCACCGGTCCAGCAGCAGCCCCTGCCCGTCCCGCAGCCCGCCCCCCAGCCTCCGCAGCAGCCGCACCGCATCGACCAGGTGCGCGCCGAACTCGACGAACTCAGCGATCTGCTCCGCAACGAGCGCAAGGGAGAAGGCGGCCGGTGACCGGAGGACGGATCGTCGCGGGCCGGTACGAACTGGCCACGCTTCTCGGCCAGGGCGGTATGGGCCAGGTCTGGACGGCCTACGACCAGCGGCTCGACCGCCGCGTCGCCGTGAAGCTGCTTCGCCCGGACCGCGTGGCCGGCGCCGACGACGCCGACGAGGTGCGCCGCCGATTCGTCCGCGAGTGCCGGGTGACCGCCCAGGTCGATCACCCGGGCCTGGTCACCGTTCATGACGCGGGCAGCGACGGCGACGACCTCTATCTCGTCATGCAGTACGTCGAGGGCGCCGACCTCGCCGACCATCTCGCCGAGCACGACCCGTACCCCTGGCCGTGGACCGTCGCTGTCGCCGCGCAGGTGTGCGCCGTGCTGTCCGCCGTGCACGCGGTGCCGATCGTCCACCGCGACCTCAAGCCCCGCAATGTGATGGTGCGTCCGGACGGCACGATCATCGTTCTCGACCTCGGTGTCGCGTCGGTCATCGACTCGGACACCACCCGCCTCACCCACACCGGCTCACCCATCGGCAGCCCCGCCTACATGGCGCCCGAGCAGGCCATGGGCGGTGCGGTCGGCCCGTACACCGACCTCTACGCCCTCGGTGTGCTGATATACGAACTGCTCAGCGGCAGCGTCCCGTTCGCCGGCAACACCGCCCTCGGTGTGCTCCACCGCCATCTGTACGAGCCGCCGCTCCCGGTGCGCCAGCTGCGCCCCGAGGTGCCCGAGGCCCTCGAAGCGCTCGTCCTGCGTCTGCTCGCCAAGGACCCGCAGCACCGCCCCGCCTCCGCCCAGGAGGTCTACGAAACCCTTGCCCCGCTGCTGCCCGCCCGCGGAGCGGGTCATCCGATGAGCACGACGAACGGGCCGCTGGACCCGTCCCGCCCCTTCCTGCGCCCGCACGCCCCCTGGCCCGACCGCCCCGCCGCCCCGCCGCCCCCGCCCCGGACCGCGCCCGTCGCCGCGCGGACCGATGTGGCGGGCGCCGTCGACGAGGTCAAGCGGCTGCTCGGCGAGGGCCGGATCACCCAGGCCGTGGACGTCCTCGGCGGCATCCTCCCGGCGGCCGCCGCCGAGCACGGCGAGCACTCCCCGGTCGTACGGATCCTGCGCAAGCAGTACGCGACGACCCTGATGGACGACGGCCAGTACCGCCGCGCCCTGCCCGAGCTGCGCCGCCTCGCCGACGACCGCGCCGCCGAATCGGGCCCGGCCGACGCGCAGACCCTCCAGTACCGATTCGACGCCGCCCAGTGCCTGGAACAGATCGGCGAACCGGCCGCCGCCCTCGCCGAGTACCGCGGTCTGCTGCCTTACTACGAGAGCCGGTACGCCACCGTCGGCACCGACCCGGCCCGCGCCTTCGAGATCCGGCACCGCATCGCCGGCCTGCTCGTCTCGATGGGCGACCACATGGCGGCGCACCAGCAGCTCCAGCAACTCCTCCACGACGCCGAACGCACCTACGGCCCGCACCACCCGCTCCCGGCCGAACTGCGCCGCCGGCTCGACCGGCAGCAGCAGATGCGCGGCGTCTGACGCGGCACCGGCCCAGGCCGAGACCAGGACTCCCGCGAATCGTTGGTCGAACCAGTGGCCCAGGCCACGCCGACTGCCTAACATCGATCACCGCAAGGTCGTTCCAATGCCGCACGACCCACGCCGGGAGGCTCCTTTGCACCGCCGCCGTCGCACCGCGCTCTCCGTCTCCGCCGCCATCGTCGCCGCGACTCCGCTTCTCGCCGCCTGCGGAAACGCGGCCCACCCGGGCGCGGCCGCCGTCGTCGGGGGCGACCGCATCGAGGTGTCCTCCCTCCAGGCGCAGGTCAAGGAGGTACGGGCGGCGCAGGGGCGCCAACCGCAGGCCGCGCAGCTCATCGGGAACACCGGACAGCTCAGCCGTATCAAGCTGCGCGACATGATCACCGTCCTGGTGGTGGAGCGGGCCGCGGCCGACGTCGGGGTGACCGTGAGCCGCAAGGAGGTCCAGGAGGAGTACCGGGCCGCCGTCGCGCAGTCGGGAGGCGAGCAGGCGTTCGCCGCGCGCCTCCTGCAGGGGAACGCCCTGGCCCCCGGCCAGATCGAGCAGGCGGTACGCACCCAGATCCTCGTGACGAAGCTGGCAGCCGCTCTCGGCACCGAACTGGGCAGCCCGCAGGCCGAGCAGAAGATCGGTACGGCCCTGAGCGCCGCGTCCAAGGAGCTGCACATCAGCGTGAATCCGCGCTACGGCTCCTGGGACGACGTGAACGTCAGGCTCGGCGACTACCGGACCCCCTGGGTCACCCAGGTCAGCCAGGCCGCCGGCCCCGGGGGAGCACGCGTCTCCGGCTGATGAGTGGCGCGTGAGACGAAAGGGGCGAGGCTCCACGCGCCGGAGGCGCATATCGGCACGGTGAAAGGGAGTGGGGACACCTCTGGGGGTCCCCCTGGGGGCACCCCCAGCGGTAGCTGGGGGAGGTAGCTGGGGGAGCGCGGAGGTCCCGACGAAGGAGGGACCGAGGCTGCATCGATATGCGGCTCCGCCAGGTGGTCGACCGTCGGCACAGCCTTGAGCGCCCCTGTGGGGCCCGGGACGAAGCCCGGGGGAGAACCGAGCCCTAAAATTGGGGCGGTGACCCGCGAAGACTCCCAGGCCACCGGCCGTATCATCCTGCTCACCGCAAGCCACCGGGTGGCGCCCGGACTGCTGTCCTGGCCTGCCTGGCGGACCCTGCACGCCGCCGACCGCGTGCTGTGTGCCGATGCCGAACACCCGCAGCTGCCGTATCTGCGGGAGGCGGGGGTCACCGTCGAGCATGCGCGGCCCACCGCGCAGGAGCTGGTGGACCTGTGCGCGGACGGCGCAACGGTCGTCGTCCTGCCGTCCGGGGAGGGCGACCGGGAACTGACGGACGGGCTGGCCAGGATGGCCGGGTCGGGACGGGTGCGGATGCCGGACCTGGAGCTGCTGCCCGGTTCGTACGACCTGCCCGGCGCGAGGCTGCTCGACCTGGTCCAGGTGATGGACAGGATCCGGGACGAATGCCCCTGGTCGTCGCAGCAGACCCACAAGGGGCTCGCCAAGTACGGCATCGAGGAGGCGTACGAGCTCGTCGAGGCGATCGAGGACGGCGACCGGGACGAGCTGCGTGAGGAGCTCGGCGATGTGCTGCTCCAGGTGGTCTTCCACGCCAGGATCGCGGAGGAGGACCCGGAGGAGCCGTTCTCGATCGACGACGTGGCGGGCACGATCGTGGAGAAGCTGATCCACCGCCACCCCCATGTCTTCGGCGACGACACCGCCGAGACCCCGGAGGAGGTCAAGGAGCACTGGCTGCGTACGAAGGCGGTGGAGAAGCAGCGTGAGTCGGTGACGGACGGTGTGCCGCTGGGCCAGCCCGGTCTCGCGCTGGTCGCCAAGCTGGCGAGCCGGGTCGCGCAGTCCGGCCTGGACGTCGCGCTTCCGGCCGGCGAGGGCATCGGCTATGAACTGCTCGCTCTCGCGGTGCGCGCGCAGGGTGAGGGGGTGGACCCGGAGTCCGCCCTGCGCGCCGCGGGCCGGGCGTACCGGGATGCGATCCGTGCGGCTGAGGGTGTGGGCGCCTGACCTGCCCGTGGCTCCGGAGCGCGGGACGGAGGCGGCGCGCTTCCCATACCGGGCTTGTCTGTGATGAAAGGCACGTCGCCCGAAGGCGTGCGGAGGGCGCCGGATACGGTCGTCGGCGTGCACGATCAGAAGTTTCCGTCGGAATCGACGCCGCCCGAGCTGTTCACCTGGGAGTTCGCCTCCGATCCGTACCCGGCCTACGCCTGGCTGCGCGAGCACTCGCCCGTCCACAGGACGGCACTGCCCAGCGGGGTCGAGGCGTGGCTGGTGACGCGGTACGCCGACGCCCGGCAGGCGCTCGCCGATCAGCGGCTCAGCAAGAATCCCGCGCACCACGACGAACCGGCGCACGCCAAGGGGAAGACGGGGATTCCCGGCGAGCGCAAGGCGGAGCTGATGACGCATCTGCTCAACATCGACCCGCCGGACCACACCCGGCTGCGGCGACTGGTGTCGAAGGCGTTCACACCGCGCCGGGTGGCGGAGTTCGCGCCGCGTGTGCAGGAACTGACGGACCGGCTGATCGACGGCTTCGCCGCGAAGGGCGAGGCGGATCTGATCCATGAGATCGCCTTCCCGCTCCCCATCTATGCGATCTGCGACATGCTCGGCGTCCCGCGCGAGGACCAGGACGACTTCCGGGACTGGGCCGGGATGATGATCCGCCACGGTGGCGGACCCCGGGGCGGGGTGGCCAGGTCGGTGAAGAAGATGCGGGGATACCTCGCCGAACTGATTCACCGGAAGCGGGAGGAGCCGGGGGAGGACCTGATCTCGGGTCTGATCCGGGCCGGCGACCACGGCGAACACCTGACGGAGAACGAGGCCGCGGCGATGGCCTTCATCCTCCTCTTCGCGGGCTTCGAGACCACGGTCAATCTCATCGGCAACGGCGTGTACGCGCTGCTGCGCAACCCGGGGCAGCGCGAGCTGCTCCAGGGCTCCCTCGCGGAGGGGAGGACGGACCTCCTGGAGACCGCGGTGGAGGAACTGCTGCGGTACGACGGGCCCGTCGAACTGGCGACATGGCGGTTCGCGACCGAGCCGCTGACCCTCGGCGGGCAGCGCATCGCGGCGGGCGACCCCGTACTGGTCGTACTCGCGGCCGCGGACCGGGATCCGGAGAGGTTCACGGATCCGGACATCCTCGATCTGGCCCGGCGTGACAACCAGCACCTCGGCTACGGACACGGCATTCACTACTGCCTGGGTGCACCGTTGGCGCGGCTGGAGGGACAGACCGCACTCGCGACACTGCTGACCCGGTTGCCCGATCTGCGACTTGCGGTGGATCCATCCGAATTGCGATGGCGGGGCGGGCTCATCATGCGTGGATTGCGCACTCTGCCCGTGACGTTCACCCCCGAGCGGAAATCGGCCTCCAGCACGAGCGTGAGCTGACTCACAGTCAAAGCTGTGACTTTCGCGTGATCCTCACTGCATCGACTTGTGACTTACGTTCGAATGCCGCTACGTTCACGGTCAGTCTCAGCAGTCACGCGAAAGGCCTACCGCATGCGTTCCGGGAACGGTCGGCACCGCCGCCCCCGTCAGGCTCCCGCCCTTGTCGTCGCCGCCGGTGTGACCGGCTCGGCCCTGGCCATGCCGCTGCTCGCCGCGACCAGCGCGAGCGCCGCGGACACGGCCACCTGGGACCGTGTCGCCGACTGTGAGAGCGGCCGTGTATGGAGTGCCGACTTCGGCAACGGTCAGTACGGCGGGCTCCAGTTCACCCAGGAGACCTGGGAGGCGTACGGCGGCACCGCGTACGCGCCGCGCGCCGACCTCGCCAGCCGCGCCCAGCAGATCGCCGTCGCGGAGAAGGTCCTCGCCGACCAGGGCCCGCAGGCCTGGGCCACCTGCTCGGTGAGCGCCGGGCTGACCGCGGGTGGTGCCGCCGCGGACGTCGACCCGGGTGCGCGCGCGGACGACTCACCCGGCAAGGGCAAGGGCAAGGCCAAGGGCAAGAGCAAGGGCGAGAAACCGGCCAAGGACTCGGCGACGTCGGCCGCGCCGTCCTTCGGGGGGTCGGACGACAGCTCCGCCTCCTTCGACGAGCCCTCCTCGGACGTGGCCGAGGGCGCCATGGACGGTGCCGCGACTCCCGCCCCCGACGCGAGCACGGGCAAGCACCGTGGCAAGCCTGCCAAGGAGGGTGCATCCGACGCAGAGGCGGGCAATACGGACGGTGAGCGTGAAAGTGGCCGTCATGCCTCACGGGGTGACGGATCGGCGCATGGTGCGGCAGTCGAGGCCGACGGTTACACCGTTCTGCCCGGCGACAATCTCTGGGACATCGCCGACGAGCGGAAGGTGCCCGGTGGTTGGCACGCGCTCTACAAGGCGAACCAGGGGGTCATCGGTACCGACCCCGACCTCATCAAGCCTGGTCAGAGCCTCGTTTTCGGCGAGAGTGCAACTGCAAACGAAGGCTCTGTGAAAGTCCCCGCTCCGGTAGGGGAATCGACTCAGGACGAGCAGTAGTTCGCGGTAGTTTGTCCGATTCCGTGCAAGTGAGACATGAGTCTCTTTGCCCCTGATCGGCTTTGTATGCCGCGGAGATGTGTGTTTACGGTCGTAACCGCTCGCCACCGCGGGCCCCGACGACCGCACGCCGAATCCTGCCGGCGGCCGCCGGGCACACTCGACGCTGACGCGCCGAAGGCAGGAGCGGGGGACCCAAGGTAAGTGCCAGAACCGGTCGTTGGCGGACGTCTGTGACGACTCCGCAGGGACGACCGGGACCGGCTTGGGGTGAAGTCGTGCGCCAGAACGCGCGACCGGGCACTTTTCCCCTGCTCTCGGCTTCGCTCGAGCAGGGGATACCCCATTGGCCCGAACCCGACAGCTCACCTCGTAGGCGTCGGTGGGAAAAAGAGCCATGCTGCTTTCCGGCAAGGGCACGCGCCGTCATCCGTCCAAGGCCACCCGTATCGCCACGCTCGCCGGTGTCGCCGGTGTCGCCGTCGCCGCTCCACTCATGGCCACCGGCACGGCGAGCGCCGCGACCGCCTCCGAGTGGGACCGTGTCGCCCAGTGCGAGTCCGGTGGCAACTGGTCCATCAACACCGGCAACGGCTTCTACGGCGGCCTCCAGTTCACGAACTCCACCTGGGCCGCGTTCGGCGGCACCGCCTTCGCCCCGCGCGCCGACCTGGCCACCAAGAGCCAGCAGATCCTCATCGCCGAGAAGGTGCTCGCGGGTCAGGGCAAGGGCGCCTGGCCGGTCTGCGGTGTCGGCCTGTCGAGCACCCCGTACGCCGCCCCCGCCGCCGCCCCCGCCGCGAAGCCCGCTCCGAAGCCCGTCGAGCGCGCCTCCCGCAGCGAGGTCCGCACCGCTCCCGCCGGCGCCGTGTACACCGTGAAGTCGGGTGACACCCTGGCCACGATCGCCGAGGCGAACGGGGTCAAGGGCGGTTGGAAGAAGCTCTTCGAGCTGAACAAGAACACCGTCAAGGACGCCGACGTCATCTTCCCGGGCCAGAAGCTGCACCTGGCCTGAGCCTGAAGACCCCCGATCGCCCCGGTCCGGTACGTATTCCCCTGTACGTTCCGGACCGGGGCTTCTTTCCGCTTGACCTGAATTGCCTGCCTTTGGGCATCTTTTCGTCCCAGGAGGCGGGCACGGGCAGGCCGATGAGCGTGAGCCGGTTAGGCTCTTGCCGCAAGGCCACAGAGACCATGCGTTTCAAGCGTCACATCCCAGAAGGAGATGCTCGTGCCGTCCATCGACGTCGTCGTAGCCCGGGAAATCCTGGACTCCCGAGGCAACCCCACCGTCGAGGTCGAGGTCGGCCTCGACGACGGCAGCACCGGCCGTGCTGCCGTCCCGTCCGGTGCGTCCACCGGTGCGTTCGAGGCCCTTGAGCTCCGTGACGGTGACGCCAACCGCTACGGCGGCAAGGGTGTCGAGAAGGCCGTCCTCGCCGTCATCGAGCAGATCGGTCCGGAGCTCGTCGGCTACGACGCCACCGAGCAGCGCCTGATCGACCAGGCGATGTTCGACCTGGACGCCACCCCGGACAAGTCGTCCCTCGGCGCCAACGCCATCCTCGGTGTCTCCCTCGCCGTGGCCCACGCCGCCTCCGAGGCCTCGGACCTGCCGCTGTTCCGCTACCTCGGTGGCCCGAACGCGCACGTCCTGCCCGTCCCGATGATGAACATCCTCAACGGTGGTGCCCACGCGGACTCCAACGTCGACATCCAGGAGTTCATGATCGCCCCGATCGGCGCGGAGTCCTTCTCCGAGGCCCTGCGCTGGGGCGCGGAGATCTACCACGCGCTCAAGGGCGTCCTCAAGGAGCGCGGCCTGTCCACCGGCCTGGGCGACGAGGGCGGCTTCGCCCCGAACCTGGAGTCCAACCGTGCCGCCCTCGACCTGATCGTCGAGGCCATCAAGAAGGCCGGCTACCAGCCGGGCCAGGACATCGCGCTCGCGCTCGACGTCGCCGCCACCGAGTTCTACAAGGACGGCGTGTACGAGTTCGAGGGCAAGCAGCGCACCGCCGCCGAGATGAGCGCCTACTACGCCGAGCTCGTCGACGCGTACCCGCTGGTCTCCATCGAGGACCCGCTGAACGAGGAGGACTGGGAGGGCTGGAAGACCCTCACCGACCAGCTCGGTGACAAGGTTCAGCTCGTCGGCGACGACCTGTTCGTCACCAACCCGGAGCGCCTCGCCCGCGGCATCGAGACCGACACGGCCAACGCCCTGCTGGTCAAGGTGAACCAGATCGGCTCGCTGACCGAGACCCTGGACGCCGTCGAGCTGGCCCAGCGCAACGGCTTCAAGTGCATGATGTCCCACCGCTCCGGCGAGACCGAGGACACCACCATCGCCGACCTGGCCGTCGCCACCAACTGCGGCCAGATCAAGACCGGCGCCCCGGCCCGCTCGGACCGTGTCGCCAAGTACAACCAGCTGCTGCGCATCGAGGAGATCCTCGACGACGCCGCGGTGTACGCGGGCCGCTCCGCCTTCCCGCGGTTTCGCTCTGCGAACCAGTAAGCACAGCGCTCTGCGAACCAGTAAGCACAGCGCTCTGCGAACCAGTAAGCACAGCGCTCTGCGAACCAGTAAGCACAGCGCTCTGCGGAGTGAGAAGCGCAGCGCTCTGTGAATCTGTAAGCACAGTCGCTCTGCGGAGCAACCGGGCTGAGCCGGGCTGACAGCCCGCCAGATACGTACGTCCCCGGTCGCGGTCCCGTACCGTGTCCGGGGACGTACGTACGTAACAGGGGAGGCGAGCCATGGCCGGGAACCGGGACCGGTTCTCCACCGCGACCAGGCTGCGACTGTTCGGTGAGCAGACCGCCGCCCGCGTCTACCGCTCGCAGAACCGGCGTCAGGCCCGGCGCTCCCGGCTGACCGGCCGCGCGGCACTGCTCGCCCTGGTGGTCTGCACCCTGGTCGTCGCCCTGGCGTACCCGATGCGGCAGTACGTGTCGCAGCGCGCCGAGATCGCCGAGCAGGAGCGGCTGGCGGAACAGGAACGCGAGAAGGTCGAGAAGCTGCGGGACGAGAAGGCCCGCCTCCAGGACCCCGCCTACATCCGGCGGCTGGCCCGTGAGCATCTGCACTACGTCCTCCCCGGCGAGACCGGTTACACGGTCGCCGGCCCGGACGCGGCCGACGGGCGCCGCACCGACCGGGGCGCGGCGGACCGCCCCTGGTATTCGAACCTCTGGGACGGCGTCGACAAGGCCGACCGTCCGGCAGGCAGCAGCAAGCAGTAACTACTGACACGAAGGCACGCATGGAAGCCGCACCCCCGCCGACCCCGCACACCCCGCCGACCGACGCGGACATCGCCGCGTTCAAGGAGCAGCTGGGCCGCCCTCCGCGCGGCCTGCGCGCCATCGCGCACCGCTGTCCCTGCGGGCAGCCGGATGTGGTCGAGACGGCCCCCCGCCTGGAGGATGGCACGCCGTTCCCCACGCTCTACTACCTGACCTGTCCGCGGGCCGCCTCGGCGATCGGCACGCTGGAGGCGGAGGGCGTCATGAAGGAGATGACCGCCCGCCTGCAGACCGACCCGGAGCTGGCCGCGGCCTACCGTGCCGCGCACGAGGACTACATCCGGCGCCGGGACGAGATCGAGGTGCTGGAGGGCTTCCCGAGCGCGGGAGGCATGCCGGACCGGGTGAAGTGCCTGCACGTCCTGGTCGGACACTCGCTGGCCGCCGGCCCCGGCGTGAACCCGCTGGGCGACGAGGCGATCGCGATGCTCCCCGAGTGGTGGGCCAAGGGGCCCTGCGTCAGCCCGTGCGTCGACAAGCACGTCGACAAGAAGGAGGACGGCGA
Organism: Streptomyces sannanensis; assembly: GCF_039536205.1. GTDB lineage: Bacteria > Actinomycetota > Actinomycetes > Streptomycetales > Streptomycetaceae > Streptomyces > Streptomyces sannanensis. The sequence continues at coordinate 2,846,122 of NZ_BAAAYL010000001.1, read as the reverse complement.
ATGACCCGGGTCGCCGCCATCGACTGCGGTACGAACTCCATCCGCCTCCTCGTCGCCGACGCCGACCCGACGACCGGGAAGATCACCGACCTCGACCGCCGGATGCAGATCGTCCGGCTCGGCCAGGACGTGGACCGCACCGGTCGGCTGGCGCCCGAGGCGCTCGCCCGCACCTTCGCGGCCTGCCGCGAGTACGCCGCCGTCATCAAGGGGCTCGGCGTCGGGGATCCCCCCGCCGAGGGCAGGGGGAGGATCCGCTTCGTGGCGACCTCCGCTTCGCGCGACGCCGAGAACCGGGACGAGTTCGTCCGTGGGGTCATGGACATCCTCGGCGTCGAGCCGGAGGTGATCAGTGGTGACCGGGAGGCCGAGTTCTCCTTCATCGGCGCCACCAAGGAGCTGGCAGGGCGGCCCGATCTGACGCGGCCGTTCCTGGTCGTCGACATCGGCGGCGGTTCCACGGAGTTCGTGGTCGGCGAGGAGCACGTGCGGGCCGCGCGTTCGGTGGACGTCGGGTGCGTCCGCATGACGGAGCGTCATCTCGTGAGCGACGGAGTGGTCGCCGACCCGCCGTCCCCCGAGCAGATCGCCGCGATCCGCGCCGACGTCGACGCCGCGCTGGACCTGGCCGAGCGGACGGTGCCGCTGCGTGAGGCGCACACCCTGGTCGGCCTGGCCGGTTCGGTCACCACGGTGGCGGCGATCGCGCTGGGGCTCGACGAGTATGACTCCGAGGCGATCCACCACGCCCGTATCTCCTACGAGACCGTCGCCGAGGTCACCGGGAGGCTGCTGGCCTCCACCCACGCCGAGCGTGCGGCGATCTCCGTGATGCACCCGGGCCGGGTGGACGTCATCGGGGCCGGCGCGCTCGTACTGCTCGCGATCATGGAGCGGATCGGGGCCCGGGAGGTGGTCGTGAGCGAGCACGACATCCTCGATGGCATCGCCTGGTCGATCGCCTGACGGGCCCTCGACGGGGGCCCAGGTGTCCTTATGGGGCCTTTACGGGCCCCCGGCAGGCACACCGCGGAAAATGTTCGTGAATTACTTCACAAGGAAAAGGGCCTAGCTGGCCTCCAAAAGTGCCGCCGAAGGGGCCTTCGACCCCCCTTAAGTGCCCAACTGACCGCTGTCGTCCGCATTCCGGACACTCTCGAACGTGGCGACGGCGGGCGGAGCGGCTTCCCGTGACCCACTCCGGAACGGGCCATGGGGCCAGCTCAAGCGCCATTGGCAAGGGTCCACCGGTACCGCGGTTCCCGTTCGGCACCATGATCTCCGTCACGTGGGCGGCGGAGTGTAGCAGAGGGGTCCGAACGCCTTGTGAAGGGGCTCACGAGCACCCCCTCGGAGGGGGGTGGATACTCGATGGCATGAGCACCACGGAGCGTCCCAGGATCCTCGTAGTAGGCGGCGGGTACGTAGGCCTGTACGCAGCTCGGCGCGTCCTGAAGAAGATGCGTCACAGTGAGGCGACCGTCACGGTCGTCGACCCGCGCTCGTACATGACGTACCAGCCGTTCCTTCCCGAAGCCGCCGCCGGCAGCATCTCGCCCCGGCACGTCGTCGTCCCGCTGCGACGCGTGCTGCCCGGAGCCGAGGTCCTCACCGGCCGGGTCACCAGCATCGACCAGGACCGCAAGGTCGCCACCGTCGCGCCGCTCGTCGGCGAGGCCTACGAGCTGCCCTTCGACTACCTGGTGGTCGCGCTCGGCGCCGTCTCCCGTACCTTCCCGATCCCCGGCCTCGCCGAGCAGGGCATCGGCATGAAGGGCGTCGAGGAGGCCATCGGCCTGCGGAACCACGTCCTCGAGCAGCTCGACAAGGCTGATTCGACGACCGACGAGAACGTCCGCCGCAAGGCGCTCACGTTCGTCTTCGTGGGCGGCGGCTTCGCCGGCGCGGAGACCATCGGCGAGGTCGAGGACATGGCCCGCGACGCCGCGAAGTACTACACGAACGTGAAGCGCGAGGACATGCGCTTCATCCTGGTCGACGCCGCGGACAAGATCCTCCCCGAGGTCGGCCCGCAGCTCGGCAAGTGGGGCAAGGAGCACCTCGAGGGCCGCGGTATCGAGGTCTACCTCTCCACTTCCATGGACTCCTGCGTGGACGGCCACGTGGTGCTGAAGAACGGCCTCGAGGTCGACTCCAACACCATCGTGTGGACCGCCGGCGTGAAGCCCAACCCGGCGCTGGCCCGCTTCGGCCTGCCGCTCGGCCCGCGCGGTCACGTGGACGCCGAGCCGACCCTCCAGGTCAAGGGCACCGACTACATCTGGGCCGCGGGTGACAACGCCCAGGTCCCGGACATGGCCTCGCGCAGGGCCGGTGTCGAGAACGCCTGGTGCCCGCCGAACGCCCAGCACGCGCTGCGTCAGGCCAAGGTCCTCGGCGACAACGTCATCTCCGGTATGCGGGGCTTCCCGCAGAAGGAGTACAGCCACGCCAACAAGGGTGCGGTCGCCGGTCTCGGCCTGCACAAGGGCGTCGCGATGATCGTCATGGGCAAGATGAAGATCAAGCTCAAGGGCCGTCTCGCCTGGTACATGCACCGTGGCTACCACGGTCTGGCCGTGCCGACCTGGAACCGCAAGATCCGTGTCTTCGCCGACTGGACCCTGGCGATGATCCTGAAGCGTGAGGTCGTCTCCCTGGGTGCCCTGGAGACCCCGCGCGAGGAGTTCTACGAGGCCGCCAAGCCGGCTCCCGCGCCGGCCGCCAAGGCCGAGAAGTCGGAGAAGGCCAAGGCCTCCTGACCGGCTGTCGTACCCCGAAGGGGCCGCCTGCGATCCGTGGTGCAGGCGGCCCCTTCCTTTTGCCCGCGCCGCCGCGCGGTACCCCGACCGGCGGCACCGGGAGCGCACAACTCTGGCCCACGTGCCACTTTTGCCCCATTCTTACGCGGTGTTGGGACTGCATCCACGCACAGTCGTGTTTACGTGGTGAGGGACATTTCTGGGATACACCGTCACGGAGGTGTGCGCCATGGCCGATGCCGCAACGCGGCTCACCACTCTCGCCGAGGAACTGCTGGGGGCCCCGCTTCCGGTCCGCGTCCGCGCCTGGGACGGCAGCGAGTGCGGCCCTCCCGGCGCCGCCACTCTGGTCGTCCGTGACCGCCGCGCCCTGCGGCGGCTGCTGTGGAAGCCCGGTGAACTCGGTCTCGCCCGCGCCTGGGTGGCCGGCGAGCTCGATGTCGAGGGCGACCTCTACGCGCTGCTGGACCCGCTCGCGGGGCTGCTCTGGGAGCGCGGCCCCCGCCCCGGCCCCGGCTCCGAGGCGCGGGGCGCGATCCACGCCATGACCGACCCGCGGCTGCGTGCCGCCGTACGCGAGCTGGTGCGACTGGCGGGCCCCGGGCTGCCGCCCGCCCCGCCTCCCGAGGAGGTCCGGCGACGCACCGGCCGACTCCACACCAGGCATCGCGACCGGCAGGCCATCAGTCACCACTACGACGTGGGCAACGAGTTCTACGAGCTGGTCCTCGGCCCCTCCATGGTCTACTCCTGCGCCTACTGGGACGAGGGCAGCACCCTGGAGGACGCCCAGCGCGACAAGCTCGACCTGATCTGCCGCAAGCTCGCTCTCGAGGAGGGCGACCGGCTGCTCGACGTCGGCTGCGGCTGGGGCTCCATGGCCCTGCACGCGGCCCGCGAGTACGGTGCCCGGGTCGTCGGCATCACGCTGTCCGTCGAGCAGGCCGCGTACGCCCGCAAGCGCATCGCCGAGGAGGGCCTGACCGACCGGATCGAGATCCGCGTCCAGGACTACCGCGACGTCAGGGACGGCCCGTACGACGCGATTGCCTCCATCGGCATGGCCGAACACGTCGGCACGGAGCGCTACCGGGAGTACGCCGACAAGCTCTACACCCTTCTCAGGCCGGGCGGCCGGCTGCTCAACCACCAGATCGCCCGCCGCCCGGAGCGGGACGAAGCGGCCTACCGGGTGGACGACTTCATCGACGCCTACGTCTTCCCCGACGGCGAGCTGGCCCCCCTGGGCCGGACGCTCTCGCTGCTGGAGGAGGCGGGCTTCGAGGCCCGGGACGTCGAGGCGATCCGCGAGCACTACGCCCTGACCCTGCGCGGCTGGGTCGCCAACCTGGAGGCCGCCTGGCCCCGCGCGGCCCGCCTCACGGGCCCCGGCCGTGCCCGCGTCTGGCGCCTCTACATGGCGGCGTGCGCGGTCTCCTTCGAACGCGGCAGGATCGGCGTCAACCAGATCCTCGCGGTCCGCCCACCCGAGGACGGCACCTCCGGCATGCCGCTGCGCTCCCGCACCTGGAATACCCACGGCACCACCACCGCGCCAGGCGGCACGGCGTCCGGTCGACCCGAGGCGAAGCCCGCCGGAACCGCATCCGGCTCGTCCGGCCTCGAAGACGGCGGCACCACATCCAGCCCGTCCCTGGGGGCACCTCTGGGAGCACCCTGGGGGAGGTAGCCGAGGAGTTCGAGGGCGGACACTCCGGCCGACCCGACGGAGAACGGCAACTCCCCAGGCCCCCGTCAGAGGGAAGCCGAAGGGCCCGGCCCGCGACACGAGGTCGCGGGGCCGGGCCCCTGCGGGATGAGCCTGTGAGGCTACTCGGCCTTGATGGCCGCCAGCATGTTCAGCCGTGCGGCGCTCCTGGCCGGCCACAGCGCGGCCAGGATGCCCACCAGCCCGGACAGCAGCAGGAAGATGCCGATCCGGTCCCAGGGGATGACCAGCGCGTACCCCGGGATCGAGCTCTTGAACGTCTCGCCGATCGCCCAGGCGAGGAAGGAACCCAGCGCGATACCGACCACCGCGCCGAAGACCGCGATGACCACGGCCTCCAGACGGATCATGCGCTTCACCCTGCGGCGGTCCAGACCGATCGCCCGCAGCATGCCGATCTCCTGTCGCCGCTCGAAGACGGACATGGCCAGGGTGTTGATGACACCGAGCACCGCGATGATCAGAGCCATCGCCAGCAGTCCGTACATGATGTTCAGCAGCTGGTTGATCATGCCGCCGAAGGTGTTGCGGATGTCCTGCTGGTCCATCACGGCGATCGCCGGGTTCCGGCCGAGCGCGTTGACCAGGTCCTGCTCGTCGCCCGTCGTCTTCACGAAGATCTGCGGGATGTACGGCTTGACCTCATGCGGCGCCAGCAGCTCGCGGTCGGCCAGCACCGGCGCGACGAACTCGTTGTCCTTGAAGACCGCGCCGACCGTGAGCTCGGCCTTCTTCTGGTCCGGGTAGGTGACCGGCAGCGTGTCGCCGACCTTCCAGCCCTGCTTCTTCGCCATCTTCTCGGCGACCGCGATCTGTCCCTTGCCGAGGGTGTCCAGCGAACCGGACGCGGTCTCGAGGGTGAGGACCTTCTCGATGTCACCGGGGGTGACGCCGGAGACCGGCCTCGTCTCCCCCTTGAGTTCGAAGTACGAGGACTGCTGCGGCGAGACCGCGGTGACACCCTTGGCCTTCTCCAGTGCGGCCAGCGCGGACGGGTCGAGCCCGTCACCGCTGGGCATGCTGAGCATGTAGTCGGCCTTGATGTTGTCCGTGATCGACTTGTCCAGCGCGGAGCCCACGGTCACACCGAGCACCGAGAGACCGGTGACCAGGGTCAGCCCGATGGCCAGTGCGGATGCCGTGGCGCCGGTGCGGCGCGGGTTGCGGACCGCGTTCTGGCTCGCCAGCTTGCCGGAGACGCTGAACACCCGGGACAGCAGTGGGCGTACGACCGCGACGGCAGGCCGGGACAGCAGCGGGATCAGCACGATCACGCCGATCAGGGCGAAGAACGCGCCCGCGCCGATGAGCAGTCGGCCGGAGTCGGCGCCGACCGCCGCGCCACCGAGAATCCCGGCCAGGCCGAGCAGGGTGATGATGCCGCCGATGGTGTTGCGCAGGACCAGCGACTTGGTGGTCGCCACCGCGTGGACGCTGCTCATCGCCGCCACCGGCGGGATCTTCGCGGCCCGGCGGCCGGGCAGCCACGCGGCCAGCACGGTGACCAGTACGCCGACGGCCAGGGAGGCGATGACCGGCGTGGACGAGACGACCAGCGGACCGTCGGGCATCTTCGCGCCGAACGAGCCCATCGCCGAACGCAGTCCGATCGCGAGCCCGAGGCCGAGGACGAAGCCGACCATGGAGGCGACGACGCCGACGACCATGGCCTCGGTGAGGACCGAGCGGGTGATCTGGCGGCGAGAGGCACCGACTGCGCGCATCAGCGCGAGCTCCTTGGTGCGCTGGGCGACCAGCATGGTGAAGGTGTTGGAGATGAGGAAGACACCGACGAAGAGCGCTATGGCGGCGAAGGCCAGCAGCACCTGGTTGAGGGCACCGAGGCCGCTCTCGATGTCCGCGGCCTGCTCATCGGCCAGGTCCTGGCCGGTCTTCGCCTCGGCGTTGTCCGGCAGCAGCGGCTTCACCTCGGCGAGGATCTTCGCGTCGTCGGTGCCGGGGGTGGCGGTGACGGAGAAGCTCTGGTAAAAGCCGGGCTTGAGGAACATCTGCTGCGCGACCGGGGTCCGGAACAGCACCAGGCTGCCGCCGGCGTTCACCGCGCCGTCCTCGGTGGTGAAGACACCGGAGAGGGTGTACTCCTTCACCGGGCCGTTGGTGGCGACCCGCACCCGGTCACCGACCTGGTACTTGCCCTTGGTGGCGGTCTCCTTGTCGAGGGCGATCTGGTCGTCCGCGGCCGGTCCGGATCCGTCGGTGAAGTCGTACTGGGAGTCCTTGCCGTCCTTGCCGGGCGCGAAGTTGGCGCCCGTGTTGGACCAGCCGTTGCCGATCAGCTTGCCGTCCTGGTCGGCGACCCCGGCGAAGCCGTCCACACGGCCGGTCACAGCGGCGACGCCGTCCAGGCGGGAGATCCTGTCGAGCATCTGCTGGTTCAGACCGGGCTGGTCCTCGGGGTCGTTCTCGTTGTAGTGCGAGGTGACGGCCACCGCGACATCGTCGTAGCTCTTGGCCGACTGATTGCGGAAGGCGTTGCCGAGGGTGTCGGTGAAGACGAGGGTGCCGGAGACGAAGGCCACGCCGAGCATGACGGCGAGCACGGTCATCAGCAGCCTGGCCTTGTGCGCCAGCACATTGCGCAGGGCGGTTCGGAACATTTCCTGTCCTGGTGAGGGAGAGGCCCGGAGACATGGCGGGCAGGCAGGGGAGACCCTGCCCGGGACCGGACATGGGGGGCGTCGGAAGTACGGAGGGGGCGTCACGGCCCCGGGGCGTGCCCGGGGCCGGAGCCCGGAGGGGGCGGGCGGTAGCCCTTCAGCGGGATGCCGCAGGCGGCAGCCGCCTCAGCTCGTGCGGCCCTTCGCGTCGAAGTCCTTCATCCGGTCGAGCACCCTGTCGGCCGTCGGGCTCAGCATCTCGTCGACGATCCGTCCGTCCGCAAGGAAGATCACACGGTCGGCGTAGGAGGCGGCCACCGGGTCGTGCGTCACCATGACGACGGTCTGGCCCATCTCTCGTACGGAATTACGAAGGAAGCCCAGCACCTCGGCGCCCGACCGCGAGTCGAGGTTTCCGGTCGGCTCGTCACCGAAGATGATGTCCGGGCGTCCGGCCAGGGCACGGGCCACCGCCACGCGCTGCTGCTGGCCGCCGGAGAGCTGGGACGGGCGGTGGCTGAGGCGGTCGGACAGGCCCACCATGTCGATCACGTTGTTGAGCCACTGCTTGTCGGGCTTGCGGCCCGCGATGTCCATGGGGAGGGTGATGTTCTCCAGCGCCGTCAGCGTCGGCAGCAGGTTGAACGCCTGGAAGATGAAGCCGATCTTGTCCCGGCGCAGCTGGGTGAGCTGCTTGTCCTTGAGCGAGCCGAGCTCGGTGTCGCCGATGCGTACGGAGCCGCTGCTGAAGTTGTCCAGACCGGCGACGCAGTGCATCAGCGTCGACTTGCCGGAGCCGGAGGGGCCCATGATCGCGGTGAACTCGCCCTGCACGAAGTCCACGCTGACCCGGTCCAGAGCGACCACCTGGGTTTCGCCCTGCCCGTAGACCTTGCTCAGCTCAACGGCACGGGCGGCCACCGCAGTGGCGCGGGAAGCGGTGGAGATGGTGGTCACAGGTCACTCCTGTCGGACGGTCGTTCGGGACGGTTCCATCCTGGCGGCTCGCCGAGCACGGATCGTCAGCCCCCGTGCCCGTTCTCGGGGCCGTCTTGAGTCGGACGGCCGTCACCGCCGCTCATCCCTGGGTATGACGGCGTCCCTGAGGCCTTTCCCGCGCAAGGCCGTGGCCGGGTGGGCGAGTTTCCGTCATTTTGGTGCGAGCGCCGAGCCGCCCGACAGACGCCTCCGGCATGTGCCTCAGCGGTGTGACCGGACCTGACGGTCACTCAAGCGTCAATAAAATAAGACAACATCGAGCTGTCGTTCCGCTGTTCGGGGGGGACGTCTATGGATAGGGTCGGGATGCGAACGCGGAGCCGCGCGCGTTGCCCGGATGGTGGAAAGCAGACACGGCGAGCTTAAACCTCGCTGCCCCTCGGGGGCGTACCGGTTCGAGTCCGGTTCCGGGCACTCCCCTCGGGCTGGCGGGAAAGATCCTCCCCAAGCACGAGGGTGGTTTTTTTGCGTCCGCATTACCATTGCTCCAAGGCCGCGCACGGTGGCCATGGAGGAGTGAAATGAGGAGCAGCAACCCGGTCTTCTCGCGACGAGGGTTCAGCCGCGACAACAGCGGCTATGCGGGCTTCGACGCCGCGCCACAGGCCGGGGGCCCCGCCGCAGGAACGAACCCGTACGCGACCAACCCGTACGCGACCAACCCGTACGCCCAGGACGTCTCCGTGGGCGCCCCGGCGCAGGCACCCGCCCGCACCGGCGCCATGACGATGGATGATGTCGTCGCCCGCACGGCCGTGACGCTGGGCACCGTCGTGCTCGGTGCCATCGCGGCCTGGTGGCTGCTGCCGGTCGACCCGGCGAACCTCGGCAAGTCGTACGCCGTTGCCGTCGGCGCCGGCCTGGTGGCGTTCGTTCTGGGGCTCGTGCAGTCCTTCAAGCGCAAGGCCTCGCCCGCGCTGATCCTGGCGTACGCGGCCTTCGAGGGTGTCTTCCTCGGCGTGGTGTCGAGCGTCGTCAGCACCTACGTCGCTCCGGGCGCGGTACCCCAGGCGGTTCTGGGCACGATGGCGGTCTTCGCCGGTGTCCTCATCGCGTACAAGACCCGGCTCATCCGGGTGACCCGCCGCTTCTACGGCTTCGTGATGGCGGCCGCGATCGGCTTCATGCTGCTGATGCTGGTGAACATGCTGGTCGCGGTCTTCGCCGGCGGCGACGGTCTGGGCCTGCGCAGCGGCGGCCTCGGCATCCTCTTCGGCATCGTCGGTGTGGTGCTCGGTGCCTGCTTCCTGGCCCTCGACTTCAAGCAGGTCGAGGACGGTGTGGCGTACGGCGCTCCGCGTGAGGAGTCCTGGCTGGCGGCCTTCGGCCTCACCATGACGCTGGTGTGGATCTACATGGAGATGCTGCGCCTGGTGCAGCTCCTGCAGGGCGACGACTGACGCCCGTAGCGACTCGTATGAAGGGCCCGTCCGGAAGCGTTCCGGGCGGGCCCTTCGCCATCGGTCGGGGTCGTACGTCAAGCGCTGTGGACGGAAAGGTCTGCCGGGAAGCTTCGCGGCTCCCCCAGCTACCTCCCCCAGCGGTAGCTGGGGGAGGTAGCTGGGGGAGCGTCGCGAGCCGGTGAAGCTTTCCGTCCACAGCACTAGAGCAGGCGGCGCGCCGCCCGCCTCAGGTCGTACTCATGGACGATCGCTTTCGCGTGGCCGTAGGCGAGGTCGTACTCGCTCCGGAGCCAGCTGACCTTCTCCTCGAAACGCAGCAGAGCGGGGCCTTCTTCGACGGTGCGTAGCCACTCGGACACTTCACGGCCGGTGCAATGAGGGATGCGGGAGAGCAGATTGCGATGGGTCTCTTCGGAGAAGACTTGGGACATCGGCGCCTCCGGAACGCATTGCGTGGGGTTCCCCCTGCTCATGGTGTCCCCTCCCCCCGCTCATGGGCCCTCTGCTCATGGTGTCCACCCGCTCATGGGATCCCCCCCCGCGCTCGAGCAGAGCCGAGAGCTTGGGGGAGAAGCCGAGAGTTCGGGGAGAAGCCGAGAGCTTGGAAGCCGAGAGTGGAGGAGAAGCCGAGAGCTCGGGGGAAGGTCCTTCACGCCACCGTGCCTGAGCGTTCGCGTATTGGCAACACTCCGGACCGGGCGCGTAGGGTCGCGTCGTGCTTGACGTGACTCCTCTGACCGCTGCCGTGGACCGTTTCGCCGACCGCCTGCGGGCGGCGCCCGAGAGCCGGCTGCGCGTCGGCGCCGCGGCGGAAGGCCTCGCCCTCGCCCGGGAACTGGCGCTGCGCGCGCAGCGCCTGGAGACCCCGGAAGGCCCGCAGCGCACCATGCCCGACGCCGGGCTCTTCGCGGTCGCCGACCAACTCGCGGTGGCGGGTCATGACTTGGCGCTGGCGCTGCGCGCGCGGGAAACGGCCCCGTCCGGAGAACTGGACGAGGCCGTGAGGCTGGTCGAGGAGGCGGAGGCCCGGGCGCTGCGTTAGAGAGACGTGATCACGCGGTCGGCGAGGACGAAGATGGTCTCGTCGCCGCAGAGGAAGGTCAGCGCGTACGAACCGGAAACCCTGGAACCTCCGAGCAGCGCCGGGGCGTCGCCCGCGCGGAGCGAATCGGCGAGCCGTTCCGCGGTCTCGCGGTGGCCGGGGGTCATACAGAGCGTCGTACCGTCCTCGAAGACATACACATCGAGGGTGCCGAGCGGTCCGGGACGCACGTCGATGAGCGTCGTGCCGGCCTCGGCGAGCTCTTCCAGGCGGGCCAGGGTGCGCTCGTGGTCGGTCACGACCGGCGTCTGGACGGGGACGAAGTCGGGGTGCGAGGGATGGCGGCGGCGGGCCGCGGCCAGTTCGGGGGAGTCGTCCGGGAAGGGGTCGAACGTCTCGGTCGCGTCCAGGGCCGCCTCCAGCGCGTCGGCCTCCAGGCCGGTGAAGTCCGTCTGACGGGGCAGGAAGAAGGCGGCGTCGTCGCCGAGTCCCGCCAGACCGCCCAGCGGTGAGGGGGCGTCGGCGGCGTCGCGGGCCTCCTGTGCGGCCCAGAAGGCGCGTGCCTCGGCCAGTTCGCGCTCCCGCTCCTCGGCGAGCGCCTCGGCGACGGCAGCACGTATATCGGCGGCGGGGGTGTGCCGGGACTGCGCTGGGACGGTGGCGCTGCGGCCCTCGTTCGCGGCGGCGAGCTCGACGCGGAGGGCGGTGACCTGCTTGCGCAGCCCATGAGCGGCATGCAGGGCGGCAGCGCCCACGGCCGTGGCAGCGGCCGTGGTCAGCAGCAGGGCAAGAGGCATCGCACTCACTGACGTACTCCCGGTTTCAGTCCTACCCCCGACGGTCCCACGACTGTCTACATCAGCTTGGAGCGGACCCGCTCCTCTTGTCAGTGCATTACGTCACCGAATGGACAGGACTTTGGACCTCGTTTTTAACCTTGACTGCTTGTGACCTGCGGGAATGGTGCTCCCCCAGGAGATAGGTCACATCCTGGGGGAGATTTGGTCACGACTGGGGCGCGATGGGATTGAAGTGGTCGCGCTGCGCTTCGCTTCCGCTGCGGGCAGGTGCCGCCCTCGTTCCTCGGGCGACCCCTACCCTCCGTTGCAGCTCAGCTCAGCCGCTCGTTTTGTCTGTCGCGCTGCGCTTCGCTTCCGCTGCGGGCAGGTGCCGCCCTCGTTCCTCGGGCGACCCCTACCCTCCGTTGCAGCTCAGCTCAGCCGCTCGTTTTGTCTGTCGCGCTGCGCTTCGCTTCCGCTGCGGGCAGGTGCCGCCCTCGTTCCTCGGGCGACCCCTACCCTCCGTTGCAGCTCAGCTCAGCCGCTCGTTTTGTCTGTCGCGCTGCGCTTCGCTTCCGCTGCGGGCAGGTGCCGCCCTCGTTCCTCGGGCGACCCCTACCCTCCGTTGCAGCTCAGCTCAGCCGCTCGTTTTGTCTGTCGCGCTGCGCTTCGCTTCCGCTGCGGGCAGGTGCCGCCCTCGTTCCTCGGGCGACCCCTACCCTCCGTTGCAGCTCAGCTCAGCCGCTCGTTTTGTCTGTCGCGCTGCGCTTCGCTTCCGCTGCGGGCAGGTGCCGCCCTCGTTCCTCGGGCGACCCCTACCCTCCGTTGCAGCTCAGCTCAGCCGCTCGATGACCATCGCCATGCCCTGGCCGCCGCCGACGCACATCGTCTCCAGTCCGAACTGCTTGTCGTGGAACTGGAGGCTGTTGATCAGCGTGGTGGTGATGCGCGCGCCGGTCATGCCGAAGGGGTGGCCCACGGCGATCGCACCGCCGTTGACGTTCAGCTTGTCGATGTCGATTCCCAGGTCCCGGTAGGACGGGATGACCTGCGCGGCGAACGCCTCGTTGATCTCGACCAGGTCGATGTCGTCGATGGTCAGTCCGGCCCGCCGCAGCGCCTGCTTGCTGGCCTCCACCGGTCCGTAACCCATGATCTCCGGGGACAGGGCGGAGACGCCCGTCGAGACGATCCGGGCCAGCGGGGTCAGGCCCAGCTCGCGGGCCTTGGTGTCGGACATGATGACGAGGGCCGCGGCGCCGTCGTTGAGCGGGCAGCAGTTACCGGCGGTGACCAGGCCGTCGGGGCGGAAGACCGGCTTCAGGCCCTGGACGCCCTCCATCGTGACGCCGGCGCGCGGGCCGTCGTCCTTGCTGACGACCGTGCCGTCCGGCAGCGTCACCGGGGTGATCTCGCGCTCCCAGAAGCCCTTCTTGATGGCCTCCTCGGCGAGGTTCTGGGACCGTACGCCGAACTCGTCCATCTCCTGGCGTGTGATGCCCTTGAACCGGGCCAGGTTCTCCGCGGTCTGCCCCATCGCGATGTACGCGTCCGGGACAAGGCCGTCCTCGCGCGGGTCGTGCCAGTCGGAGCCCTCGCTCTGCGCGACGGCGGCGGTACGGGCCTCGGCTTCGGCGAAGAGCGGGTTGTGCGTGTCCGGCAGGCCGTCGCTGGTGCCCTTCCCGGACCGGGACACCGTCTCGACGCCGGCGGAGATGAAGACATCGCCCTCACCGGCCTTGATGGCGTGCATCGCCATACGGGAGGTCTGCAGCGACGAGGAGCAGTAACGGGTGATCGTGCAGCCGGGGAGGTGGTCCATCCCCATCTGCACGGCGACGATACGGCCCAGGTTGTGGCCCTGCTCACCGCCCGGCATACCGCAGCCGAGCATCAGGTCGTCGATCTCGCGCGGGTCCAGCTCCGGGATCTTCGCGAGCGCGGCCTGGATGATGGTCGCGGTCAGGTCGTCCGGGCGCACATCCTTCAGCGACCCCTTGAACGCGCGGCCGATGGGGGAGCGGGCGGCAGAGACGATCACGGCTTCGGGCATCACGGCTCCATGTGGAAGGTGCGGCGCGCAGCGCCTCGTTGAGGGGTGGTGGTCGGGCGACGGGAGGGATGAGGGCAGGGCTCGAGGTGAAGTTACCTGCCCGTACGGTTTGCGGTCACGGCCGGCGCCGTGTGATACAGACCTCTTTTCTAAGCAAACGCTCAGCCTGCAGGGTGTCTATTCCCGATGGGGGGCTGCGCTCAGCGCGGGGCGGCGCCGAACCGGACCACCGGCCCGCACCCGGCGCCCGCCCGGAGGACGACTGGCCCGGTTACGCGTCGCGGTGGGCCGCCGGGGCCGGGGCGGGCGCGGGGGCCGGGGGGACCGGCTCCGCGGGGAGGCGGCGGCGCCGCCGGTGCTTGAGCAGAGCCCACGGCGCACGCGCACCCGTGACCTCCGTGCCCGCCTCCTCCGCTGCCTCCGCGGCCGCCTTGGCCACCGGCAGCAGGTCCTCGTCGCGGGAGGCGTCCAGCCGGTCCGTCTCCGGCCACAGTGCGAGCGCCGCGCACAAGGTGGGCAGGACCGCCATCGCCGCCGTGGCGTAGCCCTCCGCCGAGGGGTGGTAGTTGTCCGGGCCGAACAATTCCCGCGGGTTCGCCGCGAATTCCGGGCCCAGCAGGTCGCCCAGGGACACCGTACGGCCCCCCTGCTCGACGGATCCGATGGTCTGCGCGGCGGCCAGCTGCCTGCTGACCCGCCGCGCCAGCCAGCGCAGCGGCTGGTACACCGGTTCGATCGTGCCCAGGTCGGGACAGGTGCCGACGACCACCTCGGCCCCCGCCGCGCGCAGCCGCCGTACCGCCTCCGACAGATACCGCACCGACTGCGTCGGCGGCATCCGGTGGGTGACGTCGTTCGCGCCGATCATGATCACGCACACGTCGGGGGTGCGTGACGCGTCCGCCAGCAGGAGGGTCACCTGGCGTTCCAGATCGTCGGACCTCGCCCCGGGCAGCGCCACGGTGTGCAGGTCCACCGGCCGCTCGGCGACCGCCGCGAGCCCCGAGGCGAGCAGCGCTCCCGGCGTCTGACCCACCCGGTGCACCCCCTGCCCGGCCGCCGTCGAGTCGCCCAGCATGCCCAGCCGCAGCGGATTCGCTCCGCCCGCGAAGGCCGTCCCGTACAGACCGTCCGCGCACGGCGGATCGGTGAGTCCGTTGCCCACCGCGCGCCGCGCCAGCTGGACCTCGGCCAGCAGCAGGCCCACCGCCGCCGCGCCGAGCAGTCCGATGCCGCCGCCGCCGTATGCCGCGCCCGCGGCGATTCGTCGCGCCACCCTCGCCCTGGACACCGCCACCTCCTCGTAGCCGACTCACCACCTAACTGCCCGGTAGCGGGTACGGCTCAATCCCGACAATCCGGCGAGGAGGTGAACCTTTCACGGCCGCCCGCATACGCTGGCGGCATCAACACGGAGACCCCGGAGAACACGGTGCAAATCCACGATTCGATGATCAGTCTTGTCGGCGACACCCCGCTGGTGAGGCTCAACAACGTGACCGAGGGCATCCAGGCGACGGTCCTGGCCAAGGTCGAGTACTTCAATCCCGGCGGGTCGGTCAAGGACCGCATCGCCCTGCGCATGATCGAGGCCGCCGAGGAGAGCGGGGAGCTCAAGCCGGGCGGCACGATCGTGGAGCCGACCAGCGGCAACACGGGTGTGGGCCTGGCGATCGTGGCGCAGCAGAAGGGCTACAAGTGCATCTTCGTCTGCCCCGACAAGGTTTCCACCGACAAGATCAACGTGCTGCGGGCGTACGGCGCGGAGGTCGTGGTCTGCCCGACGGCTGTGGCTCCGGAACACCCGGACTCGTACTACAACGTTTCCGACCGGCTGGTCCGTGAGACCCCCGGCGCATGGAAGCCGGACCAGTACAGCAACCCGAACAATCCGTTGTCCCACTATCACTCGACCGGCCCCGAGCTGTGGGAGCAGACGGACGGCAGGATCACCCATTTCGTCGCCGGCGTCGGCACCGGCGGCACCATTTCCGGCACCGGCCGCTACCTCAAGGAGGTCAGCGACGGCAAGGTGCAGATCATCGGCGCGGACCCGGAGGGCTCGGTCTACTCCGGCGGCTCCGGACGCCCGTACCTCGTCGAGGGCGTCGGCGAGGACTTCTGGCCCACCGCCTACGACCGCACGGTCACCGACCGGATCGTCGCCGTGTCGGACAAGGACTCCTTCCAGATGACCCGCCGCCTCGCCAAGGAGGAGGGCCTGCTGGTCGGCGGCTCCTGCGGCATGGCGGTCGTCGCCGCGCTCGAGGTGGCCAAGGACCTCGGCCCGGACGACATCGTGGTCGTCCTGCTGCCGGACAGCGGCCGCGGCTACCTGTCGAAGATCTTCAACGACGAGTGGATGGCCGATTACGGCTTCCTGGAGGAGGCCGGCCCGTCCGCGAGTGTCGCCGATGTCCTCGGCCACAAGGAGCACGGCCTGCCCTCGCTCGTGCACATGCACCCGGACGAGACGGTCGGCCAGGCGATCGACGTGCTGCGCGAATACGGCGTCTCGCAGATGCCGATCGTCAAGCCGGGCGCCGGCCACCCCGATGTGATGGCCGCGGAGGTCGTCGGCTCGGTCGTCGAGCGTGAGCTGCTCGATGCGCTGTTCACCAAGCGGGCCTCGCTGGACGACCCGCTGGAGGACCATATGAGTGCCCCGCTGCCGCAGGTGGGCTCCGGCGAGCCGGTGGAGGACCTGATGGACGTACTGGGCAAGGCCGACGCGGCGATCGTGCTGGTCGAGGGCAAGCCGACGGGCGTGGTGAGCCGTCAGGACCTGCTGGCGTTCCTCGCCAAGGGCGGCAAGTAGCCGGGAGCTTCGCGAAAACGGTACGAGCGCGACACATGGCGGCAGCACCCGCTTAACACGCGTCGGGCACATTGGGGGCTGTCGGCGGGGCAGGACAGGCACCGCCGGCGCCACCAACGGCGCCATGGACTTCCGGAGCGGCTCCCGGACCTCCCTGGGCGCCCGGACGCGGAGACCAGGCTTCGACCAGGTCCGTGTCCCTCGCGGGGACCGCCGTCGTCCCGCCCCCCGGCTCGCCGGGGGTGCGGCGGTCCCCGCGCTATTTCTTCAGTCCTCCCAGTCCAAGGACTTCTTCCGTCCCCTGCCGCGTATCCATGGCCAGGGGCGGGAGGAGTGGACCACGTTGACGCCGAAAATGCCCGCCCAGGCGACCACCAGACCGAAAAAGCCCGCCTGGGCCACGGCTATCGCCGACAGCGGGATGGCGAGGACGAGCGAGACCATCGCCAGGCCGAACCGCTCCCCGAAGCTCTCCTCGGAGCGCGCCGGACGGCCGCCTCTGGCAACGGCCGTCTGCTGTTCGGCGAGCTGACGCCGCACCCGGCGGTCGACCGTGCCGTCGAGGCGCTGCTCGACCTTCTCCAGGAACGACTCGACGAGCGCGGCGTCGTACTCGACCCCCAGCTCCCTGCGGGCGTGCAGGGTGGCGGCGAGTTCCTTCTTGAGCTCTGTGTCGCTGGCTTCCATGGTTTTCACGGTAGGGACCGAAGGCGTCCACCACAGTGGGGATATCCCCCCTTTTTTCCTTCGGGAGAAGGCGACCCTCAGGTCCTGTCCGGCCGATCATGCCGGGCTCGCGGGGGAAGGCGACGCCACTGCATATGCTTATGCAGAGCTCTTCGTGACTGAATTGGGGGACGGTATGAGCGACAGCCCGGCGGCGCGACTGCAGCAGCTGTTCGAGGGACACCGGCTCACTCCGACCCAGCGGCGTATCGCGCACTGCATGGTCCGCCAGGCCGCCGATGCGCCGTTCCTGTCCAGCGTGGAGCTGGCCGAACTCGCCGGGGTGAGCCAGCCTTCCGTCACCCGGTTCGCGGTGGCGCTCGGCTTCGACGGCTACCCTGCGCTCCGCAGGCACCTGCGCGAGGTCGGGCCCGCCACGCCGGCCGCCGTCGACCCCTCGTACAACGAGTACCAGCAGGCCGTGCACGCCGAGATCGAGAACCTTCGGCATCTGGCCGGCCTGCTCGCCGATCCCGCTCCGGTCCAGCGGGCGGGCCGGCTGCTGGCCGCCTCCCGGCCGCTGCCCGTCCTGGGACTGCGCGCCGCGTCCTCGCAGGCCCGGGGCTTCGCATACTTCGCGGCGAAGGTACATCCGGACGTCCGGCTGCTCGACGAGGGCGGCACGATGCTCGCCGATCGCATCGACGCGGCGCAGCGCGCCGGTGCGAGCGCGCTGCTGTGCTTCGCGTTGCCACGCCATCCACGCGAGGTGGTCGACGCCTTGGCCTACGCGCGCGAGAAGGGCCTCACCGTGGTGACGGTCGCGGATTCCGCGTTCGCGCCGGTGGCCGGGCACAGTGACCTGCTGATCCCGGCCGCCGTGGGCACCGGCCTCGCCTTCGACACGGCGTGTGCGCCGATGCTGCTGGGCCGGGTGCTGCTGGAGGCGATGTGCGACGACCTGCCGGATGCGCAGGCACGGCTCGAGGAGTTCGACGCGCAGGCCTCCGCGCGAGGGCTGTTCGTCGAGTGACGCACAGGCATCGGGCGCCGCACCGGATGTGGTGCGGCGCCCGATGTCAGGAGCTGGTCAGACCTCCAGCTCGGCCTCGATCTTCTTCAGCTGGTGCCGGGCCATCGCCAGGTTGGCCCGGCCCGAGTCGAGGGCGATGTAGAGGAAGAGCCCGTTGCCGCCGCGCCCCTTGAGCAGCCGGATCAGGTGGTACTGGGTGCCAAGGGTGATCAGGATGTCCTCGATCTCCTCCTTGAGGTTCAGCTGCTCCATGGTGCGCAGCTTCGCCCGTACCACGTCGGTGTTGCCCGCGGCGGCCACCGTGAGGTCGAGGTGCTTGCCGCCGCCTATGGTGCCGAGGGCCATGCCGCTGGTGTAGTCGACGAGGGCAGCGCCGATGACGCCCTCGATCGCGGTCATCGCTTCCTTGAGCGAGGTTTCGGTGTTGGCCATGGGAGCTGTACTTCCTTTCGCCTGAGGGTTCAGGTGTTCTGGTCGGAGCGTTCGAGCGCGCCGTCGACGAGTTCGCCGATGCGCGCTCCGGACCGGCGGGCTTCCAGATGCAGCCGGCCCACATTGATGCGCGGTTCCGCGAGGACGGTGAGTACGGCGGAGGAGCCCGCCGCGTACGTCGCCACATAGCCCTGATCGCCGCGCACCAGCAGCTCGCGGAAGCCCCCCTGCCTGGTGGCCTCCGTCAGCCGGAGCGCCACCCCGAGGGCGGCGGCGGTGAGCGCGGCGACGCTCTCCGCCTCCACGTCCGCCGTGTCCTGGGCGACCACGAGACCGTCGACACTGGCCGTGAGGGTTCCGGTCAGCTGGGGCAGCCGGGCTCTCAGCCGGCGCAGTTCGTCGAGCACTTCGGCGCTCGCCGTCATCAGCTGTCTCCTCTCGGCGCGCTGCCTGAGCGCGCGAATCACAGCGTTGCCTCCAGGGCGTCACGAACCCGGCGGAGCAGGGCGATGTCCGGATCGGCCGGGGTCTCCGCGAACAGGACGGGGGCGGCCGGAGGTGGCGAGGCCCGCGCGCGCGGGCGGGGTGTCTCGACGATTCCGGCGGCCGCGAGACGTCGTACGTCGACCAGGGTGTGGAACGCCGGACGGCCCAGCACCCGGGCGATGTCCCCCGGCGTGCGCACGCCGTCCGCGAGGTCGAGCACGTCACGCTGCCGGGGGGCGACGGGGATGTCGAGCGCCCGGGGTGTCCGCACCACGGGTGTGGTGTCGGTCTCCGGGTGGGCCCAGAGCCGGTCCAGCAGCAGCCGGCGGCGCAGCGTCTCGCGCGCGACGGCCTCGGCGGGCACGGGGCGTACGGTCCCGATCCAGTGGGCCACTCCGTAACGGAAGCGGGTGGGGCCGCTGCTGGGTGCCAGCACGAAGAACGCGGCGTCGTACAGCGCGCCCAGATGACAGATCTCCAGCTCGCCTCCGGAGACCCGCCCGCTGTCGACCAGGTAGCGGCCCACCCGGCCGAAGGGGCCGGCCTGGTCCAGGGCGTCCCGCCAGCCTTCCGCGGGCAGCCGGCCGCCGGCGGTGAGAAGGACGTCGATGCCGGGGGCCGCGGGGCTTTCGGCATGCACGACCTGGCCGTCCGCGAGGTAGAGGGTGCCCCGGTCCCGGAGCAGCGCGCCGGTGGCCTGCTCCGCCGCGAGTCTTGCCAGCATCGGCGAGATGGTCATCCCAGCACCAGCCGTTCGGCTATGGAGCCCAGCCGGATCCGGGCGAGCGCGAGATTGCCCTCCTCGCGGTCGAGCCACAGATGCAGGAAGACACAGCTGTCGAAGGTCGTCTCCACGAACCGCAGCAGGTGGTAGCCGCTGCGGTTCGTGAGAATGACGTCCTCGACCGTCGGCCCCTTGGCGGTGTCCGCGGTGTCCTCGGGGGCGAAGGTGGGGTACTCCGCCGCCATGCGAGCCAGCTCGGCGGTCTCGGCGGCGGCGGTCTCGTGGTCCTGGCCGGGAGGGTCTCCCACGGTGCCGAGCGCGAGTCCGCTGGTCCAGTCGACCACTGCGGCGCCGCGCGCGCCGGGCAGAAGCATGGCTTCCAGGAGACACTCGTCGATTCCGGGCACGCGGAACTCCCCTCCACCGTGGTGTGCGGGTGCTTCTTCCGCACATCGGTGACGTCGAAGTTACGCACGGTGCAGGCGACCGGTGGAAGTTCTGGCAATTTCCAGCGGTACATGCGCGCGTTCCGCTAAGGTCCGCCCCCCGGTTCAGCGGGCCCGCTACTCCTGGCCGCCGCCCATGCCGAGCAGGGCGTCCGGAGTGCTGCCGCCCGACTCCGCGACGATCTCTTCGACGGACTGCGGGGCGCGTACGGTCCGGAAGCGCACCCCCTCCGTGCCGGCCGTGAAGCCGTGGACGCCGGGCCTGGCCAGGCTGTTGTACGCGTAATGGTGGGCGAAGTAGTACGCCCCGGTGTCCAGCACCGCCACCCAGTCGCCCGGCTCCAGCAGCGGCAGCGGCCGGTTCTCGGCGAGCAGGTCGCCCGCGAAGCAGGCCGGCCCCGCCACGTCCTGGGCCACGTCCGGGCCTGCCTTCGGGCGGCCCTTCGCGTCGTACGCGGCGATGCGCAGCGGCCAGGAGGCGGGGGCGTAGACGGTACGGGCGGCGATCTGGACGCCTGCGTGCGTCACCGCGATGGGGCGGCCTCCGGCGGTCTTGGTGTACTCGACACGGGCCAGCACCAGGCCGTGCTTGGCCAGCAGCGACCGGCCGAACTCGGTGACCAGGCCGTAGCGGCCGTCGAGCAGCCCGGGGACCTCGCGGGCGAGGAGGCGGGCGTAGTCGGCGTAGCTCGGGGTCTGTGCGTCGGAGGCGAAGTTGACCGGGAGTCCGCCGCCGATGTCGATCGTGTCGATCTGCCGCCGGCCCGCCGCGCCGTTGATCTCCTCGGCCAGTTCGTACGCCGCCCGGACGCCGGAGGCCAGCAGCTCCAGGGGCAGGCCCTGCGAGCCGGAGTGGGTGTGCAGCCGGGTCAGCCACGGCCGGTCCAGATACGCCCGCACGACCCAGTCGCGGGCACCCTCGTCGCGCAGTGCCACGCCGAACTTTGAGGTGGCGGTGGCCGTGGACAGCGCGCCGATGGAGCCGGCGCCGATCTGCGGGTTCACGCGCAGGCCGATCGGCGAGGAGGTCGGCGCGGCATGCACGAGCGCGTCGAGGCGGGCCAGCTCCTGCGGGTTGTCGGCGTTGACGGCGATGCCGAGGCCGAGGGCCTCGCGCAGCTCCGTGCCGGTCTTGGCGGGGGAGTCGAGCACGGTTCGCTCGGGGCGTATCCCGGCGGCGCGGGCCAGCGCCAGCTCACCGGGGCTGGCGACCTCGGCGCCGAGCCCCTCCTCGTACAGCAGCCGCAGTACGGGCACGAGCGGTGACGCTTTCACGGCGAAGGCGTGCAGTACGGGTGTCCCGGCCGGTACGACTGCCTCGAACGCGGCGCGCAGGGCGGTGGCGGAGCCCCGGATGCCCGTGACGTCGAGCAATGCGGTGATCGGTGAGCCGGGGCCGGCGAGGCCCTCCTCCAAGGCGGCCGTCACGGCCTGGTCGCGGCGTGCTGCGGATTCATTTCCTGTGTCCGATGCCATGGCATTCAGCCAATCATCCGCCGGTCGGACGTGTGGAGGCACCCGGGGATTGACTAGTTCTATTCAGAACGTCAGGATGTGAATATCCACTGCAATGGCGTTTTGTCGAGGAGGCAGACCATGTCAGGACCCCGGCCGGTACGGGCACCGCGCGGTACGGAGCTGAGCGCCCTGGGATGGCAGCAGGAAGCCGCCCTCCGCATGCTCCAGAACAACCTCGACCCCGAGGTCGCCGAGCACCCCGACAAACTCGTCGTCTACGGCGGCACCGGCAAGGCCGCCCGCGACTGGCGTTCCTTCGACGCGATGGTGCGCACGCTGAAGACCCTCAAGCAGGACGAGACGATGCTCGTCCAGTCCGGCCGTCCCGTCGGCGTCATGCAGACGCACGAGTGGGCGCCGCGTGTTCTGATCGCCAACTCCAACCTCGTCGGTGACTGGGCCAACTGGGAGGAGTTCCGGCGCCTCGAGGCCCTCGGCCTCACCATGTACGGCCAGATGACCGCCGGTTCCTGGATCTACATCGGCACCCAGGGCATCCTCCAGGGCACGTACGAGACCTTCGCCGCCGTCGCCGCAAAGAAGTTCAGCGGCACCCTCGCCGGGACGATCACCCTGACCGCCGGCCTCGGCGGCATGGGCGGCGCTCAGCCGCTGGCCGTCACGATGAACGACGGCGTCGCCATCTGCATCGACTGCGACCCGCGCGCCATCGAGCGCCGCATCGAGCACCGCTACCTCGACGTGAAGGCCGACTCGCTGGACCACGCCCTCCAGCTCGCCGTCGAGGCCCGCGACGCACGCAAGCCGCTGTCCATCGGCGTCCTCGGCAACGCCGCCGAACTGGTGCCGCAGCTGCTCGCGATGAACGCCCCCATCGACATCGTGACCGACCAGACGTCGGCCCACGACCCGCTGTCGTACCTGCCGATCGGCGTCGACTTCGACGACATGCAGTCCTACGCGGCCGAGAAGCCCGCCGACTTCACCCAGCGCGCCCGTGAGTCGATGGCGCGTCATGTCGAGGCCATGGTCGGCTTCATGGACGCCGGCGCCGAGGTCTTCGACTACGGCAACTCCATCCGCGGTGAGGCCCAGCTCGCCGGGTACGACCGGGCGTTCGCCTTCCCCGGCTTCGTACCGGCCTACATCCGCCCGCTCTTCTGCGAGGGCAAGGGCCCCTTCCGCTGGGCCGCCCTGTCCGGCGACCCCGCCGACATCGCCAGGACCGACAAGGCCATCCTCGACCTCTTCCCGGAGAACGAGTCCCTCGCCCGCTGGATCAAGATGGCCGGCGAACGCGTCCACTTCCAGGGCCTCCCGGCCCGTATCTGCTGGCTCGGCTACGGCGAGCGCGACAAGGCCGGCGAGCGCTTCAACGACATGGTCGCCTCGGGCGAGTTGGCGGCGCCGCTGGCCATCGGCCGCGACCACCTCGACTGCGGCTCCGTCGCCTCCCCGTACCGCGAGACCGAGGCCATGCTCGACGGCTCCGACGCGATCGCCGACTGGCCGCTGCTCAACGCCATGGTCAACGTGGCCTCGGGCGCGTCCTGGGTCTCCATCCACCACGGCGGCGGCGTCGGCATGGGCCGCTCCATCCACGCCGGCCAGGTCACCGTGGCGGACGGCACGAAGCTCGCCGGTGAGAAGATCCGCCGCGTCCTGACGAACGACCCGGGCATGGGCGTCATCCGCCACGTCGACGCGGGCTACGACCGCGCCGACGAGGTCGCCACGGAGCGCGGCGTCCGCGTCCCCATGCGGGAGGGCGAGCAGGCGTGACGAGTCACGACGGGCGGTACCGGAACGGTGCCGCCCCGGTGGGGGCCGCGCCCTCGTTCCACGAGATGTGGGCCGATCTGCGCCCCATCGGGCGCAACGCGGACAGCGGCGGGTATCGCCGCTACGCCTGGACCGGCGCCGACGTCGAGTGCCGGGACTGGTTCCGCACGCAGGCCGAGGCCCGCGGACTGACCTACGAGGTCGACCACAACGGAAACCAGTGGGCCTGGCTCGGTGCTGCGACATATGAAGACGTCGCCGCCGGGGACGCCGTGGTCACCGGCTCCCACCTGGACTCCGTACCGGACGGCGGGGCCTTCGACGGCCCCCTCGGCGTCGTGTCCTCCTTTGCCGCGCTCGACGAACTCCGGCGCAGGGGAGTGGCGTTCACCAGACCGCTCGCGATCACCAACTTCGGCGACGAGGAAGGTGCCCGCTTCGGCCTCGCCTGTGTCGGCTCACGGCTCACCGCCGGGCAGCTGACCGTCGAGGCCGCGCACCGGCTGCGTGACGCCGACGGGATCAGCCTGCCGCAGGCGATGGAGAAGGCCGGGTACGACCCCTCCGCCCTCGGCCCGGACCCCGAACGTCTCGCCCGCATCGGTGCGTTCGTCGAGGTCCACGTCGAGCAGGGGCGAGCCCTCGACCTGTCCGGGGACGCGGTCGGCATCGCGAGTGCCATCTGGCCGCACGGCCGCTGGCGCTTCGACTTCGCGGGCGAGGCCAACCACGCCGGTACGACCCGGCTGGCGGACCGGCGCGACCCGATGCTCACCTACGCCGAGACGGTCCTCGCCGCCCGCCGTGAGGCCGAACTCGCGGGCGCCCTGGCCACCTTCGGCAAGGTGGCCGTCGAGCCCAACGGCGTCAACGCCATCCCCTCCCTCGTCCGCGGCTGGCTGGACTCCCGGGCCGCCGACCAGTCCACGCTGGACACGGTCGTCGCCGCGATCGAGCAGGCCGCGAAGGAGCGGGCCGAGCGCGACGGCGTGGATCTGACGGTCGTACGCGAGTCGTTCACCCCGGTCGTGGAGTTCGAGCACGCCCTGCGCGACGAACTCGCCAAGATCCTGGGCGGGCAGGTTCCCGTCCTCGGTACGGGCGCGGGACACGACGCCGGAATTCTCTCCGGGTCGATCCCGACCGCCATGCTGTTCGTACGCAACCCCACGGGCGTCTCGCACTCCCCGGCCGAATTCGCGGCCGAGGACGACTGTGTCGCCGGGGTCCTCGCACTCGCCGACGTACTGGAAGGGCTGGCGTGCAGGTGACGACGTACTGGCTGGAGCACGCCTGGCTCGGCGACCGGGTCGAGCCGGGCGTGGCCCTCGATGTGGCCGACGGCCGTATCACGGCGATCCGCACCGGGGTGGAGGCCCCGCCGCCCGGCGCGGAGGTCCTGCGCGGACTGACGATCCCCGGTCTCTCCAATGCCCACAGCCATGCCTTCCACCGCGCCCTGCGCGGCACCGTCCAGGTGGGCAGCGGTACTTTCTGGACCTGGCGCGAGGTGATGTACCAGGTCGCCTCCCGGCTGACGCCGGACGCGTACCACGCGCTCGCCAGAGCGGTGTACGCCGAGATGGCCCTCGCCGGGATCACCTCCGTCGGTGAGTTCCACTACCTCCACCACGCGCCCGGCGGCGCCCCCTACGCCGATCCCAACGCCATGGGCGAGGCGCTGATCGCGGCCGCCGCCGACGCGGGCATCCGGATCACGCTGCTCGACACGGCGTACCTCTCCTCCGGCTTCGGGGAAGCCCCGAACCAGCACCAGCTGCGCTTCTCCGACGGCACCGCCGAGGCCTGGGCGGAGCGCGCGTCGCTCCTCAAGGACCGTGAGCACGCCCGTATCGGCGCGGCCATCCACTCCGTACGGGCCGTGCCCGCGGATCAGCTGTCCACGGTGGCGCGGTGGGCCGAGGCCCGCCGTGTCCCGCTCCACGTCCACCTCTCCGAACAGACAGCGGAGAACGACGCCTGCCTCGCCGCGCACGGGGTCACCCCCACCCGGCTGCTCGCCGACCACGGGGTGCTGGGCCCGCGCACCACGGGTGTGCACAACACCCACCTCACCGACGAGGACATCGCGCTGCTGGGTGGTACCACCACGGGCACATGCATGTGCCCCACCACGGAACGCGACCTGGCCGATGGCATCGGCCCCGCCGTCGCCCTTCAGCGCGCGGGCTCGCCGCTCTCGCTGGGCAGCGACAGCCATGCGGTGATCGACCTGCTCGAAGAGGCCCGGGCGATGGAACTGGACGAACGCCTGCGCACCCGCACCCGCGGGCACTGGACCGCGAACGCCCTGCTCCGCGCCGCCACGGCCGACGGCCACGCGGCCCTGGGCTGGGACGAGGCGGGCCGGATCCAGGCGGGCGCGCTCGCCGATCTGACGACGATCGCGTTGGAATCGGTCAGGACAGCGGGACCCCTGCCGCGTCTGGCAGCCGAGACGGCGGTATTCGCAGCGTCGGCGTCAGACATCCGGCACACGATCGTGGGTGGCCGCCATGTCGTACGAGACGGGGTCCACCAGCTCGTACCGGACGTACCCCGGGCCCTCGCGGACTCGATCGCCGCCCTGCGCGGCTGAAGGAGAGACCTCTCATCATGAACACCGGCCCCGCGGCAATGAACAACCCCCCGGCGACCTCCACCCCCACGAGCACGAACAGCCCTGTGGCGACGGTCACCACCGCCATCGTCAACATCGCCAGTCTGGTCACCAACGACCCCTCCCTCGGTGACGGAACCCCTCTCGGCCTGATCCAGGACGCGGCCGTCGTCATCGACGGCGACCGCATCGTCTGGGTCGGTGAATCAAGCAAAGCACCCGCCACTGACAATCGGGTCGACGCCGAGGGCCGGGCCGTCATCCCCGGTTTCGTGGACTCGCACTCGCACCTCGTCTTCGCCGGCGACCGTACCCAGGAGTTCAACGCCCGGATGTCGGGCCGGAGTTACACCGCCGGTGGTATCCGGACCACCGTCGCCGCCACCCGTGCCGCGTCCGACGAGGAGCTGGAGGCCAACCTCCTGCGCTATCTCGACGAGGCGCTCCGTCAGGGAACCACCACCTTCGAGACCAAGTCCGGCTACGGGCTCACCACCCACGACGAGGCCCGCGCCCTGCGCATCGCCGCGCGGCACACCGACGAGGTGACGTACCTCGGCGCGCACATCGTGTCGCCCGACTACGCCGACGACCCGGCGGCGTACGTGGAGCTCGTCACCGGCGACATGCTGGACGCGTGCGCACCGCACGCCCGCTGGGTCGACGTGTTCTGCGAGAAGGGCGCCTTCGACGGCGACCAGGCGCGCGCCATCCTCACCGCCGGCAAGGCGAAGGGCCTGCACCCCCGGGTGCACGCCAACCAGCTCGGCTACGGCCCGGGCGTGCAGCTCGCCGTCGAGCTCGACGCGGCGTCCGCCGACCATTGCACCCATCTGACCCAGGAGGACGTGGACGCGCTCGCGAACAGCCGCACGGTCGCCACGCTTCTCCCCGGCGCGGAGTTCTCGACGCGGGCCGAGTGGCCGGACGCACGCCGCCTGCTCGATGCGGGGGTGACGGTCGCGCTGTCCACGGACTGCAACCCGGGGTCGTCCTTCACATCCTCGATGCCGTTCTGCGTCGCCCTTGCCGTACGGGACATGCGGATGACGCCGGACGAGGCGGTCTGGTCCGCCACGGCCGGCGGCGCGGCGGCCCTGCGCCGTACCGACATCGGCCGTGTCGGCCCGGGCGCCCGCGCCGACCTGGCCCTGCTCGACGCCCCGAGCCATGTCCACCTGGCGTACCGCCCGGGTGTGCCCCTGGTCACCGAGGTCTGGCGGCGCGGCGAGCGCATCGCCCGATGACGTGGAGGCGGTGGCTACGGCGCTCCGACGAGCGCCGGTCGGCCGCCGTCGCCGGAGCGCCGCGTTCAGTCCTCCGTGGTCAGGCCTTTGCGCAGCCTGCGCAGTGTGCGTGACAGCAGCCGTGAGACATGCATCTGCGAGATGCCGAGCTCCTCGCCGATCTCCGACTGGGTCATCCCGGCGAAGAACCGCAGTGAGAGGATCTTCCGCTCCCGGGCGGGGAGTCCGGCGATCAGCGGCTTCAACGACTCGACGTATTCGATGCCTTCGAGTCCATGGTCCTCGTAGCCGATACGGTCCGCCAGCGCGCCCTCGGTGTCGTCCTCCTCGGGCTGGGCGTCGAGGGAACTCGCGGTGTACGCGTTGCTCGCCGCCATGCCCTGGACGACCTCGTCCTCGGGAATGCCGAGCTCTGCCGCGAGTTCGCCCACGGTGGGGGCGCGGTCGAGCCGCTGGGCGAGGTCGTCCCCGGCCCTGGCGAGGTCCAGGCGCAGTTCCTGGAGCCGTCGCGGGACACGCACGGACCAGGAGGTGTCGCGGAAGAAGCGCTTGATCTCGCCGATGATGGTCGGCATCGCGAAGGTCGGGAACTCGACGCCCCTGCTCAGGTCGAAGCGGTCGATCGCCTTGATCAGGCCGATGGTGCCGACCTGGACGATGTCCTCCATCGGCTCGCTGCGGGAGCGGAAGCGCGCGGCGGCGAACTTCACCA
Source organism: Streptomyces sannanensis (assembly GCF_039536205.1). Lineage (GTDB taxonomy): Bacteria > Actinomycetota > Actinomycetes > Streptomycetales > Streptomycetaceae > Streptomyces > Streptomyces sannanensis. Next base: position 2,818,292 of record NZ_BAAAYL010000001.1, on the reverse strand, counting down.
GGGCCAGGTTGAGTTCGACCAGCGTGTTGCGGACGTACGCGTATTCGTGTGTGCCCTCTTCCAGGGAGTCGAGGCGTCCGAAGAGCGTCTTCGACAGGGCCCTGGCGTCCAGAGCGCCCACCTGGTCGTACGGGGGGATCTCGGGAAGACCCTCAAGTCCTTCGAGGCCCGCGTTGATTTCGGGGTGGTGCGTTGCCGACGTCGCAGGGTGCGATTCGCCGAGCCGGGGTGACATGGATCTCCTCCATCGTGTCGTTCGCGGTGTGCGGCGCCTCCGAAGCCGGCCGTGTGAAGAGTTGTCCCTACTACGCCTACCCGCTCCCCATGGGCAGTTGCAAGTGACGAATGTCCATATATGTCGCATTTATATGGGAGTTTGGGTGCCGAGCGTCGCTGCGAAGGCGTAATGTTCTTCACGCGTCAACGACGGCAGTGGCAGCGACGGAACGGCGAAGAGGGGCGGCATGGACCGCGGAACGGTCGGCAGTGTGAACCGGGGCCGACTCCGGGTCACCGTTCGCACCGAGGGGCGGAGCGAGATCGTGGCCCCGGTGGGTGAGCTCGACCACAGCAGCGCGGATCTGCTCAGGGTTCCGCTGGAGGACGCGGTCGAACAGGGCCGTACGCGCCTGGTCGTGGACTGTTCCGGGCTGGAGTTCTGCGACTCCACCGGACTCAATGTGCTGCTCGGGGCCCGGCTGCGCGCCGAGGCGGCCGGGGGCGGGGTTCATCTGGCCGGGATGCTGCCCATGGTGGCCAGGGTCTTCGAGATCACCGGAGCGGGCGCGGTCTTCACCGTGCACGACTCGCTCGAAACGGCACTGTCCGACGGCTGACCGCCGCCCCCCGCCCGTGACAGATCACAGGGGCGGGAAAGTGTCGTCACGATCAGGCCGGGCAGGCGACCCCAGAATCCGCGGCCAGACGGAATCCGTATCGACAACCGGTGAATCGGTGAGGTGAAGCGCTGATGAGCACCACCCGGCAGCATCCGCCGGGCGACGACCTGGGGGGAGCGGGGTCGTACGCCGACCGGCACCGCGTCCTCACGCTGAGCGAAGCCGAGGGCATCGTTCCGCTCGCCCGTGACTTCACCCGGCAGTCGCTGCACCAATGGGGCTGGCTGCCCGCGGCGACCGCCGACCGCAGGGCCGCCGCCGAGGATGTCCTGCTGGTCGTCTCGGAGCTGGTCACCAACGCCTGTCTGCACGCGGAGGGCCCGGAGGAGCTGCGCCTCACCTGCGACGCCAAGGTGCTCCGGCTGGAGGTCACCGACCGCGGCGCGGGCCAGCCGGCGCCGCGCACCCCGCACCGGGCGGGGCGGCCCGGCGGGCACGGCATGTTCATCGTGCAGCGACTGTGCCTGGACTGGGGGGTCGTACGGCGGCCGGGTGTGCCCGGCAAGACGGTCTGGGCGGAGCTCGCCGCGCCCGCGTAGCGCGGGTTCTCTCGGCCGGCGTACCCACGTGGCGCCGCCCGTGGACAAGAGCGAAGGGCCGCCGCACCCCCTGGGTGCGGCGGCCCTCGTCGGTGCGTGAGCTGCGTCAGTGGACGTTGCCCATGAGCGCCTTGACCTTCTTGCGGTACATGAAGACCGCGATACCGGCGACGATGGCGAGCGCGCCCTCGATGCCGACCATGGTGGTCCCGTTCAGGTCGAAGCCCGCCAGAGCCAGCAGCGAGGTGATGCAGTCGCCGGCGGTGACGGCGAGGAACCAGACACCCAGCATCTGGCTGGCGTACTTCTTCGGCGCCATCTTCGTCGTCACGGAGAGGCCGACCGGGGAGAGGCACAGCTCACCGACGGTCTGGATGAAGTAGATGGACACCAGCCACATCGGGTTGACCTTGGTGTCGCCCGTCGCGGTCGCCATCGGGAGGACGAAGACGATGAAGGACGCACCGACGAGCCACAGACCCATGGCGAACTTCACCACGGTGCTCGGCTCCCGGTCCTTGCGGGCCAGCGCGACCCACACCCAGGCGAAGACCGGGGCGAGCGCCATGACGCACAGCGGGTTGATGGACTGGAACCACGAGGCCGGGAAGTCCATGCCGAAGACCTGGCCGGTCGTCTTGGTCTCACCGAAGATCGCCATCGTCGAGGCGCCCTGGTCGTAGATCATCCAGAAGACCGCGGCGGCGGCGAAGAACCAGATGTAGCCGGACATCTTCGACTGCTCGGCGCTGTCCAGGTCCTTGTCGCGCTTGATGCGCACCAGGACGAGGACGGGGATGATCAGACCGATGACGGTGATCGGGACGAGCGCCCAGTTGAGGGTGTAGAGCCCCGCGAGGACGACCACGCCGTAGAAGACCACGGAGGCGGCCAGCCACAGCAGACCCTTGCGCAGGATCGAGCGGCGCTCCTCGGCCGGCAGCGGCGTCGGGACGATGTCGCTGCGCTCGCTCAGGTGGCGGGTGCCGAGGAGGAACTGGGTCAGACCCAGGCCCATGCCGACGGCCGCGAGAGCGAAGCCCAGGTGCCAGTTGTACGTCTGGCCGACGGTGCCGATGACCAGCGGCGCGACGAAGGCACCGATGTTGATGCCCATGTAGAAGACGGTGAAGCCACCGTCACGACGCGGGTCGTCCGGGCCTTCGTAGAGGTGGCCGACCATGGTCGAGATGTTGGCCTTGAGCAGACCGGAACCTGCTGCCACCAGCGCGAGGCCGACGAAGAAGGACGCCTGGCCGGGCAGCGCCAGGCACAGGTGACCAGCCATGATCACAACGGCGGCGACGGTGACCGTCTTGCGCGGGCCCCAGACGCGGTCACCGAACCAGCCGCCGGGCAGGGCGAGCAGGTAGACCATCGCCGAGTAGATGGAGACGATGGCCGTGGCCGTGGCCGCGGTCATCGCGAGGCCGCCGTCCATCGATCCCTTGGCGGCGTCGACGCCGCCGGAGATCAGGTAGAGCGGGAGCAGCGCCCTCATGCCGTAGTAGCTGAAGCGCTCCCACATCTCGGTCATGAAGAGCGTGGCCAGGCCGCGCGGGTGGCCGAAGAAGGTCTTCCCGGTGCCAGCGGTGCTGGCCGGGTCCTTCGTCAGGCTGGACGCCATTGGTCGATCCTTGAGTGCTGGCGGGCCGCACGCCTCGTGAGCGTTTGCCCGGTGAGGGAGGCCGGCACCGGCGGCGAGGTGTCCCGCCCCCACGCCAGAGGGGTCCGGCTCCTGAGAGAGACGAAGGGACAGTCCGCACCGGGATCCACGCCTCATGCGCCGCTGGCGCGCGAAGCCCGGCCCACAGGTCATTCACTGTCGGACGGCCGGCCGGAGCCGGACATACGCAGAAGGAGACCCCCGGCCGGATAGTTCAGCCAAAGGCCCCCGAGTAGTGCTACAGGCGTGCTCGCCACCATACGACAGGACAGTGCCGGATATGGAAGGACTTGAGAGATGGATCACAGGCGTCAAATGGAACCAGCGGACCATATTCGAAGGTGATTTATAGATCTTCGCCTCGGACCCGCAGGCCCTGTGGATCACCTCACGATCCGTAGCCCGAGCGGACTACCATCACTCCATGACCCGTGTACTGCTCGCAGAGGACGACGCGTCCATCTCGGAGCCGCTGGCCCGCGCCCTCCGTCGGGAGGGCTACGAGGTCGAGGTCCGTGAGGACGGCCCAAGCGCTCTGGACGCCGGACTGCAGGGTGGGGTCGACCTGGTCGTGCTCGACCTGGGACTGCCCGGCATGGACGGACTCGAAGTGGCGCGGCGGCTGCGGGCGGACGGCCACGGCGTGCCGATCCTCGTCCTGACCGCGCGCGCCGACGAGGTGGACACGGTCGTCGGCCTGGACGCGGGGGCCGACGACTACGTCACCAAGCCCTTCCGGCTCGCCGAACTGCTCGCCCGGGTACGGGCGTTGCTGCGGCGCGGCGCCGGGGAGCCGAGCCCGCAGCCCGCCACCCACGGGGTGCGGATCGACGTCGAGTCGCACCGCGCCTGGATGGGCGACGAGGAGCTCCAGCTCACCGCCAAGGAGTTCGACCTGCTCCGGGTACTGGTCCGGGACGCCGGCCGGGTCGTCACCCGCGATCAGCTGATGCGGGAGGTCTGGGACACGACCTGGTGGTCGTCCACGAAGACCCTCGACATGCACATCTCCTGGTTGCGCAAGAAGCTCGGCGACGACGCGGCCAACCCGCGCTACATCGCCACCGTCCGGGGTGTCGGCTTCCGCTTCGAGAAGAGTTAGAGGGTGTCTGAATGGGTCGCCGTGGGGGAAGGAGCGCCCGCCGCGGAGCGGCTGGTGTCCCGGTGGTGCCTGCGATCGCAAGGCGGAGGAGGGCCCGCCGCGAAGCGGCTGCGGTGACATCAGCCGCTCCGCGGCGGGCACCGCATGCGGTGGGGGCACCTCTGGGGGCACCCCCAGCGGTAGCTGGGGGAGGTAGCTGGGGGACATCGGCGACCGACGACAACGACGGGGGCACCTCCCGTGCCCGGAGGGCTACGGGGAGTCGCGGTGCCAGGCGTCGCGACGCCGCGGAGATCCGTCAGACACCCCCTGCCCGCCTGGGCGCCCCGCACCTGTTCCACCCTGCCCGGAGGGCACATTGCGCCGCCGTCTGATCAACTCCACACTCGCCGTGGTGCTCGTCGTCGTCGCCGTCTTCGGCGTGTCGCTGGTCATCGTCGAGACCCGCACGATCAGCAGCACCGCCCAGGAGAGCGTGGACTCCGAGGCGCTGCGCCTGATCAGCTCGGTCGAGAGCCGGCTGCTCGGCGAGGAGCGGATCAACCGGGACGTGCTGGCCCAGCAGATAGACCCCAACCGTTACGCCCGGATCGAGATCCCCGGCCGGAAGCCCATCGAGGTCGGCGTACGGCCCGAGGGCGGGGTCATCCGGGGGACGGCCCACGGTGAAGGCGGCGAGTCGGTCACCGTCGAGGAGTCCCGCTCGACCGTCACCGCCGAGGTCGGCCGCACGATGCTGATCATCGGCGCAGTGGCGCTGCTCGCCGTCATCGCGGCCGTACTGCTGGCCGTACGACAGGCGAACAAGCTCGCCTCCCCGCTCACCGACCTCGCCGAGACCGCCGAGCGGCTCGGCTCCGGCGACCCGCGCCCGCGCCACAAGCGGTACGGAGTGCCCGAGCTGGACCGGGTCGCGGATGTCCTCGACGCCTCCGCCGAGCGGATCGGCCGGATGCTCACCGCCGAGCGCCGGCTGGCCGCGGACGCCTCGCACCAGCTGCGTACGCCGCTGACCGCGCTGTCGATGCGACTGGAGGAGATCTCCGCCACCGACGACCTGGACACGGTCAAGGAGGAGGCGACGGTGGCGCTCACCCAGGTCGAGCGGCTCACCGACGTCGTGGAACGGCTGCTGACGAACGCGCGTGACCCGCGCTCCGGCTCGGCCGTCGCCTTCGACCTCGACGAGGTGGTCCAGCAGCAGGTGGACGAGTGGCGCCCGGTCGCCCGCAGCGCAGGGCGCGCCATCGTGCAGTCCGGGAAGAAGGGGCTGCAGGCGGTCGGCACCCCGGGCGCGGTCGCCCAGGTGCTCGCCGCACTCATCGAGAACTCGCTGATGCACGGCCGCGGCACGGTCGCGCTGCGCACCCGGGTCACCGGCAACCAGACCGTCGTCGAGGTCACCGACGAGGGGCCCGGCGTACCGCACGAGCTGGGGGCGCGGATCTTCGAGCGGACCATCAGCGGCCGCAACTCCACCGGCATCGGTCTGGCGGTGGCCCGTGACCTGTCGGAGGCGGACGGGGGCCGGCTGGAGATGCTCCAGCAGCAGCCGCCGGTCTTCGCGCTGTTCCTGAGCCGGGAGGCGCAGGGCAGAAGGACGCGGGAGCAGCCCCCGGCGACGATCCGGTGACCGGCTGAGCCCTCAGTGTCTGGAACTCTGCCGGGACCGGGACGGATCCGCGAGGAACGACTCCGCGGTCTGCACCGCGGTCTTCTCGAACACCCAGCTGCGGTACGACCAGAACCGGAAGACCGTGCCGATGCCGAGGCCCACGACGTTCTTCGCGATGTTGTCGGCGATGGTCGAGGTGAAGCCGAAGCCGTAGTGGGAGAGCGCCAGGATGCCGTTCTCGATCACCAGGCCGATGCCACTGAAGAACAGGAAGAGCGTGAGCTCGCGGGCCCGCCGGTTCTTGTCGCTCTCCCGGTACGTCCAGTAACGGTTGCCGAGGTAGTTCGTGCCGATGGCGACGACGGTGGCGAAGATCCCGGAGCGCAGCACGGCGAGGCCGAGAACGTGCATGCACAGGTTGAACACGAGGAAGTTGACGACGAAGCCGAAGGCGCCCACTGTGCCGAACTTGGCGGCCTCGCGGGCGAGTCGTTGGAGCCGTCCGCGCAGTGAACCCCGTTCGCTCATGCGGGTCATGCTAAGCGGTGACCGGGTCCGGTGCCGGTAGACGCCCCGAGGCGGTTCGGAGCTGCGGATACCCTGGTGGTGTGACGTTCCCGGTTGTAGGCATGGTCGGCGGCGGTCAGCTCGCCCGCATGACCCACGAGGCGGGTATCCCCCTCGGCATCAGATTCAAGCTTCTCAGTGACACCCCACAGGACTCCGCGGCCCAGGTGGTCAACGATGTCGTCGTCGGCGACTATCGCGACCTGGACACGCTGCGTGAGTTCGCGCGTGGCTGCGATGTGATCACTTTCGACCACGAGCACGTACCGACCGAGCATCTGCGGGCCCTGGAAGCGGACGGCATCCCCGTGCGCCCCGGGCCCGACGCATTGGTGCACGCCCATGACAAGGGTGTGATGCGCGCCAGGCTCGACGCGATCGGCGTACCCTGCCCGCGCCACCGGATCGTCAGCGATCCCGCGGACGCGGTGGCCTTCGCCGCCGAGGCCGGGGGATTCCCCGTGATCCTCAAGACGGTGCGCGGTGGCTACGACGGCAAGGGCGTGTGGGTCGTACGCTCCGAGGACGAGGCCGCCGAGCCGTTCCGCGCCGGAGTCCCCGTCCTCGCCGAGGAGAAGGTCGACTTCGTGCGCGAGCTCGCCGCCAATGTGGTGCGCTCCCCTTCCGGCCAGGCCGTGTCCTACCCGGTCGTGGAATCGCAGCAGGTCAACGGCGTCTGCGACACCGTGATAGCCCCCGCGCCGAATCTCCCCGAGGAGCTCGCGGGCCAGGCCCAGGAGTTGGCGCTGCGCATCGCCGAGGAGCTCGGCGTGGTCGGCCATCTGGCGGTCGAGCTGTTCGAGACGGCCGACGGCCGCATCCTGGTCAACGAGCTCGCCATGCGCCCCCACAACTCCGGGCACTGGACCCAGGACGGCGCGATGACGTCCCAGTTCGCCAACCATGTGCGGGCCGTGCTCGATCTGCCGCTCGGTGATCCGCGCCCCCGCGTGAAGTGGACGGTCATGGCGAACGTCCTGGGCGGCGACTACCCCGACATGTACCAGGGGTACCTGCACTGCATGGCCCGCGACCCGCAGCTCAAAATCCACATGTACGGCAAGGATGTGAAGCCCGGCCGTAAGGTCGGCCACGTCAACACCTACGGCGACGACCTGGACGATGTGCGCGAGCGCGCCCGCCATGCCGCCGACTACCTCAGGGGAACGATCACCGAATGAGCACCGCACCTCTCGTCGGCATCGTGATGGGCTCGGACTCCGACTGGCCCGTCATGGAGGCAGCGGCCCAGGCCCTGGACGAGTTCGAGATCCCGTACGAGGTCGACGTCGTCTCCGCGCACCGGATGCCCCGCGAGATGATCGCGTACGGTGAGGCCGCCGCCGAGCGCGGCCTCAAGGCGATCATCGCGGGCGCCGGCGGCGCCGCCCACCTCCCGGGCATGCTCGCCTCCGTGACCCCGCTGCCGGTGATCGGCGTCCCCGTGCCGCTGAAGTACCTCGACGGCATGGACTCGCTCCTCTCCATCGTCCAGATGCCGGCCGGCGTGCCCGTCGCCACGGTCTCGGTGGGCGGTGCCCGCAACGCCGGCCTGCTGGCGGCCCGTGTCCTCGCCGCGCACGACAGCGACCTCCTGAACCGGATGCGCGAGTTCCAGCAGGAGCTGAACGACCAGGCCACCGAGAAGGGCAAGCGCCTGCGCCAGAAGGTCGAGGGCTCCAACTCCTTCGGATTCGCCCAGTGAGCGCGGCGGAGCGCCTCGCCGAGGCCCGGGAGCTGCTCGCCGAGCACCCCGTCGTCGACGGACACAACGACCTGCCGTGGGCGCTGCGCGAACAGGTCCGTTACGACCTGTCGCGCCGCGACATCGCCTCCGACCAGAGCGCTGTCCTGCACACCGACATCCCCCGCCTGCGTTCGGGTGGCGTCGGTGCCCAGTTCTGGTCCGTGTACGTCCCCTCCGACCTGGCCGGCGACGAGGCCGTCAGCGCCACGCTGGAGCAGATCGACTGCGTCGGGCAGCTGCTCGCCCGCTACCCGGGCGACCTGGTCCGTGCCTTCACCGCGGACGACATGGAGGCGGCGCGGGCCGAGGGACGCATCGCCTCCCTCATGGGCGCCGAGGGCGGCCACTCCATCAACAACTCGCTGGCCACGCTGCGCGCGCTGCACGCGCTGGGCGTCCGGTACATGACCCTGACCCACAACGACAACAACGACTGGGCCGACTCGGCCACAGATGTCGAACGGGCAGGCGGCCTGACGGCCTTCGGCCGCGAGGTCGTACGGGAAATGAACCGCACCGGCATGCTGGTGGACCTCTCGCACGTGGCGGCCACGACCATGCGCGACGCGCTGGCCACCTCCAAGGCCCCGGTCGTCTTCTCCCACTCCTCGTCGCGGGCGGTCTGTGACCACCCCCGCAACATCCCCGACGACGTCCTGGAGAAGCTCCCGGCGAACGGGGGCGTCGCCATGGCGACCTTCGTACCCAAGTTCGTCCTCCCGGAGGCCGTCGCCTGGACCCGGGCGGCCGACGACAACATGCGTGCGCACGGATTCCACCCCCTCGACCTCAGCGAGGCGGGCCTGGCCGTCCAGCGGGCCTTCGAGGAGGCCACCCCGCGCCCCATGGCCACTGCCGCCACGGTCGCCGACCACCTCGACCACATGCGCGAGGTCGCCGGCATCGACCACATCGGCATCGGTGGCGACTACGACGGCACGGCCTTCACCCCGGCAGGCCTGGAGGACGTCGCGGGTTACCCGAACCTCGTCGCGGAACTCCTCACCCGCGGCTGGTCGCGCTCTGACCTCGCCAAACTGACCTGGGAGAACGGGGTCCGCGCTCTCCGCGACGCCGAAGCCGTCGCCCGGGACCTCCAGTCCCGCCACGCCCCGTCCAATGCGACGATCGGTGACCTGGACGCCTGACCCGGCCGTCCCCGGCCGTCCCCGGCCGTCACCGGCCTCCCGGCCGGGAGGCCGGGGGCGCGATGTCCTGGGGGCGCGATGTCCTGGGGGCGCGATGTCCTGGGGGCGCGATGTCCTGGGGGCGCGATGTCCTGGGGGCGCCTCCCCACGCCCTTCGGCGACACTCACGCCTTGCGGGGGGCGGCGTCGGAACGCCGGGACCGGTACGCCCGCATCTTTGCCCGGCTGCCGCAGACCGCCATGGTGCACCAGCGGCTGCGGCCGGCCGGGCTTCGGTCGTAGTACGCCCAGTGGCAGTCCTCCGCCTCGCAGGCCTTGAGCCGCAGCCAGGTCCCGTCGGTCGTCGCCACGGCGATCGCGGCGGCGACCCGTGAGACGAGGGCGGACGGATCGGCGGGCCGGAGCATGGCGGCACCCTCCCCGTCGACGGAGAGAAGCAGCGGGGCGTCCGCGAGAAGCCGTTCGAGGGCGGCCGTGGAGCGCCCGGCCACACGGTGCCCCGCATGCGCCAGACACGCGGCACGCAGCGCCTCGCGCAGTTCGCGCGCCGCGGCGACATCCTGCTCGGCGAGCCCGAACGCGGCCCGGCCCTCCGGTGTGTCGAGGGCGTCGACGCCGGTCTCGATGCTCAACGTGTTGACCAGGTCCTCAACCAGCGAGAGGCCTCCGGGTGCGGGCGCCCTGTCATTCATGGTTGCGACGTTACCCCGAACACTTGCGCTGTTACCGCCAATTGGGGTGCATACGGTAACGGTTACTGGTTAACTTGAAATACCGGTAACTCTCGCGCATCGAGGAGGATGCACCATGGCCATCGCCGCACTGGGCACCGTCGTAGTGGACTGTCCCGACCCTGCCGCGCTCGCCACCTTCTATGCGGAGCTGCTGGGCGGGCAGACCGAGGCGGACGGTGAAGGGTGGGTCGAGCTCAGGGGACACGGCGGCACGCCCCTCGCCTTCCAGGCCGCCCCCGGCCACGTACCGCCGAAGTGGCCCGCGCCGGACGCCTCGCAGCAGTTCCACCTCGACCTGACCGTCGAGGACCTGGACGCGGCCGAGGCCAAGGTGCTGGCGCTCGGCGCCAAGCCCCTGGACACGGGCGACCGCGCCCGCGCCTGGCGCGTCTACGCCGACCCGGCGGGCCACCCGTTCTGCCTCTGCGCCTGCTGAGGCGCGCAGGGCGGCACCCCCGTGCCGGCGCTACGCCTGCGGACGGCCCATCGCCCGGTACGTCCAGCCGGCCTCGCGCCAGCGCGACGGGTCCAGCGCGTTGCGGCCGTCGAGCACGACCCGCCGGCCCGCCACCGCACCCAGCTCTGCCGGGTCGAGCTCACGGAACTCCTGCCACTCCGTCAGATGCAGCACGACATCCGCGCCCCGCACCGCGTCCAGCGCGGTCGGGGCGTACCCGAGCGTCGGGAAGAGACGGCGGGCGTTCTCCATACCCTTCGGGTCGTAGACCGTGACCTGGCCGCCCTGCAGATGGATCTGTCCGGCGACATTCAGCGCCGGCGAGTCCCGTACGTCGTCCGAGTCCGGCTTGAAGGTCGCGCCCAGCACGGCCACCCGCTTGCCCAGGAAGGAGTCGCCGCCCACGGCCTCGCGGGCCAGCTCCACCATGTGCCCGCGGCGCCGCATGTTGATTGAGTCGACCTCCCGCAGGAAGGTCAGCGCCTGGTCGGCCCCCAGCTCACCGGCCCGCGCCATGAAGGCCCGGATGTCCTTCGGCAGGCAGCCGCCGCCGAAACCGACCCCGGCCCGCAGGAACTTCTTCCCGATGCGCTCGTCGTGCCCGATCGCCTCGGCCAGCTTCACCACATCGCCGTCGGCGGCCTCGCATACCTCCGCCATGGCGTTGATGAACGAGATCTTCGTCGCCAGGAAGGAGTTCGCGGCGGTCTTCACCAGCTCGGCGGTCGGGAAGTCCGTCACCACGAACGGCGACCCTTCCCCGACCGGGGTCGCGTACACCTCGCGCAGCAGCTTCTCGGCCCGCTCGCTCTCGACCCCGACCACGATCCGGTCCGGGTGCAGCGTGTCCCGCACGGCGAAACCCTCGCGCAGGAACTCCGGGTTCCAGGCGAGCTCCGCGTCCGCACCCGCCGGCGCCAGCTCCGCCAGCCGCCCGGCCAGCCGCGCCGCGCTGCCCACCGGAACGGTGGACTTGCCGACGACCAGCGCGGGCCGCTTCAGCCGCGGGGCCAGCGATTCGAAAGCCGCGTCGACGAACGACATGTCGCAGGCGTACTCGCCGTGCTTCTGCGGAGTGTTCACGCACACGAAGTGCACATCGCCGAACTCGCCGACCTCCTCCCAGGACGTCGTGAAGCGCAGCCGCCCCGTCGATCCCTCGAGGCCGGCCACATGCTTGCGCAGCAGCTCCTCGAGCCCCGGCTCGTACATCGGGACCCGGCCCGACGCCAGCAGCTCGATCTTCTCCGGAACGACATCGAGCCCCAGCACCTCGAACCCCAGCTCGGCCATGGCTGCGGCGTGCGTCGCGCCGAGGTAGCCGGTGCCGATCACGGTGATCTTGAGGGCCATGTGGTGCTCCTGTGGAATATGGGGCCGGCGCGCAGCGCCGTCGTCGAGGGGGGTGGTCGGGTGACGGGAGGGCGGGACTGCGCGCCCGAGCATAACCGGGCCGCCCGAGGGGCACGCTTCCGCCGTTGTCATCAAGCTCACGTATGCCTTCGGCCGACCGGCCGACTAAAATTGGGCTACTTAACGGTAGTTAACACCCTTGGGGAGTGAGACGCCTTGGCAGGATCGGCCGACTTCGATCTGTACCGCCCGTCCGAAGAGCACGAGATGCTCCGCGATACGGTCCGCTCCCTCGCCGAGGCGAAGATCGCGCCGTTCGCCGCAGAGGTGGACGAGGAGAGCCGCTTCCCGCAGGAGGCCCTGGATGCCCTGGTCGCCTCCGACCTGCACGCCGTCCATGTCCCGGAGAACTACGGCGGCGCCGGCGCGGACGCCCTCGCCACCGTGATCGTGATCGAGGAGGTGGCCCGTGTCTGCGCCTCCTCCTCCCTGATCCCGGCCGTCAACAAGCTCGGCTCGCTCCCGGTGATCCTCTCCGGCTCCGAGGAACTGAAGCAGCGGTACCTCGCCCCGCTCGCCGCGGGCAACGTGATGTTCTCGTACTGCCTCTCCGAGCCGGACGCCGGTTCCGACGCCGCCGGTATGAAGACCAAGGCGGTCCGCGACGGCGACCACTACATCCTCAACGGCGTGAAGCGCTGGATCACCAACGCCGGCGTCTCCGAGTACTACACGGTCATGGCCGTCACCGACCCGGAGAAGCGCTCCAAGGGCATCTCCGCCTTCGTCGTCGAGAAGTCCGACGAGGGTGTCTCCTTCGGTGCCCCGGAGAAGAAGCTCGGCATCAAGGGCTCCCCGACCCGCGAGGTCTACCTCGACAACGTCCGCATCCCCGCCGACCGCATGATCGGCGAGGAGGGCACCGGCTTCGCGACCGCGATGAAGACCCTGGACCACACCCGCATCACCATCGCGGCCCAGGCCCTCGGCATCGCGCAGGGCGCCCTCGACTACGCCAAGGGCTACGTCCAGGAGCGCAAGCAGTTCGGCAAGGCCATCGCCGACTTCCAGGGCATCCAGTTCATGCTCGCCGACATGGCCATGAAGCTGGAGGCCGCCCGCCAGCTGACCTACTCGGCAGCCGCCAAGTCCGAGCGCGTCGACGGCGACCTCACCTTCTTCGGTGCCGCCGCCAAGTGCTTCGCCTCCGACGTCGCCATGGAGATCACCACGGACGCGGTCCAGCTCCTCGGCGGCTACGGCTACACCCGCGACTATCCGGTCGAGCGCATGATGCGCGACGCCAAGATCACGCAAATCTACGAAGGCACGAACCAGGTCCAGCGGATTGTGATGGCGCGTAACTTGCCGTAACGCATACGGGCTGTGCAGTCGAAGGGCGCCTTTCGGGGCGCCCTTCGTGGTGGCTGGGGGATCGTCTTCGGACCGGGCGGTCCGGCCTCCGACGGCTTCGTACTGCGCCGAACACGACAGCGAAGGGCCCCGTCGGCGTTACCACCGGCGGGGCCCTTGCCCGTGAGCGGGGTCAGTTGCCGCTGACCGTGACCTTCTCGTCGTTCTGCAGCTCCTTCACCAGCTCCTTCACCTTCGGCATGTCCCACTTGAGGGAGCCCTGCGGCGCGCTGCCCGCGATCGGCATGTTCATCGACTTTCCGTCGCCGCCGGTGACGCCCTTCATCGCCCAGAACATGTCGGCCAGATCGAACAGGCCCATGTCCTTGTCGACGATCAGCGTGTCGAGCCCGGCACCCATCACCGGGTAGAACTTGAAGGGGTTGAGGACCGTGCCGGGGGTGGCGGCCTGGTCAGCCAGGGCAGCGAGGAACTTCTGCTGGTTCTTCGTACGGTCCAGGTCACTGCCCGCGAAGGCGTAGCGGGTACGGACGAAGGCCAGGGACTGTTCGCCGTTCAGGGTCTGCTTGCCGGCCTGGAAGTCGGCACCCGAGTTCTTGTCCTTGAAGGCCTTGGGGATGTCGAGCTCGACACCGCCGAGCGCGTCCACGATGTTGGCGAAGCCGGCGAAGCCGATCTCGACGTAGTGGTCGATGTGCAGGCCGGTGTTGTACTCGACGGTGCGGACCAGCAACTCGGGGCCGTCCATGGCGTAGGCGGCGTTCAGCTTGGAGCCGCCCCTTGAGTCGTACATCTTTCCGGAATCGGAGCCGCGGAAGGACGGGATGGTGACCCAGGAGTCGCGTGGCAGCGATATCAGGGTCGAGCCGTTGTCGCCGGTGTGCAGGATCATCATCGAGTCGGTCCGCTTGCCCTTGGCGGAGCCGGTGTGCAGCTTCTTCTTCTCCTCGGCGGACATGCCTTCACGGCTGTCCGAGCCGACGATCAGATAGTTCGTGCCCTTGCCCTCCTCCGGCCGGTCGATGACCTTGGACAGGTCGACCTCGCGGCGCAGCTTGGAGTCGGCCCAGAAGTACGTGCCGATGGAGACGCCGAGGAAGACGACGACCAGGGCGATCGTGCCGATCTTCAGACGGCGGCGCCAGTCGGGGGCGGGGCCGGTGCGCGGGGGCCGGGCGGAGGGACCGCCACCGTGACCTCCGCCGTGGCCGGACGGGGTGCCGTAGACCTGGCCGGTGTTGTAGCCGCTGTCGTACGCGCCGTTGTACGGACCGCCGGGCGCCTCCGCGTATCCACCGGCGTCGTACCCCTGAGGCTGCGGCGGAACGGAGGCCCGGCGCGGCGGCGCACCGGCCGGCCGTGGGACCTGGCCGCGCTGCACATGCCGCATGACCCGGGCGCCTTCCGGCTGCGCGTCTGCGCTGCCGCCTCCGTACCCGTCCCCACGGTTGTCCTCGGTCCATCCCTCGGGCCAATCATTCATGCGGACCAGTGTGCAGGCCCCCTCCGACATTCCGACAGGCCGGGGGGGTGAACGGGATCACGGCTGTTGCCGTCCTGATGCAATGTTCCAGGCACATGCCGCCGCATATGGTGGAGAGCATGACAGATCTCCCGGGCAAGCCGACCTCGGCCTCCCGCACCACGCTCTCGCACATCATGACCGCGCACGACACCAATCTGCTGGGCACCGTGCACGGCGGCGTGATCATGAAGTTGGTCGACGACGCTGCGGGCGCGGTCGCCGGCCGGCACTCCGGCGGGCCCGCGGTCACCGCGTCGATGGACGAGATGGCCTTCCTGGAGCCGGTCAGGGTCGGTGACCTGCTTCATGTGAAGGCGCAAGTGAACTGGACGGGCCGTACCTCGATGGAGATCGGGGTACGGGTCCTGGCCGAGCGCTGGAACGAGTCCACGCCGGCGACCCAGGTGGGCAGCGCGTATCTGGTGTTCACCGCGGTCGACGGTGACGGCAAGCCCCGGACCGTACCGCCGGTGATCCCGGAGACCGACCGCGACCACCGCCGCTACCAGGAGGCGCAGATCCGGCGTACGCACCGGCTGGCCCGGCGGCGTGCGATCAGGGAGCTGCGGGAGCAGCGTGCCGCCGAGGGCTTCGAGGACTAGTGCCCCTCCCGGCAACGTTTGCCCCGTCGCGACGCTCCCCCGGCTACCCCTGGGGGTGCCCCCAGGCACGCACGCTCGCCGCGTTGGCCGAAAACCCGAGTAGCGTTGCCAGGAGGGTCTTCGGTCGCCTCGCGACCGCACGCACCTGACGCTGCTCCTTGACGGGTAAACGTTGCCGGTCGCGGCACCAGGAACCGCCGGGCACACGGTTACGGGCAGACGACCTCGTCGCCGGTCACCGCGCCGAACTCTCCTTGACGGGGGTCTGCGGCCCGCACCGGATTGACGCCCTTGTACTCGCTGCCCGCCGTCACCTTGAAGGTGCCGCCCTGCCCCTTCACCTCCTTCAGCGCACAGCCGGGAAGCGCGGCCGCCAGGGACTTCGCCGAACGGTCCCATCTCGGGTCGTACTCGACGAGGGTGCGCTTCAGCTCGCGCCGGTTGCTGGTCAGCGGGGTTCGGGTGGTGTGGAAACCGGTGGCGCGCAGCGCGAGGTCGACTCGCTTGCCCAGGCCGTCCGTCCGGGTTCCGTTGTAGACCTGGACCCGGATCTGCTGCGGCGAGACGTCGACGAGGGTGCCGGCCTTCGACTTCGACGGCCGCGAGGTGAGCGGCTTGTCGTCGCGCAGGGCCCGGAAGAGCCTCGCGGCCCTGGCGGTGTCCCATTTCACGGTCGAGCCGATGCCCTTGACCACATAGTCCGTTTTTCCGGTGGGCACGGTCGTGAACTCCGACGAGGCGGCGCTGAAACCGCGCATGGCCTGGCCGAGGGCGAGCAGTTCGCCCGCGCCAAAGCCCTCGTCGGCGCGGACGGAGTCCAGCAGGGTCGAGGCGACCTCGCGGAGCTTCACGGGGTTCAGCAGGATGCCTCTGCTCGCCGTGCTCTGGATGAGAGCGGCGAGGAAGCGCTGCTGGCGCTGCATCCGGCCGAGGTCGGCCGCTGCGTCGATGTGCCGGGAGCGTACGTACTGAAGCGCCCGGCCGCCGTCGAGCCGGTGGGTGCCGGCGGGCAGGTCGAGGCCCGTGTAGGAGTCCTTCATCCGGTGGGTGGTGCAGATCTTTACGCCGCCGACCGCGTCGACCGTCTTCATGAAGCTGGTGAAGTCGACCTCCAGATAGTGGTCGATCTTCACTCCGGTCATCTGTTCCACAGTGCGTACGGTCAGCGTCGGCCCGCCCTCGGCGTACACGGCGTTGAGCTTCACCGCATGGGCCGTGTGGTGCTTTCCGGTGGTCCGGTCGGTGTGCTCGGGCAGCGCGGCGTAGCTGTCGCGCGGCAGACTCACGATGGTCGCGCGGTCCCGCTGGTCCGAGATGTGCACCAGCATGACCGTGTCGGTGCAGTGGCAGGGCGCTCCACCCAGCCGGTACGCACGCCGCTGAGCATCCGTGATCTTGTCGCGGCCGTCGGTGCCGACCACCAGGACATTCATGCCGTGGCCCCCCTCGGGGCGGTTCTTCATGTCCTTGAAGGGGTCGACCCGGTCGATTCCGGTGTCCAGGCTCGTCAGGACGGTATGTCCGATCCCGCCCGCGCTCAGGACGAGTACGGAGAGGGTCTTCGCCAGCCGCGCACCCCAGTGGGGCCGCACCGTCCGCTTCCTGCGGGGGGCGCGGTGCCGGGGGCGGGAGGACCGACCGGGATGGCGGCGCGGGCGGGGCGGCGTGGGCACGGGTACACCTCCGCGGGGGCAGGGGGATCGTGAGCACCATAGGTCCATACGATCGTCGCCACTCCGCGGCGCCCGGTGGGCGCGCGTCCGGTTCCCCCGTTCGCGGTAACGTGGCCGACGATACTGTTGTCTGCCGGGGGGCGACCCCCGTACCCCGAGGTCCCATGCCCCAGCACCCCGCCGTGTCCGTGATCATGCCGGTCCTCAATGAGGAGCGACACCTCCGTGGTGCCGTCCACGCCATCCTCCAGCAGGAGTACGAGGGCGAGATGGAGGTGGTGATCGCACTGGGCCCGTCCACGGACCGTACCGACGAGATCGCTGCCGAGCTGGTGCGCGAGACCGCATCGAATTCCTGGGGCCGGGTGCACACCGTGCCCAACCCCACCGGCCGCACCCCCGCCGCACTGAACGCGGCGATCAAGGCGTCCCGTCACCCGGTCGTGGTGCGGGTCGACGGCCACGGCATGCTCTCCCCGAACTACATCGCCACCGCCGTCCGCCTGCTGGAGGAGACCGGTGCGCAGAACGTCGGCGGCATCATGCACGCCGAGGGCGAGAACGACTGGGAGCACGCGGTCGCCGCCGCCATGACCTCGAAGATCGGCGTGGGCAACGCCGCCTTCCACACGGGCGGCCAGGCGGGCGCCGCGGAAACCGTGTATCTGGGTGTCTTCCGGCGCGAGGCGCTGGAGCAGCAGGGCGGCTACAATGAGGAGTTCATCCGCGCCCAGGACTGGGAGCTGAACTTCCGCATCCGTGAGGCGGGCGGGCTGATCTGGTTCTCGCCGGAGCTGAGGGTCTCGTACCGCCCGCGGCCGAGCGTGCGCGCGCTGGCCAAGCAGTACAAGGACTACGGTCGTTGGCGCCATGTGGTGGCCCGCTACCACCAGGGCTCCATCAACCTCCGCTACCTCGCCCCGCCGGCCGCCGTCTGCGCGATCGCCGCGGGCCTGGTGGTGGGCGCGACGCTCACCCCGCTGGGCTTCGTCGTCCCGGCCGGCTATCTGGCCGCGATCACCGCGGGCTCGGTCCCGGCCGGCGAGGGCCTGCCGCTGAAGGCACGGCTGCAGATCCCGGTGGCGCTGGCGACGATGCACATGTCCTGGGGCTTCGGCTTCCTGACCAGCCCGCGCTCGCTGGCGAAGAAGGTCATCGCCAGCCGCCGACCGAGCGTGCGCCAGGCGGCCTGATTCGTCGGCCAGTGAGCCGGGACGCCCCCAGCATGCTGCTTGGGGGCGTACTCGTCGTCAGGGCAGGCCGCGTGGGAGGACGACGACGGCCGTCAAGGCGTTCGAGGACTACCAGGTGAAGCCGCGCTGCACATCCATGCAGGCCCCTTTTTCGGAGGCGTTCAGAGGGCGCGCCGTCGAGGGTGTCTTGTTGTCGTCAGCCGGCTGCTCCGGGTACGTGGTGCCCTCGCGCCAGTCGGCTCCCACAACCACGGTGATGCCCGTGACGCCGGTGGACTTCTTCACCGCGCCGACCGGAATGCCCAGCGCCTTGGCGACGGCCTCGGCGTCACCCTGGAGGCCGACGCTGGGGTAGCTGACGGTCGTCCGCTCCTGCGGGGTCAGCTGGTTGCTGGACCGGGCCAGGGAGAAACCCTTCGCGCCGAGTGCCCCGGCCACCGCACTGGACCGGCCTTTGGCCAGCGCTCCGTTGACACCCGTGCCGTTCTGCACCGTGACGGCGATCTCTCCCGTCGGCGCCACCGGGTCCTTGGACTCCGGGGGCTTGGGCTTCTGCTTGAGGCCCTTGCCGTCCAGCGGGATGTCCTCGCGGACCAAACGGAACAGCTTCTCGGCGTCACCGGGCGTGGGCTCGACCCGGTTGCGGTCGTACGTGTAGGGGACCGTCGGCATGGTGGTCATGGTGACCCGGTCGGTCGGGACCTTCTTGAACTCGTCGCCCAGGCCGAGCAGATCGCTCACCGTGTCGATTCTGTCGTCGACGGTGAGGGTGTCGGTGGCCGCCTCGGCAAGCTTGCGCAGCTTGATCGGGTTGGTGAGCTTGGCGTTCTTGCGCAGTTCACGGATCATCGAGTTCATGTACATGTGCTGCGCATGGGTGCGGCCGAGGTCGGTGCCGTCCTCGAAGCCGTAGCGGGTCCTCAGCCACTGCAGGGCCTGCTTGCCCTTGACGTAGGTCGTGCCTTTCTCCAGCTTGAGGCCGGAGCCCTGGCCCTTGCTGTTGCGGGAGTGGACGTTTTCCTTGACGCAGACGGGGACACCGCCGATCGCGTCTGCCATCGAGACCACACCCGCGAAGTCGACCAACATGAAGTGGTCGATGGTGATGCCCGTGAGCTCGTACCAGGTGGCCACCGTGCAGCCCGGGCCGCCGCGGCTCAGGCTCTCGTTCGTCTGGATCCTGCGCGTGGTGGCCTTGTATTCGGTCCCGTCCTCCGCGGTGCACTTGGGCATCTTCAGCATGGTGTCGCGGGGCATGGAGATGACCGACATGTTGCTGCGGTCCGCGGAGAGGTGGACGAGCATCTGCACGTCGGCCAGCGGCGGGCCGTCGAACGTGTTCTTCGCGCCGCCGAGTTTCTTGTTCTCCTCGGAGTCCCGGGCGTCCGAGCCGATGAGCAGGATGTTCAGCGGGGTCTGGCCGGCTGCGTTGGCCTTGTGATCGGCCATCTTCGTGTTGCCGAGGTTGAGGTTTTTCCTCTTGATGTTGCCGTTGAGGTGTTCGTAATAGAGGTATCCGGCGCCGCCGGTGCCGAGTATCAGCACCGAGACGGTCAGCGCGGTCCAGCGCAGTATGCGCCGCTTGCCGCGTCTGCCGTGATGCCGGCCGGGGCCCTCCCCGCGCACAGTGCGCTGTCCCACCAGTCCCCCCTGTCAAATCAATCGGATACTCGTACAGCCCGGTGGCCGGGTGTCGTCAGCTGCCGGCGCACTTCTGCTCATTGGCATGAGACTTCTTGACGTCCGGTATTTTCTTCGGCGGAGCGATGGACACGCCGGCACCCTTGAAGTCCGCCCCGAGCGTGAGCGTCATCGGAGTGAGCTCGGCGGCATCGGCGGTACCGGGCTTGAGCGCCGTGGCGGGCAGGCCCATGAGGTCCGCCAGCTCGCGGGCCTGGTCGGCCTGGTTCGGCGCGTACTCCAAGGTCGTCTTGGCGAGGTCCTTGGGGGCGTTTCCGCCGTTGCTGGACTTCTGGACGCCCTTGTTGAGCTGCAGCCACTCCAAGACCTTCTGAGCGGACCCGCCCAGGGCGCCGCCGTTGAGGACCTCGACACGGACTGCCGAGGCGTCGGCGCGCGGGCCGTTGAGCAGAGCGGCCTGCTTGTTCTTGGTGTCCTTCTCCTTCTTCTTCACTTCGGTGAAGGAGACGTCGTTCTGCAGCATGCTGAAGACCGGCGGGGCCTCGACCGGATTCAGAACGACCGTCGCCTTCCTGCCGACGGGCTCATCGGGGTTGTCGACCACCGGCACCGTCATGAGGGTGATGTTTTTCAGATCGATCTTGCTGAGTTCCTTGGCGAGGGTGATCAGCTTGTTGGCGCTTCCAATCGCCTTGTCCACGGTGAGGGCGTCGGTGGCCGCGTCGGCAATGTCGAGCATTTTCGTCGGACTGTCCAGCGAGTCTTCCTTCAGCTGCCGCATCATCGACGCGAGGAACTGCTGCTGCATCTCGATCCGGTCCAGGTCGCTCTCGTTCTTCAGACCGTGCCGGTTACGGACGAATGACAGCGCCTGCTCGCCCATGACCTTGGATTCACCAGAAGGCAGATCGAGCTTCGACTTTTCGTCCTTGATGGGCTGCTCCAGGCACACCGTGACGCCGCCGACCGCCGTGGAAAGCGTCTTGACCGCGTTGAAGTCGACCATCATGAAGTGGTCGACATCCAGTCCCGTCAGCTTTTTGACCGTGCGCATGGTGCAGCCCGGGTCCCGGCCGTTCACGCCCAGGGATTCGTTGAACCTGGTGTACTGACCGGGGATGACCTTGATCGAGCCGTCCGGCTGCTTGGTCGGGCAGTCCGGGATTTCGGTCTTGAGGTCGCGGGGGATGCTCAGCGCGGTTGCGTTGGTGCGGTCCTCGGAGACATGGAAGAGGATCGTCGTGTCGGCGTGGCCGGTGGCGTTGTCCCTGTCGCCGTAGGCCTCGTTGCCCTTGCCGGTGCGTTTGTCGGTGCCGATGACCAGGATGTTCATCGGTCCGTCCTTGATGGCGCTGCCGTTGGCCGCGTCACCGACGTCAATCGTGCTGATGTTGCCGTTGAGGCGCTCGTACCAGTAATACGCGAAGGCCGAGCCGCCAACCAGGACGAAGGCCATGACGCCGCCGGTCCACACCAGCGCTTTCTTCTTCTTGCCGCTCTTCTGCTGCTTGCGTTTGCGCCGCCCGGCGCCGCCGGCGCTGTCGTCGGAGGCGTTCGCGCCACGGCGGCCGCGCTGGCCGGGGACCCGGTCAGAGGCGGCTTTCCGGCCGTGGGCGGCGGATCTGGAGCGGGAGGCACTGCGGGGGCGGTTTACCTTCGGCTGCTCTGGGGAACTGTCCAGTCGCAGTTCGTAATTGCCGGTGTCGGGGTTGAGTACCCACTGGTCGGCGGGGTCCATGCCGTCCGCCTGCCCACGGCTCTGCGCATCCACGGTTGTTCCAGTCCTCCGTCGGGTGCCACGCGAGGCGCCTCCCCCTAAAGCGCTCGGTCGTTCGATCCGGCAGGCGCGGCCTGATGCCTGAAGTGCCGGATCGCGTCACACTATCTGCCCGGTTCCGTGTTGAGCGACGTCCGTGACAAATTCCACGGTGCTTACAACCGGGCATACTGTGCAATCCACCTCGACTTCCGACTGTGCCTTTGGCATTGCTTTACTTGCATGTGCCCGTGGCGGCGCTGATTCCGGGAAAGGTGGGCGTCGGGCCGGTGTTCGGCATGTCCGGATCGCCCTGTTTGTCGTTGACGGGTTCGACGGTCCGGGGCGGGGCCACCGCCACCGGCGTGTCCTCGCGCAGCCGACCGAAGAGTTTGTCCGCGTCCGGCTGGACGAGTTCGTCGCGGTTCGGGTCCTGCGGATACGGCCGGCGCGGCACCGTCAGGAACTGCACCCGCTCCGTGGGGATGCTCCGCATGTCGCGCACCAGGTTGTAGAGGTCGCGCAGTGAGTCCAGTCCGGGATCGGTGGTCAGTGACCTGGTTGCCGCGTCCAGTACGGGATAGAGCCGTGCCGGGTTGAGCAGGACGCCGTCGCTCTGCATCTTGTACACCAGTGAGCCGAGGAACCGCTGCTGGCGGTCCATGCGCTGGGTGTCGCTTCCGTCGCCGAGGGACTTGCGGGCCCGTACGTAGCCGAGCGCCTGCTCGCCGTTGAGGGTCTGTCTGCCCGCGGGCAGCCTGAGGTGCGCCTCGGGGTCGTCGACCGGCTTCTTGAGGCAGATCTCGACGCCGTCCACCGCGTCGACCATGCGCTTGAAGCCCAGGAAGTCGATCACGACATGGTGATCGACGCGGATGCCGGTCAGCCGTTCGACCGTACGGATCGTGCACGCCGCTCCGCCGTACATGAAAGACCAGTTGAACTGTGCGAGTTGCTCCCGGGTACGGGTGCCGTCGGGCTTGCGGCAGCTGGGGATCCTCACCATCAGGTCGCGCGGTACGGACACCGCCGTCACACTCTTCCGGCGTGTCGACAGGTGCAGCAGGATCACGGTGTCGGACCGCTGGGTCCCCGTGTTGCGTCCGTACTCGGAATCGTCCTGCCCCGCGCGCGAGTCGGAGCCGATGACAAGGATGTTCCGTGCGTGCAGCGCGCCCGGGGGCGGACGCTCCTTCTCGTACCGTGACAGCTCCCCCGCGGCGCTGGTGTCCGTGGTGATGTTGGAGTCGAGCTTGCGGTAGAGCCACCAGCCGGCGCCGGCTGCGGCGAGTACGACGACCGAGGCGCCCAGGGCGGTCCGGCGCAGCCAGTGCCGTTCTCGCCTGGCCGGCGGCTCCCCGGAGGTGTCGCCTCCGGTGGAGCCGGTGTCGTCGCTGTCGCTCACGTCAGCGTCCATCCTTCATGGGTCGGCGGTGCGTACCGTCGATCATGTATGGACTCGGCGCCGTTTGCGGTATTACCGGGCGGTGTGAGTGACCCGTTCACTTTCGATCCGTTTGTCCAGGTCCTCTTGCGGGAGCCGGTCCAGATGGCGGCAGAGCACCACCGAGCCGCCCGAGGCGAGCGGCGCGAAAAGTCCTGACGACAGGCCCTGCCAGGTGTCGTATGCCAGCCCCGACAGCAGCCGCGAACCGGGGCCCAGGTCGAGCTCGGATGCGTCGGTGCGCGCCTGTTCGACCACTTGTGCGGCTGTCATTTCCCGGCCCGCGACGACCAGTGCGGGCGCGTCCGGGTCCACCGGCGCGTACGGAGTGAAACGGTCGCCCTGGCTCGGCACCTCGACGGCGTAGTCGGCGAATCCGGCCGGCGGCTGCGGGAAGCGCCCGCCCAGCGGGCGCAACGCCAGAGCCACCCGCTCGCCGGTGCAGGCCTGTGCCGCCGGCAGCGTGTCGGGGCCGCTCACCACGAGATCGGCGGCCGCCGGGTCGCCCTGGACGTCCGCGACGACGCCCACGGAGGAGCAGGCGAGCAGCCAGACGGCGCTCTGCCAGTGAGCGGGCAGCAGCAGGGCGAGCCGATCGCCGGGGGTGGCGCCGAGGTCGTCCTGGAGCAGATTGGCGGTCTTGGCCACCCAATTGGCGAAGGTGGCCACCGACAGCTCGACGCGTTCGCCGGTGGTGTCGTCGTAGAAGGTGACCAGGGGGCGGGCCGGGTCCGCGGCGAGCGCGGATCGCAGCAGGTCGGCGGGGGTGCGGTCGCTGGCGTTCACCCGGGTAAGGGTACGCGGCGGGGCGCCGCGCCCGCGGGGGTGCGACTCCGGGACGTACACCGGATTGGCCGATGCGGCGTCAGTTCCCCGATGGACAGGTTTATCTGATTATGTCCAGGATCATAGGCATGCGTGCCATACTTGCATCCTCGATCGGCGTCGCGTGCACCGCCTCTCTCGTGCTCCCGATCGCCGCTGCCTCTGCCCGCTACACCGCGGCCGATGCCAGACCGGCTGCGATAGAACCCGCCTCCGGCTCCACCCAGTCGCTGCGATTGATATCGCTGGGCGCCGGTTCCGACCGGGCCATGGTCCCGGGCGTGGGCCTGCCCGTCCGCGAAGTCAGACCGTTCTCACTGGTCGGCCTGGTCTGGGACGACGCGAACGCCGAACTCCACGGCACCGTCCAGGTGCGTACCCGGGCCATGGACTCGGGCGCCTGGTCGGGCTGGCAGTCCGTCGAGACGCACACCCACGAGGACGCCGCAGACCCCGGGCCCGCGGAGCGCAGCTCGCGGCCGATCCGTGGCGGGACGGCGCCGCTGTGGGTCGGCGCGTCGGACGCCGTCGAGGTGCGGGTACGCCCGCAGCCGGCCGGCCTGGGCCGGGCCGTGGCCCGTGACCCGCTGCCCGAAGGGCTGCGCCTCGACCTCGTCGACCCCGGCGTCGAGCCGGTCAAGGACGCGCCTGTCAAGGACGCGCCGGCCGGGAGCGCGTCGGCCGAGGGTATATCGGCCGGGAGTGCGTCGGCCGAGGGTATATCGGCCCGGAGTGTGCCGGCCCGTGGCGCGCCGGCCGACACGCCCAAGGCGTCGCTGCTCTCGCCCGGGGACGCGGCGAGTTCCGCCGTCAACGCCCGGCTCGCACCGCTCGGTGCCACCGTGATTCCGGCGGCGAGCAAGGCCCGGACACAGGCCGAACTGCTCGACTCATGGGGCGGTCCCGGAGTGGCGCCCGGCGCGCAGCCGGCCACCGGGCCGTTCATCGGGCCGCGGCCGAGCATCATCACACGCAAGGGGTGGGGAGCCGACGAGACGCTCCGCGCGCAGAGCTTCGTCTACACCAACTCGGTGAAGGTGGCCTTCGTCCACCACACCGCCTCGGGCAACGACTACACATGTGCGGAGGCACCGTCCGTCCTTCGCAGTATCTACCGCTACCACGTCGTGAGCATGGGCTGGCGCGACATCGGCTACAACTTCGTCGTCGACAAGTGCGGAAACATCTACGAAGGGCGCGCGGGAGGCGTGGATGAGCCCGTCATGGGCGCTCATACCTTCGGTTTCAACTCCAACAGCATGGGCATCGCGGTCCTCGGAACGCACAGTTCGTCCAGTCCGTCCCAGGAGACCGTGGATGCCATCTCGGAACTGACGGCCTGGAAGCTCGGTCTGCACGGGGGAAATCCGGAAGGCAGGGCGAGCCTGACGTCGGCCGGGGGGAAGTACGCGAAGGGCGCAGTCGTCAAATTCAATGTCATCTCCGGGCACAAGGATGGGTATGCCACCGCTTGTCCGGGGGAGCTCCTCTACGAACAGCTCGGCAAAACCCGGACCGATTCCGCCAGATTGCAGGGTCGCTGACCGAAAGTTACTGAACAGTCTGCCTACACTGGCCGCCCTCCCTCAGCCATCGCTGGGGGTTTACCCCAGCCGGCCGGCCCGACCAGGAAGCGAGACAACACGTTGACTGAACGGACTGAACCGTCTGAACCGCCTCGATCGCCGGAGGCGATCCTCCTGGTCGGAGGCAAGGGCACCCGGCTGCGCCCGCTCACGGTGCACACCCCCAAGCCGATGGTCCCCGCGGCGGGCGTCCCGTTCCTCACTCACCAACTGGCCAGGGCGAGGGCGGCCGGTGTCGAGCACATCGTGCTCGCCACCTCCTACCTCGCCGAGGTCTTCGAACCGTACTTCGGCGACGGTTCCTCGATGGGCCTGCACATCGAGTACGTGACCGAGCGGGAGCCGCTCGGCACCGGCGGGGCGATCCGCAATGTCGCCGACCGGCTGCACTCGGGCCCCGACGACCCGGTGCTGATCTTCAACGGCGACATCCTCACCGGCCTCGACATCCGTGCGCTCGTCGACATGCACGAGACCAGTGGCGCGGACGTCTCCCTCCACCTCACCCGCGTCGAGGACCCGCGCGCCTTCGGCCTCGTCCCCACCGATCCGACCGGCCGGGTCACCGCCTTCCTCGAGAAGCCGCAGACTCCCGAGGAGATCGTCACCGACCAGATCAACGCGGGCGCGTACGTCTTCCGCCGCTCGGTCATCGACAGCATCCCGACGGGCCGCCCCGTATCCGTCGAACGCGAGACCTTCCCCGAGCTGCTCGCCTCCGGCGCGCATCTCCAGGGCATGGTCGACTCCACGTACTGGCTGGACCTCGGCACCCCGCAGGCCTTCGTCCGCGGCTCCGCCGACCTCGTACTGGGACGCGCGCCGTCCCCGGCCGTACCGGGCCGCTGCGGCGACCGCCTGGTCCTGCCGACGGCCTCCGTGGCCGCCGACGCCAAGCTCTCCGGCGGCACGGTCGTCGGTGAGGGCGCCGTCATCGGCGACGGCGCGCGGATCGACGGCAGTACGGTCCTGGGCGGCGCGATCGTCGAGGCCGGCGCGGTGATCACGGACTCCCTCATCGGTGCCGGGGCCCGGATCGGGGCGCGCACGGTCCTCACAGGCGCGGTGATCGGCGACGGCGCGGTGGTGGGCCCGGACAACGAGCTCCGCGACGGCATCCGCGTCTGGTGCGGCGCCATGCTCCCGCCGGGCGCGGTGCGCTTCTCGTCCGACCAGTAGCGGGCGAGCCGGCCCGGTGCCGGGGCCGGGGTGGGGCGGGGCGCCCACGGGGGTGCCCCGAACCCCGTAGCCTCGGAGGCGTGGCAGGCCGCTTCGCACCTCAGAGCTCGTCCGGGGGGACCCCCGCCTCGCTTCGCACGACTCTGCGGGGCGGGTACACGCACGTACCCGCAGGGGTTCCGCGTCAGGCCGGGAACGCGTCCAGGAGCCGGACCTGGACGCCCCCCGGTCCCCTCGACCTCGGCCTCGTCCTGGGGCCGCTGCGCCGCGGCCCCGCCGACCCCACGTTCCGTACGGCACCCGACGGCTCGGTCTGGCGGGCCGGCCTCACGCCCGCCGGGCCCGGCACGCTCCGGGTCGCCCTGCGTGACGGCCGGGCCGAGGCCGAGGCCTGGGGACCGGGCGCGGAGTGGCTCCTCGACCGGCTCCCCGAGCTGCTGGGTGCACAGGACGACCCGGACGCCTTCGCACCGTGCCACCGCCTGGTGCACGAGTCGCTGCGCCGTCGGCCCGGGCTTCGCCTCTGCCGCACCGGGCTGGTCCTGGAGTCACTGATCCCGTCGGTCCTGGAGCAGAAGGTCACCACCGACGAGGCGTACCGGGCGTGGCGGCTGCTCGTACGGAAGTACGGCGATCCCGCCCCCGGACCTGCCGGTGACCTTCTGCACGTCATGCCGGACGCCCGTACCTGGGCCCTCATCCCGTCCTGGGAGTGGCACCGTGCGGGCGTCGACTCCAAGCGCTCGGCCACGATCCTGCGCGCGGTGCGTGTCGCCCGCCGACTGGAGGAGGCGGCCGGTATGGACTTGGCCGAGGCCACTCGCCGCCTCGAACTGATTCCCGGCATCGGCCCCTGGACGTCGGCGGAAACTCTCCAGCGCTCCAACGGCGCCGCTGACGCGGTGACCGTGGGCGACCTTCATCTGCCCGGCATCATCGGCTACGCGCTGACGGGCGACCGCGACACCGACGACGCGGCGATGCTGGAACTGTTGGCGCCGTACGAGGGCCAACGCCACCGTGCCGCCCGCCTGATCCTGCTCAGCGGCCGCACGCCGCCTCGACGCGCGCCGAAGATGCCGCGAGGCGACATCGGGCGTCTCTGACGCTCGCGGTGCGCCGGTCTCCGTCCTGGTTGGCCTGGGGGAGGCAGCTGGGGCAGTTCGAGGACGGACACACCGGTCCGCCGTGCGGAGAACGGCAACCCCGGGTCCGGACAGCACCCCCTGCGTGGCCCCCTTCGGCATCAGCGCACCTCTACGAACGCCTCCGCGTCCCGTTCCGGCCGCGAGGCCGGGGGAGCCGCCGGGCGGCCCACCGCGATCGCGCCCATCGGGTCCCAGCCCTCCGGGAGGTCCAGCGCGTCGCGCACCACGTCCCGGCAGAACATCGTCGACGACACCCAGGCCGAGCCCAGCCGTTCACCGGCCAGCGCGACCAGGAAGTTCTGCACACCGGCGCCCATGGCCACCACGAACATCTCGCGCTCGGCGGCGCTGCGGCGCGGGTCGGGATAGGTGTGCGAGCCGTCCATGACCAGGCACGGCACCACCAGATACGGCGCGTTGCGCAGTACGTCCCCGCGGCGGACACGCCTCGCCACGGCCTCCTCGGACTTTCCGTCGCCGCGCAGGTCGGCGATCCACGCGTTGCGCATCGCGTCCAGCAGCCGGGTCCGCCCCGACTCGGACTCCACCAGTACGAACCGCCACGGCGTGGTGTGGTGCGGGGCGGGGGCCGTGACGGCCGCGGCGACGGCACGGCGGATGGCGCCGGGGTCGACCGGGTCGTCGGTGAAGGCGCGGACGGTACGCCGCTGGGTCACCGCTTCCCGGATCGCCTCCGAGGTGCCGAGCCGGAACATGTCGTCGGCCGTGTTGCGCACCAGCGCGCGGGCGCCCTCCGAGGAGTCGGCGACCACATGCGGCAGCCCGCGGACCACGGCGACCGGGAGGCCGGTGGCCTTGCCCTTCACCAGGTCGCCGGCCGCGGCGAGTTCGTCGGCGGTGGCGACGACGGTGACGTTCAGCGGATTGCCGTGCGAGTCCGTGTTTCCGCGCAGGTCGTCGAGGACACGCACTCCGGCGGCGCCGATCGCGACATCGGTGAGCCCGCTGCGCCAGGGGCGGCCGAAGGTGTCCGTGACGATTACGCCGACGTCGACGCCCAGGGTTTCGCGCAGTCCCTTCCGGATGGCCGCGGCCGACGCGTCGGGGTCCTCCGGAAGCAGCAGCACGGTCCCCGCGGGAGTGTTGGAGGCGTCCACTCCGGCCGCCGCCATGACGAGGCCGTGCCGGTTCTCGACGATGCGCAGCGTGCCGCGCCGCGCCACGACCCGTACGGTCTCGGCGTCGATGGCGGTTTCGCGGTCGTCCGCCTGGACGATCCGGCCCTCCGCCTTGCTGACGATCTTGGAGGTGACCAGCAGCACATCGCCGTCCGCCAGGCCGGGTTCGGTGGCGGCGATCAGTTCGGCGAGGTCGTCCCCGGGGCGGATCTCCGGCAGACCGGGGAGCGCCCACACCCGGAAGGAGGGCGTGCTCACGCCCGTACCTCCTCGGCGAGTGCCAGGGCCTGACGGGCCATCTCGGCGGTGGCGTCGATGTCCGTCATCATCAGCGGTACGGCCCTGCAGCGGATGCCGGCCGCTTCGACACCGGCCACCGCGCCGGCGTCCACCGTGTCGACGAGCCAGCCGTCGAGCAGTCCCGAGCCGTAGTGTTCGGCCACCGCGGCGGCCGTCGACTCGACGCCGATCGCGGCGAGCACCTTGTCGGCCATGCCGCGCACCGGCGCGTCGCCGACGATGGGGGAGAGGCCGACGACCGGTACGCCCGCCTCGGCGATGGCCTCCCGGATGCCGGGCACGGCGAGGACGGTGCCGACGCTGACGACGGGGTTGGAGGGCGGGAAGAGGATGACGTCGGCGGAGGCGATGGCCTCCAGCACACCGGGCGCGGGCTTGGCCCGGTCGGCGCCGACCGGGACGATGGCGTGCGCGTCCACGGAGGCGCGCAGCTTCACCCAGTACTCCTGGAAGTGGATGGCCCTGCGCTCGCCGTCGACCTCGACCGCGACATGCGTCTCGACGCGGTCGTCGGTCATGGGGATGAGCCGGACGCCGGGCTTCCATCGCGCGCACAGAGCCTCGGTGACCGCGCTCAGTGGATAGCCGGCGGCCAGCATCTGTGTCCTGACGATGTGCGTGGCGAAGTCCCGGTCGCCGAGGCCGAACCACTCGGGCCCCACGCCGTACGCCGCGAGCTCCTCCTTCACATGGAAGGTCTCGTCCGTACGCCCCCAGCCCTGCTCTTCGTTGATGCCACCGCCGAGGGTGTACATCACGGTGTCGAGGTCGGGGCAGACCTTCAGCCCGAACAAATGGATGTCGTCACCTGTGTTGCCGATGACCGTGATGTCCGCGTCGGGGGCGGCCGCCTTCAGGCCGCGCAGGAAACGGGCACCGCCGATGCCGCCGGCCAGAACCACAATGCGCATGCACAGCAGTTTGTCAGGTGCGGACGGCCATCCGTTCCGCCGGGGCGCACTGCGCGCTGTACATGGGCATCTGGGTCAGGCCCGGATAGTAGATGTGCAGGCTGACGGCCGGTTCGAGGGTGTCGTTGAGCACTTCGTGGACGTAACCGGGGGCGAAGACCCGCTGGGATCCGGCATTCAGTGTCCGTGTGCCGCGCTCGGTCCGCTCGGTCAACTCACCTTCCAGGACGGTCAGTACGCCGGAGGAGCGGCCGTGGTCGTGCAGTCCGCTGCCCTGGCCGGGGACCCAGGAGAGCAGCCAGACCTCGTAGCCGAGTGGGGTCTCCCCTGCTCGTGGGGGTCCCCCCTGCTCGAGCGAAGCCGAGAGCTTGGGGGAGAAGCCGAGAGCTTGGGGGAGAAGCCGAGAGCTTGGGGGAGAAGCCGAGAGCTTGGGGGAGAAGCCGAGAGCTTGGGGGAGAAGCCGAGAGCTTGGGGGAGGAGCCGAGAGCTTGGGGGAGGAGCCGAGAGCTTGGGGAACGGTGCGCAGCCGGTGGTACCAGCGGGTCGTGGCGTCGTACTGGACGAGAGGGGCCCACTGCGCCCGGTCGGCGGCGATGGAGCGGGCGAGGCCGGCGAATTCGGCCACGGTGGCGGGGTGCTCGCGGGCGGGCTGGAGGAGGTGCTGGACCTCGAGGATGTCGCCGGCGATCTGGAGGTCGCTGTCGCTGTTCATGGGTGCGGTGGTTCCTCGGCAGAGAAAGATCAAGTGCTGGGGTGTCGCAGATCGCTCGCGGGAGGAGCGAGCGAGGGGAGAGCTGGAGCGCTACGGCATCAACAGCTGGAATAGCAACAGCGGGCCTGGACAGCGCGACGGAGCCCACGTGTGTGGGTCGTGGCGGGCGCTGCGGTCGCTGGCATGCCCTAAAGGAGACCGGCTCGCGATGCCGCTTGTCAACTCAATGCCCGATTTGGCGTCAATGTTTCACCTCATCCGGTTGCTGCGCCCGGAGAAAGGTTTGTGCGGTCACGGTCGGGGAGATGTGGCGCAACATCCGCGCCCGCAAACGTCGTTGCGCTCTCGTGATCTGAATGTGATCCGGGTCGCTTCGAGGGGGTCGAGTGCAACAAGATCAACACGTGTTGCGTCCCTCTCGGTGAGCCGCCGGCGGCCGGAGGGGGTGCGGATAGGCCAGTGGCAAGTGTCATGGTTTTTGCCGATATGAACACTTTCCGCATACCCTTGGTTCCGCAGAGTGAATACCGGGCCCAATAGCAGATCTCGGCTTGACTCGCTCGGATCCACACACTTGTAATTTCACTCGTGTCGTTCGGCCGGAATCGGTAACGGCAACATCACGGGGAAGTAAAGACAGACGAGGGGCGCACATGACCGAGCTGTTCCAACAACTGCTGGTCGAGGACGCGGACGAGGAACTCGGCTGGCAGGAGCGCGCGTTGTGCGCCCAGACCGATCCGGAGTCCTTCTTCCCCGAGAAGGGCGGCTCCACCCGGGAGGCCAAGAAGGTCTGCCTCGCCTGCGAAGTGCGCTCCGAGTGCCTTGAGTACGCCCTCGCCAACGACGAGCGGTTCGGGATCTGGGGCGGCCTTTCGGAGCGTGAGCGGCGCCGCCTGAAGAAGGCCGCCGTCTGATCAGAACGTGCACGTCCGTAGGTGAGGAACGGTCCGTCGTCTGTGTGCTGTCCACAGGCGGCGGACCGCTGTGCTGTGTCAGCCGTTAGTGTGGGGCGCTGTCCGAGACACCAACGCCCCACCGGGGCACGTGTGTCCATCGCAGTCAGCACAGCAGCCTTCCGGGGGGCGACCCCCGGGACCCCGGCCGGAGGGCCCGTACCTCAATGTCCGTGCACAGCCCATCGACGGCCCCGTACGCGGGCGCCGCGACCCCCCCCGAGTTCCCCAGGCACGTCGTCACCGCCGTGCTCGTGTCGCACGACGGCGCCCGCTGGCTGCCCGATGTGCTCGCCGGACTGCTCGGCCAGGAGCGCCCCGCGCAGTACGTCATCGCCGCCGACACCGGCAGCGCCGACGACTCCGCCCGGCTCCTCACCGAAGCGCTCGGCGACGACCGTGTGCTGCACCTCGCGCGCCGCTCCGGTTTCGGCGCCGCCGTCGACGAGGCGGCCCGGACCGCACCCGTCCTCACCCCCGAGGACCTGCCGTACCTCAAGCGGCCCAGCGGCTGGGACCCGGTCACCAGGACCTGGCGCGACGACGCCTACGACCTGCCGGAACTCCCGCACGGCGACCCCGTCCAGTGGCTGTGGCTGCTGCACGACGACAGCGCACCCGAGCCCGACGCTCTCGCCGAACTGCTGCGCGTCGCCGACTCCGACCCGTACGCCGCCGTCGTCGGCCCCAAACTGCGCGGCTGGTACGACCGCAAGCAGCTCCTCGAAGCCGGCGTGTCCATCGCCAACAGCGGACGCCGCTGGACCGGCCTCGACCGCCGCGAGCAGGACCAGGGCCAGCACGACCAGGTCCGCTCGGTCCTCTCCGTGTCGTCCGCCGGCATGCTCATCCGCCGCGATGTGTGGGAGCAACTCGGCGGATTCGACCGACACCTGCCCCTCATGCGCGACGACGTCGACCTGTGCTGGCGGGCCCACGCCGCCGGCCACCGTGTCCTCGTCGCTCCCGGCGCCGTACTGCGACACGCCGAAGCGGCCGCGCGCGAGCGCCGCACCGTCGACTGCGTGGGCCGCTCCGTCGCGAGCCCGCACCGCGTCGACAAGGCGGGCGCCGTCCACACGATGCTCGTCAACACGCGTGGCGCGGCCCTGCCGTTCGTACTGCTGCGCCTGATCCTCGGCACACTGCTGCGCACTTTCGCCTATGTGGTGGGGAAGGTGCCCGGCCAGGCCGTCGACGAGATCAGGGGTCTGCTCTCCGTCCTGCTGCGCCCCGAGCGGATCCTCGCGGAACGGAAACGGCGGGGTAAGCCAGTGGTCGCGGCGAGCGAGCTGCGCCCGCTGTTCCCGCCGCCCGGAGCGACGATCCGGGCCACCGTCGAACAGGCCGTCAGCGACTTCGGCCGCCGTTCCGACGCCGACTCGGGCGGCTCCCGGCACGGAGCCGTCGAGTCCGGCCCCGGTGGTGAGGACGCCGACTATCTGGAGATCGAGCAGTTCGCACGGCTCAAGCGGATCGCTCGTCGGCCGGCGCCGGTGCTCTTCGCCCTGCTGCTGGTCGTCTCGCTCGTCGCCTGCCGGGAGCTGTTCGGCGGCGGCGCGTTGGCGGGCGGTGCGCTGCTGCCCGCTCCCGCGGACGTCGCCGGCCTGTGGGACCGGTACGCCGGCGCCTGGCATCCGCTCGGCACCGGCGGCACCCAGAGCGCACCGCCGTACCTGGGCGCCCTCGCCGGGCTCTCGGCGCTGTTCCTGGGCTCCACCGGATTCGCACTGACCCTCCTGCTGGTCTGCTCTGTGCCGCTGGCCGGCCTCACCGCGTACTTCGCCTCCCGGCCGCTCGTCGAGTCCCGGCTGCTGCGCGCCTGGGCGAGCGTCGCGTACGCCTTCCTGCCCGCCGTCACCGGCGCACTCGCCACCGGGCGGCTCGGCACGGCCGTCCTCGCGGTGCTGCTGCCCCTTCTCGCCCGTGCGGGCGTGGCCGCGGCCGGATTCCAGAGCGGTACCTCCCGGGGCAGCTGGCGCGCCACCTGGGCGTACACCTTTCTTCTCACCTTCACCATGGCCTTCACGCCGGTCGTCTGGCCGGCCGCGGTGCTGCTCGGCCTCGGCGTGCTCGCCGTGCGGCGCGACGACATCACGGCGTACGCGCTGCGTTTCCTCGCCGCCGTCGGCACCCCGATGCTCGTCCTCGCACCCTGGTCGCTGACGCTGCTGACCGGCCCGTCGGGCTTCTTCCGGGAAGCCGGGGCCGAGTACGACACCGGGGCGGCCTCCGCGCTCGACCTGCTCGGCATCAGCCCCGGTGGGCCGAAGGCCGCGGGCGGGCTGCTGCTCATCGGCGTGGTGTTGGCGGCGCTGGCCGCGCTGCTGCGCGAGGAACGCCGGTTCGCGATCCGTACGGCCTGGGTGACCGCGCTGGTCGCCCTCGTCCTGGCTGTGTTCACCAACAACGTGCAGGGCGGCTGGGCCGGCCCCGCCACCCTCGTCTACGGCATCGCCCTGCTCGCCGCCGCCGCGCTCGGCGCCGAAGGCGTCCGCACCCGCGTCGCCGCGCACGGCTTCGGCTGGCGCCAGCCCGCCGCCGTGCTGATCGCGCTGGCCGCCGCGGTGGGGCCGCTGCTGGCCGCCGCCGGCTGGATGATCAGCGGCGCCGCCGGCCCGCTGGAGCGGCGTGACCCGGCGCAGGTCCCGGCCTTCGTCGCCGAGGAGAGCGGTACCCGCGACCAGGCCCGCACCCTGATCCTCGGCGGCAGCTCGCCCGCCCGTGTCTCGTACATGCTGGTACGGGGATCCGGCGGCCGCCTCGGTGACGCCGAACTCGTGGAGGCCGGCGGTGCCGACCCGCGCCTCGGCAAGATCGTCGCCAATCTTGTCGCGGGCTCCGGTGCCGACCAGTCCGACCAGCTCAGCGGCTACGCGATCCGGTACGTCCTGGTACGCGACGGAGCACCGCGCCAGATGAGCCGCGTCCTCGACGCCACCCCCGGCCTGACCAGGCTCAGTCAGCTCGACGGCGGCGCCCTGTGGCGGGTCGACCAGCAGGTCGCGCGTGTCACGATCGTCTCCGGCGACGCCGAGCCGCGGCCCGTCGCGGCCGACCCGGTCGAGGTACACACCAAGATCCCCGCCGGTGGCTCCGGGCGCACCCTGCGGATCGCGGACCGCGCCGCGCCCGGCTGGACGGCCACCCTCGACGGCCATGAGCTGAAGAAGACCACCGTGGACGGCTGGGCCCAGGGCTTCGAGCTGCCCGCGGAAGGCGGCCGGCTCGACGTCACCTACCAGGCCCCGTTCACCCACACCGCGTGGATCTGGACGCAGGTCACCCTGATGCTCGTGCTGCTGGTGCTCGCCCTGCCGGGCCGCCGCCGGGAGATCGACGACGACCTGCCCGAGGATGCGGACGAGGCCCCGGCGGCCGTGCCCGCGGAGCCCGTCGAGGGCGAGGGACGCCGGGCGCGCAGGCTGCGCGCGGCGGCGCAGGCCGAGGGCACGCCGGTGGAGGCCGAGGCCGCGCCGGTGCAGGTGCCCGAGGTGCAGGACGCGGAACCGTATGTGCCGCAGCAGCACATGTACGGGGAGTGGGACGCCCCGGCGTACGCGCCCGCGCCCGCATCCGAGGAGTACGGCCAGTACCCGGCCGACCCGTACGCGAACACTGCCTACCAGTACGGCGCCGAGCAGCAGTACCAGCAGTACGCCGACCCGTACCAGCAGGGCGGCGGCTACGACCCGTACGCCTACGGACAGCAGCCCTACGCCGACGGCCAGGAGCCCGACCAGCGCCCCGACGGGAGCAACCGATGAACCGCACCACCCTCTCCCTCGTCGCGGCCGCCACCGCCCTCGCCGCCGTCACCGGAGTGGCCGCGCTCACCGCACCCGGCGGCGAGGCCGTGGCGGAGGCGAAGGCCCCGTCCCTGCTGCCCGTGGAGCGTTCCAGCCTGCTGTGCCCGGCGCCGAGCAGCTCCGAGGTGGCGGACACGACGTACACGTCGTTCACGCCGGCGGGAGCGGAGGGCGACAAGGCCGGCACCGCGCAACTGCTGCCGACGGCCGCCCAGACCAAGGACGTCACCGCACCCGGGGACGGTGAGAAGGCGAAGCAGCCCGCGGCAGGCCGGACCGCCAAACCCGTGCTCACCCTCAAGGAGCCCGGCAAGCCCGCCACCGCCGAGGCGAGCGGCGGCACGGCCCCCGCCCTCGTCGGCTCCGCCGACGGCCGGCTCGCCCCGGGCTGGACCGTCCAGCAGACCACCTCGGTCTCCGTGGGCGGCGCCCGCGGTCTGCTCGGCGTCAGCTGCACCGCGCCCGACACGAACTTCTGGTTCCCGGGAGCGAGCACCGCCGCCGAGCGGCAGGACTATGTCCATCTCACCAACCCCGACGACACCGCCGCCGTCGCCGACATCGAGCTCTACGGTGCCGACGGCAAGGTGAAGACCGAGGCCAAGGAGGGTGTCACCGTCCCGGCCCGGTCCAGCGTCCCGGTGCTGCTCTCCACCCTCACCACGGAAGCGATCGCCGATCTGACCGTCCACGTCACCACGCGGTCGGGCCGTGTCGGGGCGGTCGTGCGGGTGGCGGACGACAAGGCCGGCAGCGACTGGCTGCCCGCCTCGGCCGACCCGTCCGGCAACGTGGTACTGCCGGGCATCCCGGCGGACGCCACCTCCGTACGCCTGATCGCGTACGCGCCGGGCTCGGACGACGCCGATCTCAAGCTCGGTCTGGCCGGCCCCACCGGCACCATCACCCCTGCCGGTCACGAGACCCTGCACGTCAAGTCGGGGATGACCGCGTCCGTCGACCTCCAGGACCTCACCAGGGGCGAGGCCGGCTCACTGGTCCTCACCCCCGCGCAGCGCGGGCGCGCCACCCCGGTGGTGGCGGCGCTGCGGGTGGTGCGTGGCAAGGGCGACCAGCAGGAGGTCGGCTACATCCCCGCGACCGGTCCGGTGGGGGCGCGGGCGACCGCGGCCGACAACCGCGCGAAGGGCGCCACGCTCTCGCTGTACGCGCCGGAGGGGACGGTGAAGGTCAAGGTCACCGCCTCCGCGGGCAGCGAGGGCGGCGAGCCGGCCGTCAAGACGTACTCGGTCAAGGGCGGTACGACGCTGGCCGTGGTGCCGCCGGTGCCGGCCGGGCTGAAGGGTTCGTACGCGCTGACCGTGGAGCCGGAGTCGGGCGGCACGGTGCACGCGGCACGCACCCTGGCGATCCCGGAGGACGGCATCCCGATGTTCACGGTGCAGACGCTGCCGGACGACCGGGGCACGGTCGTGGTGCCCGAGGCGGTCCAGGACGTCTCCGTCCTGGACGACTGAGACCGCAGGGCCGATCCGGCGTCAGTCCTGCCCGTACCGCGGGTCGACCGACTCCGGCGCGAGCCCGAGCAGGTCCGCGACCTGCTCCACCACGACCTCGTGCACGAGCAGCGCGCGTTCGTCCCGGCTCTTGGTGCGGATTTCCACCGGGCGCCGGTAGACGAAGATCCGTGCGGGCTGCTCCTTGCCGGCGGGCACGGCGCGGCCGAGCGGCACTGCCTCGTCGCTCCATGAGCCCGGATCGTCGCCCTCGAGCATCAGCGGCACGTCCAGCACCAGGAATTCGACGTCCGCGAGCTGCGGCCAACGCCGCTCCAGCCGCTCCACGGAGTCCTGCACGAGATCGCGGAACGTTTCCGCCCTGCTGGCCGCCAGTGGAACCTGGGGCGGGGCGACGGGGCCACGCATCCCGCGGCCGTGACGGTCGCGGCGGCGCGGCCGGGGCTCGGCGGGAGGAGGAGGTACGGGACTGTCCATCACTCACGCAGGGTAGCCCCGGTGGAGGGCTCCGTTCGGCATGTCGCTGTGTGAGCATTTCGGTCACTCTTGGGCCCGATTACCGGCCTATCCGAGACCATGGATTTCCTGTGGATTGTCGGAAAGTTGCGCAAATGGTGACCGCATTCACTGTCGTCCTGGCCCGTGTCCGGGCGCTTCTCCGCAGGTCAGCGAGGCCCCTCTGAAGGGTGCTGTGTTCGACGTCACACCGCGACACGGTGGAGTGAGGTGGTGGAGATTCGTCGCGGCCCGCTCAAGAGTGCGGTACCGTCCAACGTCGTGAGCCTTGTACGTCGCTGTTCGCGCACCGCATGCGGACGTCCCGCCGTCGCGACCCTGACGTACGTCTATGCGGACTCGACCGCGGTCCTCGGACCGCTCGCCACCTATGCCGAGCCCCACTGCTACGACCTGTGCGCGGAGCACAGCGAGCGGCTGACCGCGCCACGCGGCTGGGAGGTCGTCCGGCTCTCCGACGGCTCGGGCCCGACCCGGCCGAGCGGTGACGACCTCGAGGCGCTCGCCAACGCCGTCCGGGAAGCGGCCAGGCCGCACGACCGGACCACCGAGGGCGGCGCGAGCAGCCCGCGTACCGCCGATCCGATGGAGGTGGCGCGACGCGGCCATCTCCGGGTGCTGCGATCTCCCGACTCCTGAGAATCCCTTCCGGGTAGTTTTGGGGGCGACCGCAGAGAAAATCCTGGGAGGGGTGGCCGTGGCTGCTGCCGATCTGTCGCAGATCGTAAAGGCGTACGACGTGCGCGGGGTGGTTCCGGATCAGTGGGACGAGCCCCTCGCCGAGCTCTTCGGAGCCGCGTTCGTGCAGGTGACCAATGCGTCGGCGATCGTCGTCGGCCATGACATGCGTCCCTCGTCGCCGGGCCTCTCCGGAGCCTTCGCCCGGGGCGCGGCCGGCCGCGGCGCCGACGTGACCGAGATCGGCCTCTGCTCCACGGACCAGTTGTACTTCGCCTCCGGTTCGCTGGGCCTGCCCGGCGCGATGTTCACCGCCTCGCACAACCCCGCCCAGTACAACGGCATCAAGATGTGCCGAGCGGGCGCGGCGCCCGTCGGCCAGGACACCGGCCTCGCGGAGATCCGCACCCTGGTCGAACAGTGGTCGTCCGAGGGCGCCCCCGCCCCGGCGGACCGGCCCGGCACCCTCACCCGGCGGGACGTCCTCGCCGACTACGCCGCCCACCTGCTGTCCCTCGTGGACCTCTCCACGATCCGCCCGCTGAAGGCCGTCGTCGACGCGGGCAACGGCATGGGCGGACACACCGTTCCCACCGTGTTCGAGGGTCTGCCGATCGAGCTGATCCCGATGTACTTCGAACTCGACGGCACGTTCCCCAACCACGAGGCCAACCCCCTCGACCCGAAGAACATCATCGACCTCCAGGCGAAGGTCCGTGAGACCGGCGCCGACATCGGCCTCGCCTTCGACGGCGACGCCGATCGCTGCTTCGTCGTCGACGAGCGCGGCGAACCCGTCTCCCCCTCCGCGATCACGGCCCTGGTCGCCGCCCGCGAGCTGGCCAAGCACCCCGGCAGCACGGTGATCCACAACCTGATCACCTCCCGCTCGGTCCCGGAGGTCGTCACCGAACACGGCGGCAAGCCCGTCCGCACCCGGGTCGGCCACTCCTTCATCAAGGAGGAGATGGCCCGCACCGGCGCCATCTTCGGCGGCGAGCACTCCGCGCACTACTACTTCCGCGACTTCTGGAACGCCGATACGGGCATGCTGGCCGCCCTTCATGTCCTGGCCGCCCTCGGTACCCAGCCCGGCCCGCTCTCCGGCCTCGTCAGCGCCTACGACCGCTACACGGGCTCCGGCGAGATCAACTCCACGGTCGCCGACCAGGCGGGGCGCATCGCCGCACTCCGCGAGGCGTTCTCCGGGGAGGAGGGCGTGACGGTCGACGAGCTCGACGGCCTGACGATCTCCACCGCCACCTGGTGGTTCAACGTCCGCCCCTCCAACACCGAGCCTCTTCTCCGCCTCAACGTCGAGGCGGAGGACGAGGCGACGATGGCAAAGATCCGGGACAGGGCCCTCTCCCTCA
The DNA here is from genome assembly GCF_039536205.1 of Streptomyces sannanensis. Taxonomy (GTDB): domain Bacteria; phylum Actinomycetota; class Actinomycetes; order Streptomycetales; family Streptomycetaceae; genus Streptomyces; species Streptomyces sannanensis. Next base: position 2,778,647 of record NZ_BAAAYL010000001.1, on the reverse strand, counting down.
TCCGCACGCCCTGACAGGACAACGGCGGACAGCAGGGCCGCAGCCTGTCCGGCGTCCGAGACGGACATCCCGGCCCCCGCCCCCGGCCTCCGAGCGGGGGCAGGCTCCCGGCCCACCCTTCCCGGGCGGGCCGGGAGCCT